>NZ_JBPEHJ010000001.1:545579-909532 GCF_051201075.1 Niabella hirudinis
TGGCCGTCCATTCAGCTAAAACAAGTTTTCTTCCCCGCCAACGCCTCAAATAGTAGCAAAGATGCAAAGCACCGGTAACCCTTATAGGTGCGGAGCACCGTTAATCTTTGTAACAAAAGCCACCATCCCAGCACGGAGCCGCAGAGCGGCGGTAATATATTAGAATATCATGAGAATTCAGTATATTCATGGAAATTAAACGCTATGGCAAACACCTACACCCAATGTTATGCACACCTTGTTTTTTGTCCTAAAAACAGGCAGGCATTGATCAAACGGCAATGGCATAACGAACTGGAAAAATACATCACGGGGATCATTCAAAATCACAAGCACAAATTGCTGGCCATTGGCTCAATGCCAGATCACATTCACATTTTTATCGGATATAATCTAAATCAATTGATTCCCGACCTTGTAGAAACCATAAAAACCTCTGCCAGTGCATGGATCAAATACAACAAGCTCTCCGACATCAAATTTGAATGGCAACGCGGTTACGGAGCCTTCACACACTCCCATTCCCAGGTAAAGACGGTCATTAACTATATTCTTAACCAGGAGGACCACCACAAAAAGAAAAACTTCAAAGAAGAATACCTTGAATTATTAAATGAGTTTGAAATAGAATTCAAAAATGAATACCTTTTTGAATTTTTCGATTAAATCCAGTTACCGGTGCGCTGCACCTGGGTTATCGTTGTTGACGCCACTATTGCGGCGTCATTGTTAACGCCGCGCTGCGGCTCGTTTTTGTAAGCCAGATCCGGTAGCGTTACAGCACTCCGTCAATTCACGCTCCCAAATCACCCGTTTTGTTGCCACTCCCGCACTATAGATTGCGGTCCCCTCATCGTCAAAAAAAATACCGGGTCAGCAAAATAAAGTGCGCCGCATCACAGCAAGGCGCATCGCATTGTCAATCCATACACTCCCAAATCACCCGTTTTGTTACCACTCCCGCACTATAGATTGCGGTCCCCTCATCGTCAAAAAAAATACCGGGTCAGCAAAAAATACAGTGCGCTGCACCACAGCAAGGCGCAGCGCGCCGTTAATCCTTGTAACCACAAGCATCCAACCATTGTCCCAGCCGCAGAGCGGCGGTAATAAATGGCCTTTTCCGGGACAATACTTTTACATTTTATATGCTACATTCGGTATTTTAAATTCTTCCCGGGCTTACCTTTATCATAAAAGCATATAATGAATATCGGTTCCATCATAACAGTCCTCGAAACCCTCGCCCCCCCTGCCCTGCAGGAAAGCTACGATAATGCGGGGTTGCTCACAGGACAGCCCAACTGGCCCTGCACCGGTGTGCTTTGCTGCCTGGATGCGATTGAAGCCGTGGTGGATGAGGCCATTGAAAAAAAATGCAACCTCGTAGTGGCCCACCACCCCATTGTTTTTTCGGGGCTCAAAAAGATCAATGGCAACAATTATGTAGAGCGTACGATCATTAAAGCCATTAAACATGATATTGCCCTCTATGCCATCCATACCAATCTTGATAATGTGCTGCACGGAGTAAATGGTATGATTGCCCAAAAACTGGGATTGATCAACCTGCGGATCCTGGCGCCAAAAGAACAGCAGCTTGAAAAACTCTATTTCTTTGTTCCACCCGGGCATGCAGAAAAAGTAAAAAACGCTGTTTTTAACGCCGGAGGCGGAGCAATCGGAAACTACCGCGAATGCAGTTTCAGCACCGTGGGCCAGGGAACCTTCCTGCCGGAAAGCGGAGCCCGGCCCTTTACCGGCGAACGGGGCAAACGCCACGAGGCGGAGGAAGTGAAAATTGAGATCCTTTACCCCTTTTATCTTAGAAATAAACTATTGACAGCCCTGCGCGAAAACCATCCTTATGAAGAAGTTGCCTACGAAACCATTACACTAAACAACCTTCATCAGGAAACAGGCGCGGGCATTACCGGGGAATTTCCGGAAAAGCTGGAAGAAGCCGATTTCCTGCAATTGTTAAAGTCCGTTTTTGGTTTACCCCTGCTGAAGCATACAGCTCCCTTGGGTAAAAAGATCGGGAAAGTAAGTATCTGCGGCGGGGCCGGAAGCTCCCTCACAAAAACCGCAATCAATTCAGGATCAGACGCCTATATAACATCAGATATCAAATACCATGAATTCTTTGATGCAGATGGAAAAATCCTGCTGGCCGACATCGGGCACTACGAAAGCGAGCAGTTCACCATCAATTTGCTTCAACACATTTTACAGGAAAAAATCCCTAACTTTGCCGTCCTTAAAACAGCGGTAAATACCAATCCCGTGCACTACCGGTAATACGGATTTTATACGCTGGTTTTAACTCATATTCAAACAGTAAGAAATATATGCCACAAATTAAAGAGTTTTCAATTGAAGAAAAACTGGGCTCCCTGATCAACCTGCAGAAGATTGACAGCAAGCTGGATGAGATCAAAATTTTAAAAGGAGAGCTTCCCATGGAAGTGGCGGACCTGGAAGATGAGATCCACGGGCTGCGCTCCCGGCAAACCCGGATTGAAGAGGAGATCAATGGCGTTACCGACTTTATTGAAGAGCGCAAAGGGGCAATCAAAGATGCTGAAGAGCTGATCAAAAAATACGAAAAGGACAGTGAGAATGTAAAAAATAACCGGGAGTTTGAAGCCATCAACAAAGAGGTGGAAATGCAGCAACTGGAGATCAAACTGGCCGAAAAACATATCAAGGACGCCAACGAGGAAATCGCTGATAAAGTGATCCTGCTGGAAAAGGCCAAAAAGAACCTCGCTGCAAAAGAAGGTGTGCTGGAGCTGAAAAAAGCTGAATTGGAAAAGATCATCTCCGCCAACGAAAAGGAGGAAAAAGAGTATCAGAAACATTCACAGTCTGCCAAAGAAAACGTAGAGCCCCGCTTGCTGGCCAGCTATGAAAAGATCCGCGGCAATTTCCGCAATGGCCTGGCCGTGGTGCCGGTGGTGCGTGATGCCTGTGGCGGATGTTTTTATTCCATCCCCCCGCAAAAGCAAAGCGAAATCAAACAACATAAGAAAATCATCGCTTGTGAAAACTGCGGCCGCATCCTGGTAGATGAAGAGCTGCACAACAACGTTGAAGTAAAATAATTTTTTTTTTGCCGTCTGCCCGCAGACTGGCTTTTTTATTTTCCCCCATTTGCAAGAATGGGGGTTTTTCTTTTCAGCCTTTTTCTTAATTTGCCTTCCGATGCTGAAACAATTACATATCAGGAACTACGTAATCATCGATGCACTGGAGATCCATTTCTCCAATGGAATGAATATTGTAACCGGTGAAACCGGTGCGGGAAAATCGATCATACTGGGTGCCTTATCGCTTATACTGGGCGAAAGGGCCGATACCGCCGCCCTGGTAGACAAAGAAAAGAAATGCATTATTGAGGGGCTGTTTACCCCGGGGACTGTTGCAGAAATCACCCGGTTCCTGGAAGCCAACGACCTCGACCCCTCCCCCGAAATCACCATCCGGCGCGAGATCGGCATCAACGGCAAAAGCCGGGCCTTCATTAATGACACCCCCGTAAACCTGGCACAGCTGCAGCAACTAAGCTCACTGCTGGTAGACCTTCATCAGCAGTTTGACACCCTGCAACTGGGCGATACCGATTTTCAGGTACATGTACTGGACGCCCTGGCCAATAATACAAAACTTATCAGCGAGTACCGGCAGACCTATGCCGAATGGCAGCAACACAAAAAAAAGCTGGAGCGCTTAAAAGAACAACAGGCGCAGCTGGATAAGGAAAGCGACTACAATCAATTCCAGTACGATGAACTGGCAGAAGCCAACTTCCAGGAAAACGAACTGGAAGATATTGATGAAACATTAAAGCTTTTATCCAACGCCGAAGGCATCAAAGGCGCACTGGGAAAGGCCTACAGCGGACTGGAAGAAGGCGAGCAACCATTGGTGCAGCAATTAAAAAGCATTGCCCAACTGCTGGGCAACTACAGCAATTTTCATAAAGACCTGCCCGACCTGGTGGGCCGGCTCAACAGTGCACAGGTAGAGTTGCAGGATATTGCTGCGGAACTGGAGCATATCAGCAATGGCATCCATTACGACCCTGAAAAAATTGAAACCCTCAGCGACCGGTTATCCATGGGATACCGGTTACAAAAAAAACACGGCCTTCAATCTACCAACGAGCTGCGGGCACTGCAGCTGCAATTGCAGGAAAAACTGCTGGGCGTAGCCCATATCCAGGAAGACATTGCAACGCTGGAAGCCGCTACCGAACAGCACCGACAGCTGGCGGAAACCCTTGCACAAAAAATTTCGGAAGCGCGTAAAAAACAGATCGCCCCCTTTGAAAAAAAAGTAGATGCATTGCTTACCCAGGTGGGCATGCCCAATGCAGCGCTCCGCGTTTCTTTTGAAAAAAGATCCCTGGGCGCACAAGGCGCCGATGCAGTGGATTTCTTATTTGATGCTAATAAAAGCGGGCAGTTTAAACCGGTAAATAAAGTAGCCAGCGGCGGCGAGCTAAGCCGGCTGATGCTTTGCATCAAAAGCCTGGTAGCCCAGCGCATGAACCTTCCCACCCTCATCTTTGATGAAATTGACACCGGCATTTCCGGGGAAGCTGCAAAACAGGTGGGCATTATTATGAAAGACCTTGCCGCCAGCCGGCAGGTGATCTGCATAACCCATCAGCCGCAGATTGCCGGACGTGCAGATGCACACTATTTTGTGTATAAAGAAGTATCAGGAAAGCAAGTACGCACCGGCATGCGGCAACTGGATACCGAAGAACGGATTACCGCCATTGCAAAAATGCTCAGCGGCGAAAAGCCCACAGCAGCAGCGTTGGAGAATGCAAGGGAAATGGTACAGGCGTAAATTTTTGTTTCAGGTTTAACATTTCAGGTTTCAGGCTGGAGTCTGTTGATGCTTGATGCAGACACTTAATTCCCGGAGGTCCATTGTCTATTCATTATTCAATGCTGTTTCCTAAAGCGATTTTTATAGTTGCCGCCGATACGCTGATTGCACCTGCAGCGCTGTTTCCGGGATCTTTTTGAATACGATAAAAGCTGCAGACAATCTGCAGTTGGGTTTAACCGCAATGGACGCAATGTATTCGCAAAGGTCGCAATGAAAATCGTTGTAGTAGTTATCCTGGCGCCCCTTGCGGACCCCGCGGTTAATAAATTCAACCACACAGATGCCTGGGCCAGGGACGTATAAGGGATATACTATGCTTTTCGGGTCTTTATGTTCTTTGAATCTGCGGCTTTAAGGGAACTGCATTGATTCACCATTGACCCTTGATTTTTCACTTTCTAACCTGGAACTTTAAACAAATATCCCTACTCCGACACCACATAACTTAAACAAAGCCCCGAAAGCTGCTGCAGGTGCACATTTAAGCGACTATCGGTCAGCATAAAATGACAATCAAAGGAAGACGGCGCTTCGTTATAACCGGTAACCCGGATATGCTCCCGGAAATCCACTTTGCCCAAACCATACCATTTATACACGGCTTCTTTGGCCGACCATACCTGGGTGTACTCCTCCATGGAAAGCGGGTTCAGCAATTCCATTTCTAAAGGGCTCATAAATTTATGCCGGATGCTTACCACTTTTTCCACCGGAATTTCAATATCAATCCCCACCCGCTGCTCCCGGCTTACAATAGCCGCCGCATAATCGCCGCAATGGGAAATAGAAAAATGAAAAGCCTCATCCGGAAGAAAGGGCTTCCGCGTTTCCGCAATCTGTATCAGGTGGTACGGAAAACCGGGAAACAGGTATTGCAGCAAAAACCGGCCGGCAAGATGCTGCAGCATTTTATGCGGATGCGTTACCGCCCGGTGCACCGGTACCTTTTCCCGGAAGAAATCCGGCCCCTCCTCAATCTTCCAGATCCCCAGCCTTGTTGAACGGTTAATCTCTTCCTGAAAAATAACGGGCATAAATAATCGAGTTCGCTTATTGGGTGCAAGTTAAGGATTTCATAAGGGCCGCTCCAATTTGCTGCGATGATTTATACCGGACCATAAACTACCCGGAGCAATAAAAAAAGGAACACCGATAAAACAGAGCCCCATACAGCAGTTGACCAACCCGTCTGCTGAAAAGTTTTAATCCCTTCACTTCACGCCACTTACGAACACTAACAAACGAGAGTTAGAATCTAAATCACTATTTTTGCGCCGGCTGGCTATTTTAAACTAAATTTATTTAATAAATACAATTGTTCTATGGCTTTAGAGGATCTGGTGATGCCCAAGTTAGGAGAAAGCATTATGGAAGCAACCATCTTAAAATGGCTGAAGCAGGTGGGCGATGCCGTGGAAATGGACGAAACCGTTTTGGAGATCGCTACGGATAAGGTGGATAGTGAAGTGCCCAGCACAGCCAGTGGTATTATTGAAGCCCTTCTTTTTAACGAAAATGATGTGGTGCCCATTGGTACCGTTATTGCCCGCATCCGTACGGAAGGCGCGGCAGACGAAACAAGTGCACCGGAACCCACACCAGCTCCGCAAACGGAGCCGGCCCCTCAGGAGCCGGAACAGGAAGCCGAAGTCCTTTCCTCCACCATTAAGCCCGAAGCCACGGCTACCAAATTCTATTCCCCGCTTGTATTAAATATTGCCGCCAGCGAAGGTATTCCCCTAAGCGAGCTGGAAAAGATACCCGGCACAGGCAAGGAAGGCCGGGTTACCAAAAATGATATACTGGCCTATGTAGCCAGCCGATCCGGCCGGCAGACGCCGGCAGCAGCTATTACACCACCTGCGGTTACCCGGGTGCAGGCAAACGAGCCACAGCAGGCCGGCACGCTCGACATCAGCCGCCATGGCGGTAACGTGGAGATCATCGAAATGGATCGCATGCGCAAACTGATTGCAGAGCACATGGTGCGGAGCAAGCAGACCAGTCCGCATGTAACCAGTTTTTCCGAAGCCGATGTAACCAATATGGTAATGTGGCGGGAGAAAATAAAAAAGGATTTTGAAAAACGGGAAGGCACAAAGATCACTTTTATGCCCCTGTTTATTGAAGCCATTGCCCGGTGCATTAAGCGTTTTCCATTGATCAATAGCTCGATCGATGGAGATAAGATCATCATCAAAAAAGACATCAATATCGGCATGGCCACAGCCCTCCCAAGCGGCAATCTTATTGTGCCGGTGATCAAAAATGCCGACCAGCTCAACCTTACCGGTTTGGCAAAGCGGGTAAATGGACTGGCCGATGCGGCGCGTAACAACAAGCTTAAGGCAGAGGATACACAGGGTGGCACTTTTACCATTACCAATGTGGGTACTTTCGGCAGCCTTGCCGGCACCCCCATCATCAACCAGCCGCAAGTAGCCATCCTGGCGGTAGGTACTATTAAAAAGCGGCCTGTTGTAGTGGAGACCCCGCAGGGCGATAGCATTGCCATCCGGCAGATGATGGTGCTGAGCATGAGCTATGATCACCGGGTGGTAGATGGTGCTTTGGGAGCTACTTTCCTGAGTGCCGTTGCCAAGGAGCTGGAGAGTTTTGTTCCGATAGAGATTTAGTTTAAAGTTCAATGTTCAAAGTTTCAGGTTGGACAGTCTTTCACTCTTAGTTCCCGTGTTTTATGTTAGCATTCAGCGTTCAGCATTTAGCTATCAGCTTTCAGTTATCGGTATGATACATCAGGAGCGGACCGGAAAATCAGCGAACAATATGATTGAAGATTTTTTGAAGTTTTGCGAATTGCCGGACTGAAACCGGAAAAAATATTCAAATTCATAATGAGTTTGGTATTGGGCCGCAATAATAAGCACCTGGTGTAGCGATACCGTTAAAAAGAAACTGGCTTTTTTCTTATATTTAACTATGAAATTAGTTATAGTTATTTTGGGGGGATTGATCCTTTTGCCGGTTCTCATTTTCATCTCCACAACATTATCAGCTCAATCTACATCAGATCAGCAGCGACTTTTGAGCGGAGTAGGAACAATTCCGCTAACACCTGATAAGGTCCGCACTTTAGCAACCTACCCCCTCAACTATGACGCCCAGGTTATTGCCTATAGAAACCTGTATCACGATTCAACTCAACTGCTTTATGCTCCTGTAATTATTACCGGGCGTTATGGTAAGGGTAAGGTCCTGGTGATTGGCAGTAATCAATATCTGAAATCGAATTATATAAAAAACCTCAATGTTCTGCAATTGTGGAAAAATATTATCACATGGGCTGTTGATAGTGTTGGTCGAATCTGTTTTGAGGATACATCATTTCAACGAGTGGCCGATATAGCTGCTGAAATTAACGCTCCGTCATTCTTTTTGAGCCAGGATGAGAAATTGCCAAAAGCACAAGCCTTTTTTGTTACAAAAGAGCCAATAGATACAGCCCACATTCAAATGCTTGACGATTTTGTTTTAAACGGCGGCACGCTGGTTTATGCATCGTCATTGTGGGACAGGGTTCTTTTGCTGAATAGCATGTCCATATCCACGAATTTCAACAGCTTGTTAGCAAAAGCAGGTTTGTATCATAAGGTTGACCGGATCTATGGCAGATCAGCCGATAGCACAATGCTTACGAAATCCATTCCAAAATACCTGATAGTTGACAGCGTCATTTCAAGCCTCAGCAGTCAAACCTATAAAAAAGATTTTTTTCGTAAAGGGGCGGAAATTGTCCCGCTGACTATTCTGAAATTGATCTACTTAGAAGGGCCTAAAAACTCTAAAGCATATACCGACCTTTATAACGCTATCAATAACGCTACCATTCAATACCAACCAACAGCGAGTTTAAGAAATCCACTACCAACAAATCAATGGCCCAGCTTGTTAAAGTACCTGGATCGACTGCGGAAGGATAATAATGCTGCGATACCCGATATACTTTACAAAGCTTCCACGAATGCCGATTTCCCTGGTGTAGTGCCGGATGAAGCATCGAGAGAAACACAGGATGTTACAATCAATTTTTTCAATAAATGGAGCGGACTTTTCGAAGTGGATACCAGCTTCAAACGCTGGCATAGCACAGGACTATATGTTGCCCCCGGCGATAATGTAAGAATCGTTCTGAAAAATATAAAAGATACCGCGCGGAAAATTGTAGCGCAGATTGGTGCGCATGAAGACGATGTTAGTAACTGGGTTGATGAATATTACCGGAATCCCCTCAGTCTTGTAAAAACCTTTGACCTCAAAAAAGATACAACACTTATTTACTCGCCCTACGGGGGATTGTTATACTTTGATATACCAGTTGCAGATACAGGTTCTGTTTTTACAGCAAACGTTATAGGAGCTGTAAATGCGCCCTATTTTAAACTTGGCCAGACATCCAATAAAGAATGGATAAAAAGTATTAGAAATTATCCCGCTCCCTGGGCAGAGCTGGCTACAGATAAGATCATTTTAACGGTGCCTGCTGATAGCATAAGAAACCTGAACAACCCTGAAAGCCTGATGCGATTTTGGGACGAAATAATGGATGCAAACGCCGAATTGGCACAGCTCCCAAAACAACGAGCCCATCCTGAGCGGATTATCGTGGACAATAATGTAAAATTTGGTTATATGTGGACGTTACCCAAAAGAATTATGGTGCCCAACGATGAAAGCCTGAGCCTGATGCTGAACGAAACGGAACTGAGAACTAAAGGCTCCTGGGGGCATTTTCATGAAATCGGCCATCGGCACCAGTTTTTTGGAATTGATTTCCGTGAGCTCACGGAAGTATCTGTGAACTTATATACGCTATATGCATTCCATAAAGTTCTAAAGAAGGAATTGTATCAGTCGCGCGAAGGCCGGACAAGGAAAAGTATACAAGATGGGATTAGAAAATACATTCAAAATCCCGACTATGAAACACTAAGATCTGATCCGCTTATGCTGCTTATAACTTTATATTATCCTATTATCGAATCATTCGGATGGGAGCCCATTAAAAAATTGAATGCCGGGTTCCGCACCATTTATAATGAGCAATACAAGGGGGTTAGTCGAAGCAGATTAGATAAAATAAGTAATGATGAAAAACGGGATCATTATTTTGTGGCACTCTCCAAAGCAGTGGGCAAAAATCTGGGGGCCTATTTTGATAACTTAAGGATCCCCGTTTCTGAAACCGCCAGGAATGAAGTGCAAAATCTTCCCGGATGGCTTCCCGAAATATTTAAATAGGGCCTGCTGATTAAGTAAGAATGGCGCTCTTATTTTTTTTCCACTTTTGTCATTGATACAAAAGTGGAGCAAAAGATCTAGTCGGCCACAAGGCAAATTCCGCCCTATTGTGATTGGATAGGACTGAATATTTACGGAGGGGCGGAACCGATAAAATCTGCGTTGCAGGCCTGGTTATGACCGCCTTCCTGTAGCAGCTTTTTGAGGCTTCTCATGGGCGTCATAACCGCCATTCCACTTGATTTTATCTTTTGCTGTGCGGCGGACGCCCCTTCGAGGATGTAATTGCTTCTTTAGCATGATCGGGGTTATCGCTGCAACAAATAGTGCAGTCTGCATCGATTAAAGCATAGAAATTCTAAAGCTGAGTATCCGCACAGCGGACCTACCACTTTGTACTGAAGTCGATAGAAGCACCCATCCGGAATCGAGCTGTAACCGATTCCGGGGCCCTTTTTGGGTACCTTTTTGGGCAAACAAAAAGGCTACAAAAAAATTTAGTGCAAGGGTTTTGCGGGGTTGGCTGTATTTTGCTAGCATCACCCTCGCTCTTCGACAACCAGAACCTATTGTCTTACAGTCTAATTTGCTTGAGTACCGGTTAAACAGCAGACCCTAAATAACTCCGGTTTTACTTGTACAAAATGGTTACTGCCCTAAAGGCGCCTTATGATTATACAAAGAAGCTGTGTTTGCACAACGCATAGCCCCAGAAGATAAACTGCACTAAGCAAAAAAAACCATAAAGAATTGCAGTTTAATTTTGGGTAAACTTTCCCCAACTGGGGAAATTTGTAGCAGGGAATGGAACCAACCTTGAACTTTAAACCTGGAACATTCCTCCCCGCTTCCAGCGGCGCCTGCGCATCCGTTTGCACATCCCGGCCATTTTTCCCGTTGAGTGATTATCTTGCAGGTATTATTCAATTGCCATTGACAACAATAAAACGAACCTCCCTTTTACCCCTGGTGCTCCTCCTGCTGGCTGCGGCATGCAGCCGCCCCTTTACACGTTCCGCCGGGTATGTATATCTTCAAAAGGAAGGGCGATCCGAAAAAAAATGGAAACTGGTCTGGAAGGAGGATTTTAATGCCTCCACACTGGATACCGGCAAATGGACCCGGATACCACCGGGCAAATCAGACTGGAACAGGCACATGAGTACCCACAACGACTGTTTCAGGATCGACAGCGGGTATATGTACCTCCGTGGCATCCGCAACCCGGACACCACCACAGATTCCCGCCCCTTTATTACCGGTGGTATATATACAAAAGGGAAATTTGCCTTCCGGTATGGTAAAATTGAAATAAGAGCAAAGCTCGAATGCGCTACGGGCGCCTGGCCGGCCATGTGGATGCTGGCAGAGCAAAATAAATACGGCGCCTATCCCAAAAACGGGGAGATCGACATCATGGAGCATCTCAATTTTGAGCATAAGGTTTACCAAACCACTCACTCCTATTACACGCTCGACCTTAAACAGACCCAAAAGCCGCCTCATGCCGGAAACGCCCCTTTTAACAGGGACGGCTTTAATACATTTGGCATTAAATGGTTTCCGGATAAGATCGTATTTACCGTAAATGGCGAAGAAACCTTTACCTATCCGCGCATTACCGGCGTGGATGCCAGCCAGTGGCCCTACGATCAGCCTTTTTACTTGCTCATAGACCAGCAGCTGGGCGGCAACTGGGTAGGCAAGGTAGATCCGCAGCAATTGCCGGTACAAATGATTGTTGACTGGGTAAAGCTTTATCAATAAGATTCTTAAAAATCAGCATGCATATCAAAACATTCTTCCTCCTGTTGTTTATCCCTGTATCCATCCGGGCCTTTTCGCAAAATGTAAAACCGGCCAACACCATTCCGATCCTGCCGGGCGATTCAAAGGAAACCATCATCAGCAAGGCGGTACGGGTAGTACCCACGGCCAACCAGTATGCAGCCCTCCGCAATGAGTTCATCGCTTTTGTGCACCTGGGGCCTAATACTTTTACCCAAAAAGAATGGGGCAACGGAATGGAAGATCCCAAAATATTTGATCTCAAAACGCTGGATACCGACCAGTGGTGCGCGGCTATGAAGGCCACCGGCATGAAGATGGTGATCCTTACCGTAAAACACCACGATGGATTTGTGCTTTGGCAAAGCCGCTATACTACCCACGGCATTATGTCTACCGGTTTTCGCAATGGAAAAGGCGATATCCTAAAAGACCTTAGTGCCTCCTGCAAAAAATATGGCTTAAAGCTGGGCATCTATCTTTCTCCCGCCGACCTGTTCCAGATCGAAAGCCCGGACGGGCTCTATGGCAACTTAAGCAAGTATACTATGCGCACCATTCCCCGCCCCGTAGCCGGCCGCCCTTTTAAAAACAAGACCCGTTTTCAGTTTGAGCTCGATGACTATAATGAATATTTTATGAACCAGCTTTTTGAATTGCTTACCGAGTACGGACCGGTAGATGAAGTGTGGTTTGATGGTGCGCATCCTAAAACAAAGGGCGGCCAGCAATACAACTATATCGCCTGGAAAAAGCTCATCCAAACCCTGGCGCCAAAAGCCGTTATCTTTGGCAAACAGGATATTCGCTGGTGCGGTAATGAATCCGGCAAAACCAGGAGCACAGAATGGAATGTGATCCCCTTTCAGGACGACCCCGATCAAATGAACCGCTACCCCGATCTTACCGTTAACGACCTGGGCAGCCGGGAACAGCTCTACAAAGCGCGGTACCTGCATTACCAGCAGGCGGAGACCAATACCTCCATACGCGAGGGCTGGTTTTATCGTAATGAAACCAATCAAAAGGTACGCAGCGCCGATGATGTATTTGACATTTATGAGCGCTCGGTAGGCGGTAACTCTACTTTCCTGCTCAATATTCCTCCCAATCGCGAAGGCCGTTTATCAAACGAAGACGTATCCGTATTAAAAGAAACCGGCGCCCGCATCCGCGAAACATACGGGGTCAACCTGTTTAAAAACGCAACCGGCCCCAAAGCCGTGCTGGATGCGGATCCCCAAAGCTTTGTATTATTAAAGGAGCCCCAACCGCAGATCATCATCCGCACCCCAAAGCCGGTTACCATCAACCGCCTGGTAGTACAGGAGGCCATTACCACACATGGCGAGCGGGTAGAGCAGCATGCCGTGGACGCATGGATCGGCGGGCAATGGAAGGAAATTGCTGCGGCTACAAATATTGGTTACAAGCGCATCCTGCGTTTTCCGGAAACCACCTCCAACCGGTTTCGCGTCCGCATCCCCGGCTCCCGGGCCACACCGGCCATCAGCAATATTACTGCGCACTACTATAAAATGCGACCCCCGCAATTACAATTATCGAGGAACATAAACGGCCAGGTTACCATTGCCCCTTACCAGCCGGAGTTTAACTGGAAACCTCATGGAGAAAACACACTGCAAAACCTGGATGCCGGCATGGAGATCCATTATACAACAGATGGTACCACACCTACCCCGTCATCACCTGTTTATAAGGCTCCCTTCTCCATAGTTCATGGCCCGGTAAAGGCCGTGGCTTTCAGTAAAAACAGCACCGGCCCCGTAACCAGTGAAACATTTGGCATACTAAAACAAAACTGGAAATTGCTGGCGGCAAGCGATGATACAAAACAACACGGCGCCGCACTGGCTTTTGATGCCGATAAAAAAACCTGGTGGCAGTCAAAACCGGCCTCCGGCAACGGGTTTATAATTCTTGACCTGGGCAAGGTATATACACTCAAAAGTTTTTCCTATACCCCGCACACTCAAAACAAGGAGGGGCTTATGAGCAAAGGAACCATCCAGATCAGCAAAGATGGCAGCAACTGGAGCAATGCCGATGCCTTTGAGTTTGGCAACCTCATCAATGATCCCGTTACCCGTCTGCATCCGTTTAAGCAACCATTAACAACCCGGTACATCCGTATAGAAGCCACGGAAACAGCCGGACACGACAAGGGCTTGTCGATAGCAGAGCTGGACTTCTTTGAGTGATCTTTGCAGCCGTTTAAATTTTCTATTGCAGCTGCTCCGCGGATCAGCAAAACCCATGCAGCATGCCAGGCGTATAACCGGCATAAAAATATTGGTAAAGCCAAAATCGAAAAACATTGCGAATAAAAAATTATGCACTGCTATTGATCAGCTTATCCGGGACCTGGAACACTTTGATCCGGCTACTGCATCAACAGCAGAGGTTCGAAAAGATGCCGAATAAACTGACCATTGAAAAATGATTCAGGAGCAAAGGACACGTTGAATAATGCAAACGGCATTTGACATAGAAGCCGGCTCTGCGGCAGCAAAGGTGAAAATTTTACAGGACAAAAATCGGATGCTGTACGGCCGCCGGATTTATTTCTCAATAATTCGATTCAAAGAAGCGGGGGGCTAATGTTGCCACCGGAATATCTGTACATCGCCCGGCTCAACAACGAACCCTGGGCCATACTTGTTCGCATTTACCATGGACCCATCTTTACGCACAAGATCAACATTGCCATTAAATGCTATCTGCAGATCAAGCGGATCATGAAAACTTCGGTTAACAATCACCAGATATTGATTGCCCGCCTTTTCCAGCAGGGAAACAACAGCAGCGCCTTTTTTTGTATCCAGTAATTTTACCTGTGCGGGTAAGTTTTCCAGTTTTTGGGTTCCAACAGGAATACTATCCCCTGTGTGACGAACAGATAGTACCCGGGCTCCCATAAATACAAATGCGCGTTTTTGCAACTCTGCGTTCACCTCCCGGATACAGTCATATACCGGGCTTCTTTTTTTCTTAAGGGTAATGGGCGCTTCATGAAAATCCCAGGTAGTTGTTTCAGGATTCCAGTACGTGAAATATTGAAGGTACTGGGCGCCATAAGCCAGGTTGGTATACATTTGGAGCCTGAGTTGCGCGGCGTTGGGAACCGGATAATCATTATGCGCAGTAGCCAGTGCAAAAGCCCAAAAAGGTTTACCAGAGCGGCGGGACTCCCGGGATATTATTTCCAGGTTCTCGTACCATTGCTGCCGCACCTGGTCTTTTACAATGGGATAAAAGTCAAAAGATAGCACCTGGATGTTCACTTCCTTAATAAACCGCCGCACGTAACCCTCATAGGTATCTCCCAACGCTTCTTTTGATACCATGCCAGGTAGCAGGTTCAGGTAACAGTAGTGCTTATCATCGGTCTTTTTAATTCTGGCTGCCCATTTACCCAGTTTCGGAAACCCGTCACAAACCGGTTCATCCTGGAGAAAATAGCCCGCAAGGCCGGGATGATTTTTTATTTTATTTACCGTTGCTTCCGGAGCACTATGCAGTTCCTCACATGTAAAAATAGATTTAATACCTACTGCAGCAGACAGATCAAGCGCTTTTTTTGCGTCTTCAAAATTGCTGGTATGGGAAAACGTAAGGTTAAACCCGGCCTCTTTAAGTTCCTGGTAACGTTCCAGCGTTGCATCTGTTGCCGGTATACTGTACCAAGCCAGTATGGGAATTTTTTCCTGGGCTACTGCTTTTTGAGTGATTGCGCCTGCGCAAACAACACCCAGCACAGCCATCAAAAATTTTGGCATTGCCAGGCAAATATGAAAAATGCATTTGTTCATCATTATCGATAGTTGTTTTTAATTTATAAGTTTGTTGATTACTCTTCTATGGCTTAAGAGTCCTGACTGCCGGTTGAAGCCGAAAAGATTGCGGGAAAGCTCAGAACAATCCAGTCTTTTGACGTAGGCCCAGGATTAATTAACTTAATGGAAACCCGGCATGTAGAACGTTGATGCAACTTACGATAGTCTTTCGGGCAGCGTGTCCTGTGCTGTCCTGTTTTAACAGAGGCAGTTGTTACTACAGCGTCAGATAATTGCTTTGGGCAAAGGCGGTTACACCCGTGATCATACACACGACAAGCAGTAGCTGTTTTCTCATTATTTTAGTCTTTTTCAGTAAAGTGGTACTATGTTTTACAGGTTATCCATAAAAACCGCAATAATATAGGAAATTATTTGATGGCTTATGGTATAGATATTTTACGAGGTACTGTATAGTTTAACAGGCTATAGATTCCTGGGCATATCTTATCAATAGTCTGTTAGCGGACATAGAATTACATATCAATAATCCACCTCATCCTTTCCTACAGGTTCCCTGGCGTAAATACGATCCCGAATGAGGCCCACCGGATGCCGTATTGCCTGGCTCCGCGGCAACCTGCTGCAATTATTTTAAGTATCTTTAAACAGAAGGTTGTTTAACCCTATTATCATTTATATGCGCAAACAGATTCTTTTTATACAGGGTGGTGGCGATGATGGTTACACCACCGATGCACCGCTGGCCGCCTCATTACAACAAGTATTGGGCAATGAGTACCGGGTGCATTACCCGCAGGTACAGGCCGATGAAACCATTATAGAGGTGGCGCAGCAATGGCTCGGCGAGATCGGCAGGCAGATCACAGCAGCCAAGGACGGGCTCATCCTGGCAGGCCACTCCCTTGGCGCTTCTATGTTGCTGAAATACCTTTCAGAAAACAGCATAAAAACAAGTATTGCCGGGGTATTCCTGGTGGCCCCGCCCTTCTGGAATGGTGACCAAGACTGGCAACAACCCTTGAAGCTACAAGAGGGGTTTGCCAACCAGTTGCCTAAAAAGTCCCCCATTTTCTTTTATCAATGCAGGGATGATGAAGTAGTGCCTTTTGAGCATTTCACCCGCTACCGGCAAGAGCTGCCCGGGGCTGTTTTCCGGGAGCTGGACAAAGGAGGGCATCAATTTAATAATGACTTGTCGGTAGTAGCAGCGGATATCAGGAACTTATAAATTTTCAAAGGCCGGTATAATACAGACTCCGATATCCCGGAAATAAGATCCACAAACAGGGATCATTCCGGAGAACAAACGCTAAATTGGGTAACGATATTATTACATTCTTGTTTCTATGCATCAGATCAAACAAAACATCCTTGAAACGCTTGTACCATTAAAAGGTAGTGGCCGGTTTGCCAGTACCGGTACTGTTGATTTTGTCTTTCCGGGGTTAATCGTGGAAGGAATAGGAGAAATAGCTTTCTCCATAAACGAAATCCAGGCACAGGCATTAATCGGGGTCGCGCAAAAAGCCCCTTTTGGCCAGGGCGGGCACACAATCTACGATGATACAATACGAAGCGCCCATTATAAAAGAATCAACCGGGTATATGGGTAATTATGGCCCGGACCTGATGCATTGGTATCATTATGGAGCGGTAATGATCTGGTCTCCGGACGCTAATGCCAGCCTGCTGCTTACGCAAAGCACTACCAGCCAGCTGAACTGGATCAGCTATTTCAATCGTACACAGCAAGCCACAAAAGCTGAGGCCACATCCTTAGAGTTTATTGTATCAACCGGATTAAACAGCAACCGCAGATCCGAAAGAGAAGCAAACTATACCAAAATTTTTAAACAGGTTACAGAAACAATCCCGCTACCGGTGCTGGAACAGTTGGTAGCCGTATTACGGGAGATGAGCGGTAATAAGCAATTGCGCTCTCTTGCAGCCACACAAACAGATAATCTCCCCGACTATTTTGAAACGATATATAGCAGAGATACCCATGGGGTAAAAGCCGGAACACTTAGCTTAAAATAATTTCCTCTAAGGCCACAATCTTTATGTTTTCGGTTGAGTGTTCATCATCCGTTAAAAGTTGCCAATCGCCGTCTGTATCATGAATTACATGGATAATGGGCCTTCCCTGCTCTATCCATTGTTTTGTGGTAAATACCGCAAGATTCGTAGCTTCCCGAAATTTAAAGCCCGCATTCCTATCCAGCAATGGTTGCCTGTAGCTGAATTCATTTGCAAAATCTTTTTCCAGGGGAATTTGTCATTGCGGTCTGCCCAAACAAATTGCAGCGCGGGGAAATCATGGGTGTCGTAAATATCCATTGCGGTGCCGAAGTAATCGCTTAAATTTCTTTTATCAACAGGAACAAACTGAACCCTCCCCTTTTCAAAAAAATTGTCATAATCCCTGTTTATTTCAATGGTGTGCCCATTCCTTACTAAATCTGCTACGTCATTTGTAAGCTGGCCCAATGTTTTTGTGGTTAAACCAAAACAAATAATTTCCGGGTGTTGAAATGTGCGCCATAAGCCAATGCTATATGCAAATGACGGCAAATAATCTGTTGCATCCAGCATGATCACTGCAAGTCCACGCTTTTCAATGCTCGCGATTATTTTATTATTATCCCTGCAATTGTAATCATTTTCCGAAGACATAATAATATGTTGGGTAGCTTTACTTCGTGAATATATGGTACTTCTTAACAGTAGCGTCCCGTCTTCCGTGTAATCAGATCAAAAAATCTGGTCGACTTGATTACAAATCTGTAATCAAGTCATTTGTAATCAAACCATCTGACTACAAAATTTTTGATTACAAAGAGAGTGGTAGTTGGAATCCGTCATTGTTTTGTGGGAGTTCGTAGAGATTTCTCCACTCGCTTCACTACGTTACGCTCGGTCGAAATGACTGTGAGGGTATTGGTTATTCTTCTTAAACGCAAACCGGGTTTATAACATGGATGCCCACGTGAGGGATAGCAGCGGATACCCCGCCGAAGCCCTTGTGTGGGGTATTGTGGCGGAGTAGCAGCGGATAGCCCGGCCCCGGCCGTGTGTGGGCCTGGTGTGTGGGAAGGCCGGGGACACGCCCAAAAAAAATCCAGCTATCCCCAAAGTTATTGGTGCTACTCCCTGTCCTGTACCACCTTCATGAGCTGTGCCAGAGTGGCGGTAAAGGGAAAGGCGGAGGCCGGCCTATTTGTGCTTACCGGGTCCTGTCATTTTCAGCCTTTCGCCATTTTTTTTCAACCACGGAGGCTGCAGCGGCAACTGCGATAGCAACAAAAACAGCTACGATACAAAGGGCAAGAAAACCCGCCGGATCGTCCTCTTTATTATGAAACACCTCTATGTATAGCCCTGCTGCTGCAATTAAAATACCTAATACGATGGCGCAATACTTTACGCTCCTTAAAGCCCCTGCAGCGGCTGATGAGCCTGCTTTATGCCTACCAATATAGCCCAGCAATCTGAACGATTTGTATAATGCAACAAAAAAAACGATGGATGCTGCATATCCATAAAGAATGAACGGGTTTGTGTAAATGCGGAACCCATCCAGGTTGGCGGCCCTTCCCTCGGTTAAGGGAAACCGGATCAAAAAGACCAGCACCGCAATGCCGGCCAGCACGATAACCGTCTGAAGAAATATAGCTAAGCTTCTTTTCATAATGATGGTATTATTTAAACTCCTGATCAGCTACTTTACCGCCTTACCCAGTTCCCGTATATACTTATCAATAAACCACGGCTTTTCTTTTGATTTGTATTGCTCAATATAACGGGGATGTTCCAGCACGGTGGCTTTATCAAACAGGCCGGCATCGGCGTTGAGCTTATTGATAAATGTGGCGTTCTTTTTTCCTAAAATAAAAACCTCCGAAGTATCCAGCCCCAGGCTGATGTGTTTTTTTAGCGAGCTGATCATAAAAGGCCTGACCATTTCAAACAATTTTGGATCATCGTAATAATTTGCATTGAGCCATTTGCCACCATTGGCCCGCCGGATAATGGCCAGGGGAAAGGGAGAATTGATATAAAAATTTTTATAAAAACTGTCCGCACCGCCCCAGGCGGCGATCATATCATACATAAATACGGAAGACACTTCGTGCGTATAAGCCGATTGCATTTTTATACCACAAACGGCTTCAAGCCTCTTTGTATCTGTAAAAGGCACACCGGTAACACCGGCCCCATGGCGACTGGGATTGATGCCGATGATAAATTTGCGTTGCCGGTTATCCTGATAGTATTTATGATAAAACGCCCCCATCACCTGCATTGTTTCCGGATTATCCAAATAAGGGTTAAGCACCCGGAACCCATCGGGCAACGTTCCGGTATAGTGCAGGCTCCGGTTAAAGTCAATAACCTTATCAGCAAATGTTGTCATCCGTGTAAAGCTATAAAATAATTTAATGTCACCGGTTTCCCGCCTGTTATTCATAGATCAGCTGTACCACGCCGGAGCGGAAAGTGGTGGTTTTAACCAGGCGCAGAGCCAGCGGCTCCTTCAGCGCTTCAAACAATGGCTTTCCGCGGCCCAGTGCGATGGGGTGTACGGAGATACGGTATACATCGATGAGCCCTTCCTGAATAAAGGTTTTTATAAGACCGGCACCTCCGTATAACCAGATATCGCCCCCATCCTGGTTTTTTATTTCGGTTACCCGGCTCACGATATCATCTTTAATAAAAATGGCGCCATCATCCTGCCGGGACCGGGTAGAGAACACCACTTTCTTTTTGGAATGCACATCCTTCCACAAGTTCAGTTCCGCGGCTGTTGCGCCGGCACCTGGTTGAAAATTGCCCCATTGGTCATAGCTTACCCGGCCATAAAAGATGGTATCAATACCGGACAGGAACCCTTCAAAATCCATATCCTCATCCATAATGCACCAGTCTATTTCCCCGTTGGGCCCTTCAATGAATCCGTCAAGCGTGGTGGCCAGATCCAGGATCAGCTTTTTCATACGTGTTGTTTTGGAGTAAAATTAATCAATACCCGGGTAACGCTCAACAACCCACTGCTTATCAGGTACGGCTGCCCGGTTCCGGCTCAGGCGGGCGCTACCCATTTAACCATTGCTGCAACACCACCGCCATCATTTGATTGCAAGGGTTGATATGTACCAGCCCCTCCATAATGGTTTGTTCCGACTGAACATGCAGCGCCGACTCCAGGTCTGCCGCGCCATGGGTCAGCATTTGGTTCATCGATGACGCCGTTATTTCCAAATGAAATTGCAGGCCGATAACAGTTGCGCCGTAACAAAACGCCTGGTTGCTATTGGCCGCAGAGATCAGCAAATTCAGGCTATCAGCAGGAATATCAAACCGGTCGCCATGCCAGTGAAAAACGACCGGGTTATTTTTAAACAGCGCATCAAACCAGGGCAGCCGCTGGGATCCGATTGCGGGCTGTACCGGAAACCAGCCAATCTCTTTATACGTAGCCCCAGCCACTTTTGCACCCAGGCAGGACGCAATCAACTGAGCACCCAGGCAGATGCCCAGCAGTTTTTTTCCGGAGAGGATACAGGCCTTGATAAACTTTTTTTCTTCGGCCAGCCAGGGGTACCGGGCTTCATCATACACGCCCATGGGTCCACCCATAATGATCAATCCGTCTATCGCATCGATGGCAGGCAGCTGGTATGCTGCATCATAAAAGCGGGTAACCGAAAGCTCGTGATGCTGCTCCTGCATCCAGGATTCTATATACCCCGGCCCTTCAAATGGTACATGCTGAAGGTAATGTACTTTCATTTTTTATTTGTTTTTTTTGAATGCACAGCATCCCACAGTCCATACCATCATCCACAATGCACCAGTCTATTTATCCATTGAACCCTTCCATAAACCCATCAAGCGTGGCAGCCAGGCCCAGATCCGCTTTTTTATACCGCGTTGTTTTGAGATAAAAATAGACAATATCGATTTAACGCTCAATACTTCACCGTTTATTAGGCTGATTTTTTTATTTTTAAAAGATAAACAATTGCTCCCACATGACTGACAAGGAATATAGCACATTCACCGGACGTATCCTTGCCTCTCTTATTGATCTGATACCATTCGGACTCCTCTCGCTGATTAACTTTGTGGTTATTTTACCGCTTGATACTCCGGCGGCTCATACAACAAACTTATTAATCACTTTTATTTTCCCATTTTTTTATTACATATACCTCCAATACCGATTTGGGAAAACCTATGGCAAATGGGTAATGAAACTAAAGATCATCAATACCAATCCATCAAAAAAACCAACCCTGCAACAAATACTGATACGGGAGCTTGGCTACATTATACTGCACTGCCTACCTTATGTGAATCTTATCAGAGGGCATGATTATCAACCTTCGGTAATCCAGATGCCCGCTCTGGCAGACTCATACCTGTCGATAATTTTAGCCGTGTACTTCACCGCAGATATTCTCACCTTATTATTCAGCCCAAAAAGGAGAGCATTGCATGACTTGATATCAGGCACCCTGGTAATAAGGGAACAACGCAAATAGAGCCGATAATAAAAGCGGCTGCAAAAATACAACAAGGGTCTTAACGTTCAACGCCCCATTTCTTATTAGGCTGGCTCCCCATTTCCAGCTCAAGCGTACCTCCTTTCAGCAGCTCACTTGCCGGGAACCGGAAGCTATTCAATATACGCCCGTTGAGGCGGGCACGCTGTATGTATTTATTTTCATGCGAGGCCGCAGGCGCGCTGATCACAAACTGCTTACCGCGCCCATAGCGCCGGCCCAGGTCAATGACCACTTTTTTGTATAACGGGCTGGCTATTTCATATTGGGGCACTGCATTGCAGCCCCCATCTGTTTGAAACAGGCCCAGGGCGGCCATCACAAACCAGCTGCTCATTTGCCCCTGGTCCTCATCGCCCAGGTAGGCATCTGCCACGCCATAGCCATAATACCGGTCCAGTATGGAGCGGCTCCACCGCTGCGTTTGCCAGGGCTGCCCCGCCCAGTTAAACAGGAAGGCAAAGTGCATGGATTGTTGATTGCCCTGCACCACCGGAAAATCCCAGTACTGATCGCCGGGGGCATTGTAGCGCCAGGGTTCGCTGGCTTCAAAACCCTTGGTAAGGCGGCCGGTAAAGCGTTCTTTTCCGATGGCGTGGATGAGCGCAGGCACATCCTGCGGTACAAAATAGGTAAGCTGCCAGGCATTGCCCTCTACATAATGATGGTTGGCCCCGGTTTTATAGGGATCAAAATTTTGCTCCCATGCCCCGTTGGCGTATCGCAAGCGCGCATAACCGGTTGCCGTATCAATGGCATGCTGCCACCAGTTGCCCCGGTCCTTAAAAAGGGCAGCTTCCGGTTTATGCAGGGCCGTGGCCAGCTGGCCCACCGTCCAGTTATCATAAGCATACTCCAGGGTATTGGAAAACCGGCCCTTGTCTGCCGGCACATATTTATATTTTAAAAAGGACTCTATATCCCGGTTACCGGCAAAGCCATTGCCCACCCGCTCCGGCTTTGAAGTAACTGTTTTTACCACCGCTTTAAACAGCTTTTCTTTATCGTAATCCCTGATGCCCATCTGGTAGGCGCTTACCAGTAGGGGTATTTCATGTTCGCCTACCATTACAGGTATATACTCCATCCCTGCCGGGCCCTTGGCAAGCCAGCCATTGGCATCGTACATCGCCAGCTGCGAGCGTACCCACCTGCCGGACCATTCGGGCGCCGCCAGGTTCCAAAGCTGGTTCAGGTTCCAGAAGGTGTTCCAGAAAGCATCACAACCCAGCGCCACGTCTCCCGGCTTTTTTAACTGTTGGATTTTTTCAGTAGCATCTATCCAGCGGCCATCCACATCGCTAAAAGTGTTCCGGCAAAAGCTGCGGTAGAGGTTGGTATAAAAACGCATTTTTTCCCGGCTGTCGTCACTGGTAATGGTAATGCGCCCCAGCAGATCGTTCCAGCTTCTGACATTGTGCCTGCGCACGGCATCAAAGCTCCACCCAAACGGGGTGTTGATCTCCTGCTGCAGGTTCTGGCGGGCACCGGCCGCATCCACATAGGAGATGCCGGTGCGCACCTGCACCACAGCGTTCTGCCGGGTATCAAACTCCGCATAACAACCCATGCGGTCGGGGTTTTCGGCGCCCACATGCTGCTGCTGCTCAATCAGATGATCGTTAACCCAGCCACCCATTTTTTTGATAGGCTGATCAAACTCGATCCGGAAATATACCGTATAATCCTGGTCGGCATCGGTGGACCATACATGCTTCGATTGCTGCACACTATACCCTTCAATGGTATGCGCATCTACCTGTGTCAGGGAGGCTTTCAGGATCTTATAACCATATTCGGCAGGCACTTTAAGGTCGATCATCACCCTTCCATCCTGCTGCTGCGGATAGGTATACCGCTGAAAGCTGCAGCGGGTAGTAGCAGTCAGCTCTGCTTTGATGTTATAGGTTGTAAGATCTGCCTTATAATAACCCAGCGGCGCTTCTTCCGTGGCTTTATTGATGAGCGAGCGGTAACCCGCCGTGTCGTTTTTCAAAGCCGACTCATCCCCCATCTTTATCTTTAGCGGTCCATTTACCGGCAACATGCCCAGCCCTGCCATGGTCCACTCATGTATATGGCTAAAAGTGCCAATGCTTTCAAAAGTTGGATTGTATCCTGCCTGCCAGCCGCCGTTCTGATTATCGGGACTTAGCTTTACCATGCTAAAGGGCATCCAGGGGCCGGGGGCAATCATCCACCGGGAATGCGCCGTGCCCAAAAAGGTATTTACATAATCTGATGGCTGCACCAGCGGCTGCGGGCCCCGTACCACGGAACCGGACGCCACCGGCTTTCCATCTGCAAAAACGGTATACTTACTGTTCACCGTTTTTGTTACCGCCGGCATCGGGACTTCCAGGATCGCAGGGCCCGGTTCCGCTTTTTTATTAAAAATGGTTTTACCATCCAGCTTCACCACCAGCAGCGGACGGCCATCGGTATGAGCCACATCAACCAGCAGAGGCTGTACCTTAGCATTTAATTGCCAGGGGGCTGCTTTTACATTACGAATGAGCGCAGCAGCAGGCACCGGGTTCAGTTGCGTTGTGCCACCGCCTTCCAGGCGAAGATCATCAAACACCAGCCAGGACCCTTCGAGACTGGTTAGCTGCAGTTCATTAACGCCGGCTTTCAGATCTGCTGCCGTCAGCGGAATGCTGATGGTGTGATGCAGCGTGCTCCGGTTATCGCCATTGAGCGCCGCCTCATTGCTGCCCTTTGGCAAACGGTAGGTAAAGGAACGCCGGTTTACCGTAACCTTTAAATACGGCGGCAGCTTAAAATGGGTGTGCAAAAGGTCAATAATAAGGTTGCTGCCCTGTTTCGCATCCACGGTTTTGAGATCAAACAATACATTGAGCACCTGGGTGCGAAGGCCTGCTGTTGGGCTGGTACCGCCCCAGGCATCGGCCGGACCGGGCAGTACATAGGGCCAGTCTTTACCCGGGTTAGAGCGGCCGATGATGTATTGCCGGTTCTCCCAGCCAAAATCTTCTTTCAAAAAATCCTGATAGCGGTCCGGCGCCAACGCAAATTCGGCGGCACTGTTGTCTTTTGTGCCAATGCTCCAGATAACCCGTTCCTGGGCGCAACAAAAAAGTGTTGTTGCAGCAAAACAAACGACCAGTAATGTTTTCAGAAGAATATTCCTATGCATAAGTTTATTTATATTGTTCATTTGGTTCGTGAGGACACGAACCAAAGCTGTGTATTATTTGATTGCCGTCTTTTGCACTGCCAACGGACTTACTTGCGTCGCACAGTTCAACTTCAGTAACACTATCGGCAACCGGAATGAGGATTGCCTACAGCGCTTCCGCACCCCGGCATCCTCGTGGTTGAATGCTACCGCAAGGGGCGAGGTTCATCAAAATAGCTACCATAACGACTTTCATTGCGATCTTTGCGGATCCGTTGCGTCCATGGCGGTTAAATCAATCCGCAGATTGGGCATCCGCATAAACCGTATTCAAAAATAGCGCAGCAACGGCCCCGCAGCTGCAATCAGCGGATCTGCGGTGCTCATAAAAACCGCCTAAGGAAACGGTATTGATGCACCATTCATTATTCACTATTCACCATTCACTTGCTCCCCGCCCAGCTTCTCAACAATTCTATCGCATCATACAATACTCCGGCTTCGCCCCTGAAGTCGCCGGAGCCGGAGGCCTTTCCATTGCGCACATCATACCACTCATAAAAACCTTTGTTCTGCAATACCCGGTCAATCATCGGGCTCATTTCCGCATAGGCTTCCAGGGCCATATCATTTGCTGCCAGCGCCTGGATCATCCGTCCGCCAAACCAGGTCCAGTCGCCGGCGTTCTGATAGTTATAGGCTGCCATATTAGGAAATTCTTCTACCGGGTAGGGCGGGTACACCGTCATGCCAATGGTGGCAAATTTTTCCTTTTCCGCCGCCTGTAAAAACTGGATATTGATTTTCTTTATCTCTGCTTTGTTATGCAGTCCCGCAAGAATGGCGCAGGTGGTGCCCCCTGTGTAAAGAATGCTGCGCTCATCAAAACCTTTTGAAAACGGACTGCCGTTTAAATAAAGATGCGGTATATACTTTGCCTTCCCAGTATCCCAAAGGTGCTTGCGGATGTTCTTTTTAATGGTGCGCGCGGTTACCTGCCATTTTTTATGCAGGGCGCCCGATGCCGGCGTCATGGCTATAAAATCATTGATGGCCATTACAAACATGGCATTATCATAAATATCGATGGACCATTTTGTTTTTTCGTTCAGCGCCACGCCCCAGCCTTTCTCCGGCTGCACATCGCCCCAATCGATAGTAGTAGCCCCTTTTACCAGGCCATATTCTTTTGACCAGCGATCCGCCATCACATAGCTGAGCGCGGCCTCCAGCCGCTGCAATACCGTTTGGCCTCCGATCACCTCCTGCAGGATTCCTCTGTCGCCGGTGGCATCGATGTATTTTTTTACCGCCTGTACCAGGGATGATTCCTGGTCGGTTTCTACCGTGTTTTTATGCGCAGCCCAGTCTGGCGCCAGGTTGGAGTAGCTGTATTTATAACCAATATTCGCCTGCTTTTTATGAATAGCGCCATCGGGGATATTTCCATCCGCGCCCTGTATTTTAAAAAACAGCAGCAGGGCTTCTTTTACATCCTTTTGCTCCCGCACTTTGAGCGATCCTCTTATAAAGGTATTAAAGTCGCGGATCCAGATCTCTCCGTAGCCGGTACCGGCATTAAAACCAGTCAGTATTCTTAAAGCCCGGTCCTGTACGGTATCCAGCCGATCATCGGCCAATATTTGCGCCGCCAGCTCCTTTTTGCTAATGCCGGCAGATGATGTTTTGCCCGCATAAGACGACAATTGTATTTTTCCCGTTTGCGCCTGGGCGGCGGTTAGTAAAAAAATAAGGTTCACCAGAAATAATCGCTTCATAAATTGTAGTTAATACATTCGTATTTGTACGGACCATGCCCGCCCCTGATGAGGCATATAGTATCTCCGGAACTGCCACAACAATAAGCCTTTTTATTCTTAGCAACCGGCAAGATCTTCGTTGTCTTAATGGAAATAGTCAGTACACTTTGTACATACATAGATACATAATATTTTTTGGAGAAAAAATTTTTTTTTGCCGGAGGAACTCATGATAAGGGATAAGGAGACTGGCGAGATGCGCAGGGCCCCATGTGATACGCTTGTTATTATACATGGCGGGCCTGCTTTTTCGGTTCTTCTCAAATTTACTCCGATAGCAATGGTAACCGGTGTTTATATAAACAGCGAGGCTGTCAAAAGTCTTTATTTTGTCATGCCCCCTCCCGATAACGATCGCATGCATGTCAAGTTAATTTTTGCCGTGGGAGCTGCAGCGCAGCGCTGATCCTATTAGTAAACGACCATACGGGTAATAAAGGTGCAGCGCACCGGTAATCATTGCGGCTTGTACAAGCCGTGCACAGGAAATTGCCGCCGTGCTGCGGCTACGGGATATTTTGGAGGTTCATCGTTATAAGGGTCAACGGCGCGCTGCGCCCGTTTGCCATTAAAAGATGCGATCTTTTTGGCGTGAAAGGCTTACCCGTACTACATTTCATGGCAGCATGATCTGTTCTTAACCTGACGCGCATGCGAGCCTTGGGGATTGTTTCGGCATCTAAAGATGTTCATCAATAGATGCCGAAACAAGAATAGATCCCGGGTCAAGCCCGGGATGACATCTTCAGAACGACATCATGCAGCAAAGCGACTTTTGAAGACAGCCTCGATACGCTTTTTTAATTTCGTTATTGTTGCTTTATACGCACTACGGTAAATGAATAAGGAGCGGTTGTTATTTTTTCGAGTTCCTGCAGGGAAATAGTCGTTTCTGCCGGAACAAGTGCCCGGTCTGCCGGATTGCCCTGCAGCACTGTTTTTTGTGCCTGCGGTGCTAACCGGAACCCGCCCAGGTCCGTTGAAACGGAAACGGTTACCGGCAGCAGGTTCACCAGCTTCAGGATCAGGTCCCCGCTTTTTGTGTCCTGCACCAGCGACCAGGCCACCCGGTTGCGTACTTTTTCGTTGCTATCAGAATATTTTGCCGTTGCAGGGATATATACATCCCCGGCATGCCGGCCAAACAGTTGCTGCACATAATAACCGGTGGTGGGTTTTACCGTGCTGTTGTTAAAATAGATCAGATCCGGGCTCCATTGGGTATGCCCTTCTTTTGCCAGCAGCGGCGCATAGGATGCCATCTGCACCACATCGCCGTTCCGCTCCAGCGTAGTCAGGTGAATGGCTTCCGCCAGGGCCGTTTCCAGGTTATTGGGCCGGCCGGGCAAATGTGCTGCGTACTCGCCAAGATATACTTTGGATTTGCGGCGATCATACTTATCATAAAAGTCCTGGTTATATATAAACCAGCCGGGCGATACATAGTAATGCTCATCCACCACCGGCACCCCAAGCTGTGTGGCCAGTTTCCAGCCCTGCTCATAATCCGTACCTTCAAAAAAAGGCCCTACCGTCCCTATAACGGTGATCTCCGGGTATTTTTTCTTAACCGCCTTATAGATCATCGTAAACCGTTCTGCAAACACATCGGAGATCAGGTCTTCATTGCCCACCCCAATGTATTTTAAATGAAACGGCTCCGGATGACCAGCCGCAGCGCGTACCTTCCCCCATTTTGTATGCACATCGCCATTGGCCCATTCCACCAGGTCCAGCACATCCTGTATATAACTGTCCATATCTTTTAAAGGGATGCCGCATTGCTGGCCACCCAGCGCATGCCCGTGCTGCCCGGAGTTCTGACAGGGAACACCGGCGGCCACCACGGGTACCGGCTGCGCACCAATATCTTCACAAAACTGAAAGTATTCAAAGTATCCCAGCCCCATGCTCTGATGATAACCCCAAAGGTTCCGCTGCGGCTTTCTTGCCTCCAGCGGGCCAACAGTATTTTTCCAATTGTAGATATTTTCGATGCCATCTCCATGTGCCACACAACCACCGGGGAAACGGATAAATCGTGGATGCAAACCGGCAATACTCTGTGCCAGATCCTCCCGCAGCCCGTTCTTCCGTCCCTTAAAAGTCTTGCGCGGAAACAGCGATACCATATCCAGACCCGCTGTTGCTCCCGGCTGCGTTGCCAGCTCCAGCCGGGCATCTGCTACGGTTTTCATTGGTGTCAGTACCGCTGATCGTTTTTTCCAGGTAGCAACCAATCCACTTACAACAGTTGTGGCAAGCACGGCTCCCTCTTTGCTCACGAGGTGCACCGTTAGTTTGCCGCCCTTTCCGGAAAACGAGCGCGCAAATAAGGAAAGATCATACCGCTCCCCTGCTTTTACCGCAATGCCGTCAAAACCTTCATTGCTCAATGCTCCGCCGGAAGCCCCGGTACGCAGTACGGCATAATATTTATTGTTAGGATGGATGGGCGCCGTGGAATCGATGGTCAGCATGGTTCCTGCGCCCGATACCGCCCAGGCTTTTTGATGGTTCCAGCTTTGATCCCGGTATTCTTTATCCGATGGCTGGTATTCAAAGTCGCGGTTCTGGATCAGCTCGCCATAAAGACCTCCGTCCGCTGCATAATTAATATCCTCAAAAAAAGCGCCTACCAGCATATCGCTGATCTTTTTTGAGCGGGAAGGCTCCGGCTTTATAGATACATTTAGCGGCTTCAGCGATGCAAAACGCCCGGCATCCTCCCGGGTGGTTTCGGCCCACAGCTGGTTCCGGTACCGCGTAAGTTGCTCCTTTTTTAAAAGACCATCTACCACCGTCCAGGGTACTTTAACCATATTGCCGGTTTCCGGCATACCCAATATAAGGACCTCCCGCTGTCGTTTCCGGGCGGCGGAAACCTGCTGCAGCAGTGCCGGCTTCAGCTCCTGCTCATTCAGATAATAGGATTGTGTGAGCCAGTGAACCAGGTCAGCGGAAGCCGTATATGCAACCGGTCCGTTCTTATTTCCCAGGTCCCATACACAGTGCCAGCCGCCGCCGGCATCCGGGAACAGCAGCGGAGCAATCATCCGTTTTTGACTGCCCCAGCGCCCGTAATCCGATTTAACAAAACCAAATTCCGGACCAATCGCATGCCAGCTTTGGCCATCGTTACTCCAGGCAAAATGCAATCCTCCGCGGCCTTCATTTTGTGTCTTTGTATAGGCAAAAAGCCAGGCAGAATCCACTTCCTGCGCCCCGGCACTACCGCAAAAAACAAACACAACCAGAAAGAACCCTGTAATTTTTTTCAGCATTGTATAAATTCAGTTTTACATTATTTCAGGAAAGCGTATCATTCTCCAAACATTGAGCCGGAGCTTCGGATAGCCGCTATTTCAGGATCACCGGCCCGATACCCCTGTGTGTGGGCGTTACTCTTTTAATACGGCCGGCGGCGTCAAAGGCCATCGGGTCTATGCATACCTCCCGGTTATAACCGGCGGCTTCCCCCATCGTAACTCCCCGGGGATAGGTAAACCGGTGGTATACAATATACCATTCATCGGTGCCCGGTACCTGTATAACGGAATTGTGTCCAGTGCCGTAAATGCCGGCTGCAGGGTCCTTTTCAAGAACAATATTATTATCCGGCACCGTGATGGTGCCCAGTGGTGTAGCAGCCGTTCCATACCGCACCCGGTAGTTGGGACTGCGGGTATCATCCTCGCTCCACATAAAATAATAGACGCCTTTACGGTAAAACACATAGGTGCCCTCCCGGAAGGTTTTATCCGGTTTCATAAGCCTTACCGTTCCGGGTTTAATGGAGATCATATCTTCATTCAGCTCGGCGCCGGCCATATACCCATTGCCCCAATACAAATAGCTTTTACCGGTTTTGGGATCTGTAAATACATCCGGGTCGATCTCCTGTCCGCCCCGTACCCCCTCCGGCTTTTGCGCAATCAATGGTTTACCCGAATCCACAAAGGGGCCGGCTGGATCATCGGCCACGGCCACACCAATTTTTTGTGCCGCGGTGTAGTAATAAAAATACTTATACTGTCCGTTCACCTTCTTTTCAATAATGCAGGGCGCCCAGGCATTACGGTTGGCCCAGCTTACCTGCATTGGCAAATCCAGGATCACTCCCTCATCCTTCCAGTTTACCAGGTCCGGCGATGAAAAGGTTTTAAAGTAATTGCCCGACCAGCCCGTGAACCCATCGCTGGTGGGATAGATATAAAATTGTTTTGTTTTTTGCGCGTACAATATTTCAGGATCGGCATAATAGCCGTTCAATACCGGGTTATGATCCTGCAATATCCGTACCTCCGCGCTTTGGGGCTTTTGCCCCCCGATGGTGACCGTATAACGCACCGGCCCTTTTGAAAAATCGGCCGGACCGGAAGGTGTTATTCGCGCCCCGGGAAACTTTGTAAATCCGGGATCGAACCGCTTTAGCGAAGTGCCGGGCAGCACCGGCAGGTATAACTTTTTACCGGCGGTATCCCACACGATATTATTTTTTTTCAGCACCGGGGCCTGTGCCGCCGTAAGCACATCTTCCGGCCGCAGCCATTTGCCACACAACCTTGCCATTTCCGCTTTTGTAATGGGCAACACCGTTCCATGCCGGGGATGAAAGTTCATTGAGATGGCTTCATCTACCACCTTAAAATGCTCAAAGTCGGTCGTCTTTGTAAACTGGTAACGCCCCCGGGTATATACATCATACATTAAAATGTAGCCGCTGCCATCGTTCAGCTTAAACACCCCGGCACCCTCCACCGGGTCTTTGGTTTGCTGCACGTACTGATCGCGCAGCACATAACCTTTTGTGAGTTGATCCGATACCGCAATCTTGATTCCGTTACCGCTGCCTTCTGTTTTAAAAAAGAGGTAATACTTCCCCTCTTTAAAAACAATATCGCCGTCAATACAAGCCGTACCATGCGGGTTATAAAACAATTGCCGGGGCCCGGTTTCCAACGCCGTAAAATTGCGGTTGGCATAGGCATACCAGATTACATCCGGTTCATCGCCGGCGCGCATCGACCAATAGACCATATACTTTTTCTTCAGCGGATCATAAATGGTTTGCGGCGCCCATACCCGGTTCACCTTTTCAAATGCCTTAAAGTTTTTGGGAATATTAACTACTGAGGAGGTCCAGTGCAGCAGGTCATTCGACTTCAGCAGCACCATGGCCCGGTTGGAGTTCCAGCCATTGGCTGATACCATATCCGTAGCCACCATGTAAAATGTTTTGCCATCAGCCCCGCGCAGGATATGCGGATCGCGCACGCCGCCGGTTGAGCTGATCGTTTCTGAAGCAATTACCGGCCGATCGCCATTGAGGGCCTTAAAATGATAGCCATCCGTGCTGACGGCAAACCGGATGGCTTCCTCGGCCTTGCTGTTACCGGTAAAATAGGTAAAGAGGTACCCGGCATAAGCCGGCGGCCGCTGTGCAGATCTGTTTTTATTTCCCTGCGCAAAAACCGGGCAAACAATCCCTATACATACCCAAAAAAAGAACCATTTCCTCATTTCATAAATTTTAATCTTCAAAAATTCTTCATCCTCCAATACGCAGCCAAACGCTCCGCTTCTTCCCGGGTAAGGTGAATAACCGACCCATGCTTGGGTGATACAAAATTAGTGGCCTTCATGACTCCTTCATTAAAATGCCCCAGGTTGGTAAAATGTACAAAATCCGAGGTTTCGCTAAATCCGAAATTGTGCGGGTTGATCCCATAAATATCATACATCAGTACCCATTTATTTTCCCCGATACGCTTCCAGGCATTGGGGGCCTCGCAGGCCCGGGGTTCCGGATCACAATACGCATCCTGGTACTCAAAACCGCCATCCAGGCGATCCGACACAGCCTGTTTAATACCCGGTACCCCATCATGGGGTACATAAAACAAATGGTACTTCCCGTTTGCTTTTATAATATCGCCGTCAATAAAATTCCGGTTGTACCTGGGATACTGAAACAATTGCCGGGGCTCGGTCTCCAGCCCCGTAAACCTATTATTAAGCCAGGCATAGTACAGCTTATTGAGCCCATTACCAAAGCGCATGGTAAAATACAACATTATTTTTCCTGCCTGGTCATCATACATCAGCTCCGGTGCCCAGGCGCAGCCAATATTATCCCAGCCGCCAAATGCCTTATCAATCCGTAATACCTGGTGCGACCAGTACAGCAGATCTTTTGACCGCATCAACACAAGTCCCCGGTTGTTTCCCCAGCCGAAGGACTTTCCATCCCGCTCCCATTCCGTGTTACGAAGCCCGGCTTTTTGCGCAAAAATATGCAGGTCGGTCATTGCCATATAAAAACACCCATCGTTGCCCCGCATGATGTAAGGGTCCCGGATACCCTTTTGTTCTGCGATCGTATCCCCCCCAATCACCGGCCGGCCATTATTGACATCTGTAAATGAATAGCCGTCCTTACTCAGAGCAAAGTACAGGCTGTGGGTATCGTCTTTAAAATACACCATCAGGTAGGCGGCCATATCTTTTTCGGCCGGTACTGCAGGGCCCGCCTGCGCAGTGGACACCCCTACGTAACAAGCCCATACCCAACATACAAAAACCCCTTTTAGTACAATGCCGTTTTTATGCATACCTATAGCTTTATCATCGCTTTATAACAAAACCGCCTTCCGGTTGCAATACCAGCTCCACCTGCTTTGTATGAAGCTCCGTCATCACAGGAGCACGTTCTTTATTGTCGGTGATAAGTTGCGCGGTGTTTTTTTTATTACCAAATGCAGACAGATCCATCTTTAGCTTTATGGCCTGTTTCTGCGCATTGATACCAGCTATATACCAGTCGGCTCCATGGCTACGAGCCAGCACGATGTATTTTCCCGGATACCCATCTATAAAGCGCGTCTCATCCCAGGTGGTGGGCACCTGCTTCATAAAATCCAAACTCACTGGTGCTGTGTCTTCCAGGTTATTAGGCGCCAGGGCAAAAAACTGCACCGGGTTTTGAAACAATACCGCAACGGCCAGTTGAAAAGCGTCGGTTGTGCGCCGCGTTGATCCGCCATCATTGTTACGATTCAGCCGCTTGTTTAAAAAGGAACCACCAAATTCCATAGCGGCCACAGCATTACGGATAAACGGATGCAAACAGGCATTGAACGCTTCCTGGTCGCAGGCGGCCTGTGTAAACACCATATTTTCCGAGGCCAGTACCGCTTCGCTGCCTGCAAAATTGGGATACATCCGTTCCCAGCCCCGCGGTAAGGTAGCGCCATGAAAGATCACCATCAGCCCATGATCATCCGCATCGCTGAGTATCGATTCATAGAGGCGCATTGTTTCCTGCTTATCGCCTCCGAAAAAATCTACCTTGATGCCCTTTACACCCTGACTTTGCAGCCATTTCATTTCACGCTTGCGTATAATGGGATTGTCCATCATGTTTACCGGTCCCTGCTCAATATCATTCCAATAACCGCTGGAACTGTACCAGAGAAAGACATCTGTCTTTTTGCTGTGTGCATAGCGGATCAGCGCCTCCATGCGTTTGCGGCCGATGTTTTTATCCCACCAGTTATCGATCAAAACGTATTGATATCCCATGGCAGCGGCAAAATCAATATATTTTACCTGGTCATCGTAATTGATACTGTTGTCCTGGCCCAGGATCCAGCTCCAGACACCCTTGCCCAATTGATAGTGATGGGCTGTTGCATACAGGGGCTGCACCACATCCCAGGGAGCCGTTGTTTCTACTACCGGCTTCAGGGTTTCGCCCACGGTTATCGTACGCCAGGGGGTGCGCCCCGGCAGGGAAAAAGCCGGAGCAACCGTTCCATTGCCATCGTTTTCTTCTGCCATCGGAAAGGCGATTTGGTACAACCCACCGGAGCGGTATTCACTAAGGCGCGAAGCACAGTAACGGCTGTCTACCCCCGTTTCACTCACCAGCACCCACCCCTCCCTTCCAATCCGGAACAAACAGGGGAAGGTGTAACCTTTTCCATATTGCGAAGGAGTGTCCATGGGAACATCGGCCTTATAAGATTCTTCGTAGCTGGGTTTGGTACGCTTCCAGCCAATCATGGCATCGCTTTGAGGTGTAAGGAAGGTTGTTGTTTGCAAGGGAAAACGGAAGCCGGTTGCTTCCTGCAGCACAGCGGTGCCGGCCCTCCCGCTTTGCCGGGGCAGCGCATAGCAAAAAGCTACATCATGGTCACTCACCCGGAAGACCATATCGACCTGCTGTTTTTTTGCATTTTGAAAAGTAGCTACGAGCTCATTGGCCTCATAATGTACCTGCGATTGCTTCGAACGGTTTAGGGTATAGGTTTCCGTAATCTTTTTTGTACGATGCCCTGTCAGTACAAGATCCCTGGTAAAATCGCCCATTGTGGTATTGAGCCCCAGCGGCGCGTTTTCCAGGAAGGTCTTCCCATTATAATGCAGTTTGTAAACCGGCCGCCCGTCCGCTACGGAAAGCATCAGATCCAAATGCCCGTCCGGCCCCGTCACCTTTAGTTCCTGGCTACGCGAAATGAAGGCCATTGTCAAACCGAAGGCTACAAAAAATAAATGCTTCATATACCAACCATATCGCAAAAAATATCCCATTCACTCAAATTACAAATAAAATGTCAGCACAACAATTATTCTCAATACCTTTCTCCTCTATTATTTTTTTACCAGCGAAATATTCCGGATCACGAAATAACTTCCCGGATTTCCACTACCAACAATATTTCCTAAAAACCCGATCGATACCACCTGCGGAGCAAACAAGGTAAACTGAACACTCCTTGTTTCATCCATACTGGGTGATGTGGATCCTGCGGGGATCCCGTTGTACAGCGCGGTATATCCCAGTGCTGTTGAAAGATCCGGCAGAGACGGAATCCCCCCTCCTCCGGCCGCCACCACACAATGTACCGTAGAGTTGGATTGTATTTCCGAATAATACTGAAAGCTTAATGAATAGGTACCCGCGGGCAGGGGCGCCGATGTAGGCTGGTAGATCTTTCCGTCCGTTACCGGTGTATTGCCCCAGGTTTCCCAGCAGATCTGTCCGGAATAGCCCCAGCGCGAATCGGAAGTATAACCCCCGTTGACACCGCCTTTATTTTTTGCAGCGGTATTGGTAACCCAGGGCGCCGCCAGAGTTCCCCATCTGCCGTCAAATGTATTGCGCTGAAACCCGGGACCTGTGTTGGACAGGTATAAGCCCGTTACATCTGCAATGACGTTATGAGGCTGCAGCGCAGTGGCAAAAGTATCAATACAGGTAATATCCGGCCGGAAGATGGTGCGGTAGTAAAGCGGCGGCACCAGTTTTACACCCGGCAGTAAGGTTGACCCATCCGTAATGGGAACCGTTACCGTTTTAGTGGTTCCGTTATCATTATACTGCACCTCGGTATATTTAGGACCCGTGCTCAGATCCATTACATCCCAGTTGATGGTAGTGCCGGCATCGCTGTAGGTTAAGGAGGTTACGGGGCGGTCCGATATTCTTTTGCGAAAACCCTCCCCATAGGAAGTACCAATGGCAAAAACATCCACCGATTTATTGCCTGCCTGATCATAGGTAATGATCTTAAAACTTTTTACGCCCTCGCTTACGGGGATGGTTCGTATAAACGTATCGATGCCGGCATACTGCTTGGCATAGTCATACACCGCAGAGTCCGCCCCATTATCCCAGGAAATGGAAATTTTACTTAGTTTCGGGTCTGCCTTTAACAGACCGTAAAGCTGTATCCGCTCCTTGCCGGAATAAATTTTCACCGAGTCCATTTTACCGGTATACAATATTTCCCCATCCTCAATGTATTTTTTAAAGTTGTCCCATTTCGAACAGGAGCCAATGATGCCGGTTAAAAGCAGCAGGGCGATCATTAGTTGAACATTTTTCATCCGTATATTTTTTATTTTTCAGAATGTATTATCGGTTATCTCCAAACACACTCAATTCATTAATGCTTTGGGCCGTACCTCCGGCAAAATTCTCAAGGCACCGGATCCGTATGTACCGGACTTTGGGAGCGTTTAAATCAATGTCCCAGTTAAACCCTGCCGCTGCAGTTTCCTGGTCCAGGGGACTATCCGTACCATAGGCCGTGCCGGATGGCTTCACCACCTCATAGGAACCCAGTAGGGTCCAGGTATTATCAAAGGCGCCGGTGAGGCTCGGACTGGCGGAACCCCATATCTCAAACCGCTTCATGGTGGACAGGAAATAGTACCGGGTGCCTTCCGGGAATGGCCTTATCCATATACGGCTTAACTTGGCAGTAACACCAATATCAAAGCTGATGGTATGCGGACCCGGGCCCCCTGTTGTTTGCAGGGTAAAACTGGTATTGGGCCAGCCCAGTTTATTATCCCAGGCATATTCCAGCCGCGCGCCGTTGGTTACCTGCGGTGCATCGCCGGGTAAAACAAAGGGCCGGAAGAGGCTTTTGGAAAACTCCGCTTCAAACATGGGTTTTACTTTTTTGAAAACCGTATCGGTCGTATTGCCCCAGCGATCCCGCACCACAATAGGAAAAATATGTTCGGTAGTATCCAGCGCCCGGACCTTCGACAGCACAGAATCGATATTGGTATAAATACTCTTATTGTTATCAATAGCCCATTCTTTAAACTCGTTTTGCCGGAGCACCAATATAGATATATCCGATTTTGTGGGATTGACCGCCGAAAGATTGTATCCTCCAAACGCATCCACCACGTTAATGCTTTCCAATACCTGCCATATAGGAGCTTCTAACGGGGTTACGGTTACAGATACCGGGTCGGATTTGATGCCGGCCCTGCTCACCGTATAAAGTTCTACCTTATAATCCCTGGTATCCGCAAACCCTACCACCGTTAGCGTATTGGAATAGTAGGCCGATTTTACTTCAGCAGGCTGTCCGTTCGTCATCGTATACTTTGCGGCCACATACAATACATTGGGATCCTTTGGCAGTGCGTAGGATATTTCTGCCTTGCCATTCAGATTTTTTACCCGGGCATCTGAAAGCGGTTGTGGCTTATCGGTACTTTCTCCAACGGGCTGCCGCCAGCCCAGGTCCTGTTTGCAGGAGACCAGGTTAACGATCACCCATCCCCAAAAAAATATATTAAATACAGTTTTCATCCGTTTGCTTTTATTTACCCGCTTTGCGGGATGATTTTTTTAATAGTGCGGTAAAAGATTCTGTAATATGATGCCGCTTTACCAACCGGGATTTTCTACCAGCTGCGGGTTTCTCCGGGTGTCATAATCACCAATGGGCCAGAAATAATCCCGGGGGGTGATAAAGGTCTGATCAAACACAAAGCGCTCCTGGTAAAACGATGCCGTTGTTTTTCCAAAAATATTCCAGCCGGTAATATCCTCGTTGAGCACTTCAGCCGCCAATTTCCAGCGTTTCAAATCCCAAAGGCGCTCCCCTTCAAAAAGCATTTCAATGGAGCGTTCCCGTTGAATAATCTGTCTTAACCCTTCTTTTGTTGTAAACTTTGCCGGACTGTTGGAGTAGTTGGTCCAGGATTCTACCACGCCATTTAACCCCGCCCGTTGTCTTACCTTATCAACATACTCAATAGCAGTTGCAGAGCCGCCTTCTGTTTCATTGAGCGCTTCGGCATAAAGCAGGTACAGATCGGCAAGGCGTATCATCGGCCAGGGGTAGCCCAGCCAGGTAGGATTGGTTTGCCCCCGGGTAGTACTTCTCCAGTTCGCCAGCTTTTTTACAAAATACCCGGTTTCGCTATAGTTCTGAAAATGCCCGTAGCCGGCATTCTCCACATTCTTTGCTTTCAGGTAGTAGGTGTTCTCATCGCTGCCGCTGGGGCTATCCTGCATATAAAAGATGCCGCCATCAAAACCGATATCCGCGTAAAAACGGGGTTCCCGGTCAAAATGCAGCCGGGCGGTTACAAAATTGGGTTCAATATAATATTTATCGGCAGCAGTAGCAGTTCTGAGCTCGGTGTAGTTGGTAAAATTGAGTGTCTTGTCTTCCTCCATCGGTACGCCATTGCGGGTGTAAAACAATTTTACAATCTTCATCGGGGGCGCCCAAAGCCCTCTTAAACTAAAACGGTCAAAATTGGTTCCTCTTTCAAGCGGAGGTACACACATAAATTCATTATTAAAATAGCTGTTGGAGTTTCCCCAGATAATTTCAGGGTTCCACCAGGTAGTAACAGCATTGCGGACATTCATCTGGATTTTCATGGGGTCGCTCAGGTTGTACACATCGTTCTTATAGGTGTACAGTTCGTGTCCGTTCATCGCTGCCAGGTCAATAGCAGCCTTGCAGGCATCCCGCGCCCGTACCCATTTTTGAGGATCATAGTTCGCACTAAAAAAACGGGTGCCTTCTTTGTCGGTAAACGATGCAAAATCGGGGTTACCGTTAAATAAGGGGCTGGCGGCCATTACCAGCAGCTTGGCTTTTACCGCCAGGGCAATGGTTTGTGTAATACGTCCCATTTCATTATTTTCATCGGTGATCTTCATAGGAAGCTTCGCATAGGCGCTGTCAAGAAGTGCCGAAATATAATCCACACAGGCATCCACCGGCTGTCTTTTTGTAAAAATATTTTCGGCATCCAGGTCAATGCTTTTATCCATAATAGGTATGGGGCCATACATCCGCAGCATGTAGTAGTGGTAGTAGGCTTTCAGAAACTCGGCCTCTCCAATCCAACGTTCCCGTTCAAAGGGATCAATGTCCCGTACTTTGTTCAGATCCCTTACATTCTCCAGAAAAATATTACACTGGTTAATGCCCCTCCATATTTTAAGCGGAACCGCGCGCGTATCGCCGGAGCCTCCTTTGCGCTCCCCCGCCCATTCATCAAAATAGGGAGTGCTCTTATTTTGCTGGCCCTGCGCAATGCGGAAGGCGGCATGCCAGGTAGACTGATCGTTTTGCGGATACCAGATCTCATCGGCAGCTGTGAGTGCGGCATTAAACCATCCATCGCCGTTTTTGGGCAGGTAGGAGTAGCAGGTAAACAAATACTTTTCGGCTTCCTTGCGGAGCTTGAAAGCGCTCTCCACAGTGGCCACGTTATCCGGAACGATGTCCAGGAATTTCTTGCAGGAAAAGCCCCCTGCCAATAACAGTGCCAGGAGCAAACTGCCGGCGGCGGTCTTTGTTTTTTTATATGATTGCATTATTTTCATCATTCACATTTTTGTAATAAATAGTTTGATGGCGCTGCCTGTTAAAAATTAACCTGCACGCCAAAGCTGTATACCGACTGTATGGGATATCCCAATCCGTTGCCGCCCATTTCCACATCCCACATTTTGAAATTGCTCCAGAGCGCCAGGTTGGTTGCCGCAAAATAGACACGGGCACTGTTCACCTTTATCCGGTTCAGCTTATCAAAGGTGTAACCGGCATCAACGCTCTTTAACCGCAGGAAATTTCCCTGGCGCATCCACCAGGTGGAGCTCTTGTTGTTAGGTTCCACGTTCCAGGTGCTGAGCCTTGGCCAGAAGGCATAGAGGTTGGGGTTATCCTCCGACCAGTGACTTTCCGCAATGGCACTCAGCAACCCGTTCTCATAACCGCCATTTCTAAAGAAGGGCTGTATATTCTGAGGATTGATAAAAAAGGAAGACCGGGCAGACCCCTGGAAGTAAAATCCCAGGTCGATGTTCTTATACCGGAGCGTGGATCCAAAGCCATAAATAATTTCCGGCACCGTGGGATAGCCGATGGGCACCATATCATCATCGTTGATGACGCCATCTTCGTTTACATCCCGGTATTTGATATCTCCTGCCAGCAAACCGGCGTCACCATACTGCAATGGCGAGTTGGCTACTTCATTTTTATCTACAAACAGGCGCTCGGCTATCAGTCCCCAGCGCTGTGCCAGCGGCTGTCCTACCAGCGATTTATACGCCATGCTTTGGTCGTACTGAAGCTCATCTACAACCGTTCTTTTGCCGGTAGCATAGGTAAAGGTTCCCCGGGTATTTATATTAAAATTCCGGCCGATGTTTTTGCGAAACGAGAGCGCTACATCCATACCCTGGCTTTCCGCCTTGCCATAGTTGGATATGGGGGTAGCCATAAACCCGGCTGCATTTTCCACATAGGTACGCGGCATTAAAATATTGGTGCGATATTGTTTAAATACATCTACCGTCAGATCCAGCGCATCAAACATCGTCAGATCCATTCCCAGGTTGATTTGTTTGGAGCGCTCCCAGCTTATTTTATTATTGGCATAGCGGGCAATAGATACCCCCGGCCTGGAATAAACACCTCCGCCCTCATTGCGGCCAAAGCTGGCACCAAAAACAGGATCATTCAAACTCAGGTTCGAAAGATAAAAAAAGCGATCGCTGGTATTGCCGATCTGATCATTTCCTACAAGACCGTAAGTAAACCGGAATTTAAGAGTATTGATCGTATTCAACAGCGGCTGAAAAAACTTTTCGCCCGAAATCCTGTAGGCAACCCCGCCCGATGGGAAAAATCCCCAGCGGCTGCTGGCAGCAAAGCGCTCCGAAGCATTGTAGCCAAAATTAAATTCGGCCATGTAGCGATCGTCATAGCCGTAGGTAAGCCTGCCGGAAATACCCGTGTTGCGCTGTGGCAGTGAACCGGTCACACTTCCGCCATTTCCGGTTTCATAGCTGGACAAATAACTGATAAGCATACCGCCGACATCGTGTTTGGCAAACCGCCGGCTATAATCGAATGCGCCTTGTGCCCAGATCATTGAATTTACATCCTTTCCGGATTCGGCATAGCCCAGGGTTTCTGAACCTACGGTACCCACCGACCCGGTTGTGCCATCGTTCAATACTTTTAACTGGTAGGTCTGATCCAGCGGATTCACCACCGGCTCATAATAAAAGGGATTATAACTCCGGTTTACAACAAAGGAGGAAACGCGTCTTACGTAACCCATCCCCCGGAAACTCAGTCCCGGCGTAAGAAATTTTAAATTCTGCTTTAGCTCCAACTGCGGCATCAGGTTGGAGGTTTTGGTAACCGAATAACCTTTTACCATTTCCGCATACGGGTTTACATAAAGCGTATTGGTAAGATCTCCATTTGATGAATAGGTTCTTGCAGAGCCAAAAAGCGGATGCTCAATATACGGAAGCATACTTGCGGGGTAAACGGCGGGGAACATCACCGGATTGCTCCAGATGGCATTATTATAGGTAGCTGCACCGCCTCCGATAGGGCCCTTATAATCGTCAAACTGCCCGTACAGCCTCACGATCAGCTCCGTGGTACTTGTCAGGTTCAGGTTAATGTTTGACCGCAGGGAATAGCTCTGCAGCTTAATATTATTATTGAAATCGTTTACGGGGTCTACCTTCAGGTTACCGTTATTGACCTGGTACCAGCCGGCCACATAATACCGCGCCTTGGGCGTACCTCCCGATAGTCCTAAATTATAACTCTGGTTAACCGTTTGCTTTTTTATCAGCATATCGATCCAGTTATTATTGGGATACAGGTAAGGATCATCACCGGCAATGGTATGATTGATCTTATTAACCGAATAGGGTGTTACCGCGTTGGGCGACCGCGTTACGGTAGCTTCATTGGCCAGGTTCATATAAGTGATATTATCGGCAAAGTTGAAGTTCTTTGTATTGGAAGAGATCCGCGTTTCCGACCGGAGATCAAATTTTGTTACCCCCGATTTTCCGGAGCGGGTATTGATCAGTACCACTCCATTGGCACCGCGCGCTCCGTAAACCGCAGAAGCCGCCGCATCCTTCAATACAGAGAAATCAGCAATATCATCCGGCTGTATCCGGGCCATATCTGTGGGCGTTGACTCCACTCCGTCAATCAATATCAGCGGATCCTGCTTGCCGGTACCAAAGGTGGAAAGCCCCCTGATAAAAAACCGGGAATTGTCCGTACCCAAACCGGGCTCCCCGCTGGTTTGAAAAGAGATCATGCCGGCTACCCGTCCGGCCAGGGCGTTGGTGATATTACCGGTGGGCACCCGCAGCTCTTCTACGTTTACAGAAGTAACAGAGCTTACCATGCTCTTCTTGCGCTGGGTGCCAAAACCCACCACCACTACTTCATCCAACGCTGCATTCTCACGCGTCAAAACAGCCCGCAGCTGCACCACACCCCCGGCATCCGGCGGGTAGTCTGCCATACGCAGCTGGATGATCTTAAATCCCACGGATGAAAATTCCAGTATCTCTTTACCCGGAACCGATAATTGAAAATGGCCGGTACTGTCGGCATTTACCTGCTGCCCCGTACCAATAGCCCGTACCGTAGCATTAGCGATCCCCAGGCCCAGGCTGTCGGTAACCGTTCCTTTAACTACGATCCCCGTTTGGGCAAATGAAAATGCAACTGTAAAAATTGCAAACAATGTAAGGGCTGTTTTTAGTCCTGTTTTAAGGAATTGATTTCTCATAATCTATGGCAATTACTATTTTTTTTATTTGTCATTTAGACAATTATAACATAAGGCATGCAACTTCCACCTCCGGACATGGTCCGAAGTATTACCGGTATATAACATATTATGCTATGCCTGTAAAAGGGCCGGCTCCGGGTTAACCGGGGCTCCTGCGTCCCCTTGCAGTTTTGTTCCTCATCTGCGTCATCGTTTAATAATTGGCTTTTTACAATACAATCGCTGCAAGCTTTCTCTTCTCATATAAGCACCGCCTTCCGCAAACGTTTGCACGAATATAAATAAAATAAATTAATTGTCAAAATAACATTTATTTATTTTTCAAGACTCATTCCACATTCCTGTATCAAAAGCGTACCTCAAACTGCCCCCCTCTTTGTTCCGGTTTATTTGCCTGATCAGCAGTTTCGGTTTTTCATCAATACCGCAGCCGGACCAGGTTAAAAGAATAAGGCGCCAGGCGCACCTGGGGTTGTTTGCCCGATAAACGAATCACAGTTTCCTGCGGTGCGATGTTTCGCGGATTGCCGATGGAATTAACCCCGTTCAGATCATCATGCTGCAGCCGGATCAGCTTTGCTGCCGATGCTATCTTTTTTACTCCCTGCAATTGCAGCCGTACAGATTGTTCGCGCGGGAGCGTATTTACAATCTTAATAACGATTTCATGCGCAGGCTCATCCAGTACCGCCGATGCATATAAACTATCCTGGCCCGCTACAACTTCATTATTCATGGTAAGGGGCACTACTTTCGTGCCTTTATTTAAGGCGTAGAGCTTTTGCACATAATAATCGGGAGTACCAAATATTTTCAGGTTATTGACCCATATCAGATCGGGCGACCATTGCCATCCTTCCGTATGCGCAAACAGCGGCGCGTAGGAAGCCATTTCCACTACTGCTGCATTCCGCTCCACGCCGGTAAGAAAAGCTGCCACCGAAAGAGCCGCCAGCCAGTTATTCTTTTTTTCCGGCGCCACGCCTGCCGGATGTGACGCATATTCTCCCGCAAAAACTTTGGTACCGGAACGGGGGTATTGATCATAACGTTTTGCATTGCTGAAAAACCATTGCGGCGGCCGGTAGTAATGCTCATCAATAAAATCAGTATTCAATGCGCGCAGCCCCTTATTGAGCAGGTCAAAACGCGAACCATCCGGATCGGTTCCGGAGCTGGCGATGATCTTAAAGCCGGGGTATTTTGCCTTGATGGCCTTTTGAAACAGCTGCAGCCGCTCCAGATATTGCGGGCCCCAGTTTTCATTACCCACCCCCATCATCTTTAAATGAAAGGGTTCCGGGTGCCCCATATTGGCCCGTATTTTTCCCCAGGTTGAAGTAACCGGTCCGTTGGCAAATTCGATCAGGTCCAGGGCATCCTGTATATAAGGATCCAGCTCAGCAAGCGGAACGAGCTCCGCCGAATTGAACTGGCAGGCCATGCCACAGTTGAGGATGGGCAGGGGTTCGGCTCCAACATCCGCTGCCAGCTGAAAATATTCAAAAAAGCCCAGCCCGAATGTTTGAAAATAATCCGGTGCAGACCGGTGTGGAAATTCAAAATTCCAGCGGTTGATCAGCAGTTGCCGCTCCTCTATAGGCCCGATGGTTTTTTTCCACTGGTAGCGTTGCGAAAGATCAAACCCTTCCACGATACAGCCCCCCGGAAAACGGATAAAGCCCGGCTTCATATCGGCCAGCATTTGCACCATATCCGCGCGCATGCCGCCTTTGCGCCCCTTCCAGGTATCTTCCGGAAACAGGGAAATCATATCCAGGTCGATGGTTCCACTACCTTCTACCGAGATTTTGAGCCGGGCCTTCTCTTCTGTTTCATTGGCTATAAACCGTATTTCCTGTTTTTTCCATTGCCCGGCGGTTGCCGGTGGTGCCAGGGCGGCGGATCCAATAACCCGGTCTTTTGCATTGAGCAAGGTGACCGAAAGTTTTATCCCTGAACTTTGGGTCGCATACATAAAAGAGAAGTCGTAGTGTAGATCCTTTTTGATCCCCATCCCCCTAAACCCTTCGTTCGTAAGCGAAAGGGCGCCTTGTTGATTGCCCGGAGCCGCTACCCGCAGAAAACGGGGATTGGCTGTGTTTTGTTCTTTCCGGTTGAGCACCAGCACCGCGCCTTCCCGGAAGGGATTCTGCTCCACCTTCCAGCCCATCAGCGGTTTAAAAAATTCAAATGACCGGTTCTTTACCAGCTCTGCATAAATACCGCCATCGGCCCCCATATTGATGTCCTCAAAAAAAACGCCGTACATCGTGGAGGGAACTACTGCTACCGGCGCACCAGCGCGGATCACAAAGGTTTTATCCTGCGCTATTCCATAATGCGCCAAAAACAGGAAAATGAAAATTTGTAGTTTTTGTTTCATATACAGGAAATTACAAGCTATACCATTTCAAATCCAATCGTTAAATATCGTTTATTAATTGTCAAATTAACAATTAATAATCAAATATAGAAAAATGATTTTATATTTCCAAATATGAATCAGGAACTATAACCGAGATTTGAGGACTGAGATTTGAGATCCGGAACCTGTTCAGGAGGCTGTTAAACTTGAAACTTTAAACATGGAACTTAAACCTCAAACTGCTGTCTCTTCCCATTCACTTCAAATCCATCGCATGATCCCCGTGAAAATCTTCGCCATTCCAGATGGCTTTTGATGACCAGGGCAGGGGCGCATCTTTCCAAAACGGGGCATCCGGAGCCAGTCCCAGCGGCAGCAGGGCTTCGGTGCACAGATACAGGCTTCCCTGGTTATTGTAAGTATCGGCCAGCCCGGGTTGCTTTCCGTTCAGCCCTATCACCATCCAGCCGTTTTGATCATAGGTAGCGGAAGGCGCCAATGTTTTCTGCAGCACGGCAAACAGGGCCTCGCGTACCTGTGCCGGTGCAAGAGAAGCCGGCAGCTGCGCCTTATAAGCCATATTGGCAAGATGGTGAAAGGCGCCCGACCGGTATACGATGGACCGGCCATAAGCGGGAAAACTGCCATCGGCATTAATCGTCCGTTCCTGTATTTCCGAATACCGGTCGTTGATTTTCGACAGCTGCTCCCGCTCCTGTTTATAACGGCCATTCTTTTGCCCGGCGATATCCAGGATCTCCTTCAAATAAGGCTGAATGACATAACTATTATAATAATCATTGTGAAAATGCTGTCCATCGCTAAAGAGGCCATCGCCTGCGTACCACTGGTACATGAATGTACGCACCCCATATTCGATGGTAAGCGGGTTGTATTCATATCCATACCTGAGAAAAAAGGCTTCAATCATCCCGGAGAAAAGGATCCAGTTGTTATATCCCGGTACGGTACTGCGTGTCTGTCGCAAACAAGTCACAACATCCTGCTGCGTTTTGCTGCCGAGATGCTCCCAGATCCATGGCGCCCGCACCAGGCCCAGTGCAAAGAAAGAAGCATCCACCAGTGGTTGTGCCCCCTTCCACAACACGTAATCATTTTTTGTACTGTCGGTTGCATTCCGGATAGAAGCAATGACCAGGGTGCGGTATTGGTTTCTTAATTTTATTTCCGCCGCCGGGCCACCTTCCCCATTCAGCCAGGGTGCAATGCCACTAAAAGCACGCCCCAGCGCTTCCAGGTATTGGGCTTTGATCCGTGCATCGGGGTTATCGCTTACCGGCGAAATTTCCTTCGGCATATTCTTCCGCAACTGATCTGCCGCCATATTGGTAAAAACCGGCCGCACCACTTTATCCAGCAATTGTACCCATTGCATCCGCCGCCCGTCTGCGTCTTTTGCCTCCTGACCATAAGTGTTACCTGTAATAAGGCAAAGCATCGCCAGGGCCATAAATTTTTTCGTCTTCATGCTACTATTTTTATCGGAGTTTTGATCCAACAAATGTAGCGCCTATATCGGTAATCCGGAGGTCAGATAATTGCATAGCGAACCTGGGGCTGCTTAAAGCATTCAAACCGGCACACGTTCTTGTCCTGAATAGAAACTTTTACTTCCAAATAAAAATCGAAAAGCGAATAAAGCGAATAAGTAAATTCCGAATCGGTACTCTCGGAGATGAAGCTTGTACGCCACATGGCGTTCATTTGCTCTGTCTTGTCTGCTGCCAGAAATTGGTTTAATGTCATCAGTTCGTTTTTAAGGTTACCATTGTACCAGGCGCAAAAAACTGCATTACAGCGTAACAGCCTGTTTCTGTACAAAAAGGTTTAGAAGGGATTTGCCCGGTAAAGATACAGTTTATCGGCAGTATTATGAACCTGCCGGTCCGTCTATTTTTTGTTGCTGTTGCCGCAACCTGTTTTTCAGCGCTGCATAATCTACTTTTTGTACGCTTGTTTGGTCATCAATAGCCATAACTGCAGCCGTAGCAGCCGATTCACCAAGGATCATGAACACCGGTTCCATCCGGATAGAACCATAAGCAACATGAGAGCTGGACAGGCAGACCGGCACCAGTAAATTTTCGCACTCAGCTGCTTTTGGAACGATGGCTTTATACGAAATCTGGTAAGGCCGGGATACATGCACGCCAAAATCGCCCTCGTTCTGCACAAACCCTTCCGGGCTTACATAACGCTGCACATTATGCGAATCCAATGTGTAGGAGCCCATCCCCACCGGGTCCGGAACAGCGCGCCGGCCAAGAATTTCGTGCTCCGTCATCACAAAATCGCTAACCATCCTCCGGGCTTCCCGGATATACAGCTGAAATGGCCAGTTCTTATTATCGGTAAACTCATCTTTTGCCAATCCCCATTTGTGAAATTCCTGTTGTACATCACGGGGTATCCGCGGGTCGGTGGCTATAAAGTAAAACAATCCCTGCTGATAGTCTCTGTGACCGTCTGTAATTTGTTTTCGAAGGGTATAGGATGCATTAGGATACAAATAATTCATCCCTATATAGTCCGTACTAAAAGGCCCATGGTTATTGGTGTCTGTTTTTAAATTGGGGATGGGATCAAATTTCTGAAAAAGCTCGCGCCATCCGCTGTTAAAAACCCGTACCAGCAATTCATAGCGAGCGGGATCATACCCTGCAGGCTGTGGAAATGCCACGCGGTTTTCGGGATGCGATGAAAAACACATCCGGTAGCAATAGGCCTGCACTTTTTGATCACCGGAACCATAGGCTCCGGGCGCTTCTTCCGAAATGCCCGGCAACAGTCCGCTTAAAGGCTTGCCGGGGGTCTTATAAGGATCAACCCGGGATTTAAAATAATGTCCATGATGAAATACACCCGTAAGTACGCCTGCCCACTTTTCGCCATAGATTGCGGAGGATTCTCTTCCAATGGTAAAGCTAACACCAGCCGCCGCCATCAGGTCGCCTTCGTAAGTAGCATCAATAAATACCTTCCCGGAATATATATTTCCTTTCAACGTTTTGAAGGAAACAATTTTTCCGTTCTTCATTTGTATGCCCCCCGAACGATCCAGCCACTCCTCCCGAAACACGGCAATACCCTGCTCTTTGATCAACCCTTCAAAAACCTGTTCCGCCGCATGAGGTTCAAAGATCCACATCGTTCTGTTGGTTCCATCAATTGCCGGGGTGCCCTGGCCTTTGTTACCATACGCCGCTTTTTCTTGCCATTCCCAGGACCCGGGATCTTCATAATGCAGCCAGATGCGGTGATAAAACTCCCGGGCCAGGCCACCGATCACCGATTTATTGCCGGTGTCCGTAAAACCCAACCCTCCCGAGGTCATACCACCTAAATGCCGTTCGGAACAAACGATCATTACCGACTTTCCTAACTGTTTTGCCTTTACCGCAGCCGTTATCGCCGCCGAGGTGCCGCCATAAATAATGATGTCCGCAGCTCTTGCGTCACCGGCGGCGGCCAGCGGCTTCCACCCGGTAATGCTCCCCGAAACAACCGCTCCTCCTCCTATTGCTAATGACCGGATAAATTTTTTTCTTTTCATCAAGATTCAAAAGGGCTAAACCGTTCAGATCTATGAACACTTTATTTCTATTTGCAGCGATGCTAATAATGAAAATACAGACAACAAGCAGGTAAACGTCATAAAAAAAGTTGAGCCAGCGAGGGCAACAACTTAAAAAATAATGTTATTTTTTCTCTTTCAGAAGCTGTGCTATTTTGTTTACAAAACTAACCGTGACGCCTGCAAAATCGGCTACTTCCCGGATAGTGAATCTTCCAGCGTTCAACATTTTCTTTACGACCTCCTGACTTTTTCGCTCTGCACCTTCTTCTATTCCTTTTGCCAGACCTTGTTCCAAACCTTGTTCCAAACCTTGCACCCGACCCTGTTCCAGGCCCTGCTCCCGACCCTGTTCCAGGCCTTCTGCTATGGCTTTTTCTTTTGCCGTCTCTAACACAGCATATTCAGTCCATCTATCTAAAACGTCTTTCCGGTACAACATATATTCCTCCTTTTTTAAGTTAGCAACCGCTGCTATGTCAAACATTTGCTGAAATGTTTCTCCCCGTAAAGTTAACGGAATTTCTTCCATTTTCCCCATATTGCGCAATAGATACAACCACCGATCCAGGTCTGTTTTTAGTACTTCTACAGCACAGTCAAAATTGGGTAATTCTAAAAATATGAATTCCAGTTTATTATAAAATACACGACCGTTAGCAGCTTCTATCAATTGTACCTGGTGCAGCCATTCACCAGGTATCGATTCAGTAAAGGTAAAGTCTGCAATCCCTATAAAATACATCTCCTGTAATTCAAAATCCCAATGTTTGCGTCCCTTTATGCCCTGCTCATGCAATTGGCTGGCCACATAAAAAAGTGCACGGTCTTTAAAAAATTTTTGATCGGCGCGCTGGATCTCAATAATAAACGTTTCGCCATTGGTCCCAGTACAGGTAATATCAAAAACAGCTTTGCGATAATGTTTTGCCGGACCATGGCTTTCCTGTGGATTATATACCAGATCTCCAATCACCCTCTGGTTTTTGAATAATGCATTCAAAAAGGCGATCAGCAGGTTCTTATGAGATGTAGAACCAAATATCCTTTTAAAACCAAAATCGGTTAGCGGGTCAATGTACCGCCCTATCGGAGGTACATCCGTGTTTTTCATAGTAGCCATGCTTAAAGATACGATTTTCTTTAATACAGACCTGCCGTTTTACCTCCCGCCCTTATCCAGGTAGGGATCATCCTGCAGCCAGCCGCGAAGACTTTGCACATCAATTTTTTGAACATGCAATTTATGCTTTATAGCCATGGAAGCAGCCATGGCAGCGGATTGTCCTAAAACCATAAACACCGGCTCCATGCGTATAGATCCATAAGCGATATGACTCGAGGATAAACAAACGGGCACCAGGAGGTTGGTGCATTCGGTTTCTTTCGGGGTTATGGAACGGTAGGCTATGGGATAGGGCTTTTTTACACGTACTTCCACATTTCCTTCATTCTTCACCATTCCGTTCACCACGATCCGGTCGCAATTATGGCTGTCCATACCATAAGAAGCAAGCCCAATTCCATCATCAACGGTTGCATCCCCGGTACAATTATGTTCTGTCATTACATACGCCCCAATCATGCGACGGGCTTCCCGCACATACAGCTGGGGGGTAAAATGATCAAAGTTTTTGTACTCGTCTTTGGGATAGCCCCAATTTCGGACAAAATTTCTTAATGTATCCGGCACTCTTTTGTCGGAAGACATAAAGTAGAGCAGTCCTTTCGTGTAGGATAGCGCTTCGCGGATCATGGCCGCTCTTTGAGCATAACCGGCTTCGGCCCAGCCCTGGTTCATCCCGATCATGTCCGTGGAAAAACCGCCGCGATTGTTTACATCCGTTTTACGGTTGGGCATTTTGCTCCAGATAAAATAGTCGTTAATCCCTCTCAACCCGGGCTGCGCTTCAAAAAGGCGAATCAGCAATTCATATTTTGAAGCATCGTAATCCGCAGGACGGGTAATGGGGATACGATTTGCAGCACTATCCGTAAGACAGATCCTGAAATTGTAAGCCTGAACTTTTTTATCGCCCGTTCCTGCCGCAGCGGCCTCGCTGCTAAAAACGCCCCAAAGCAGCCCGCTTTGCGGATCTCCTGGGGTTTTATAGGGACTAATACCATCCGGAAACTGGTGATAACCCGATCGTTTATGGTACTCCGGCAACTGGAAGCCATTCAAAGTTTCGCCATAAACTTTATTATCCTCCCGCCCAATAAAATAAGACACCCCTGCCCTGGCCATCAGATCGCCCTCATAGCTGCAATCGATAAACTGCGCGGCCCGAACAATGATGGGCTGATTCCCGGCCGAACCCGAAAAACGCGCTTCGCTAATCTTTGCGCCATTCTTCTTTAATGCAATAATTTGCGTCTGCATCAGTACCTTTATTTTTCCTTCCTTTAAAAAATCCTGCATGACGGCCGATGCAACCCGGGGCTCAAATACCCATTGTTCTCCGCTGACCCGGTATTTCTTAGCCACTCTTTGATAAAATTGCCGCGAAAAACCTGTGATCGCATCTTTTACGCCGGAATCCGTTTGCCCAAGGCCCCCTGTGGTCAGTCCGCCAATCCAGTTTCCCGGCTCAATCAGTAAAACAGTATTGCCACATCGGGCCGCCGTATACGCTGCTATTACGCCGGAGGCCGTACCACCATAAACACAAATGTCGGTTGTATACGACCGGGAGGCGGATGTTCTTCCGGCAACGGCATTTCCCGGCAATAATTCAGCCGCTATTAAAATAAGCCATGCAATCGATCTTTTCTTCATTGCTCAAATATTTAAGTTTAAGAATGCCATTGTTTTTCTTATGGTTCCTGTTCTTTTCAGGTGCTGTCATTGTTTTCCTTCGATCACAAATTCCAGGCTCTTCTTTTTAAAAAAATACGGCTCGAATCCAATAATTATTTTTATTTCTTGCAAATTTTCCCGTACTTTTGCACCCGCTTTGTTTACAGGCACCGGGAAGTAGCGCAGGCCGGTAGCGCACCTGGTTTGGGACCAGGGGGTCGCAGGTTCGAATCCTGTCTTCCCGACAAATAAAAGGACAAAATGGAAATTATTCTATTTTGTCCTTTTTTATTTTTATAAGAAATGCCGGTCGGGAGTCCTCAACTTTCCAATATTTCCTGTTTCTCCAGCAACCGCTCCAGCAAGGTCAATTGATTTTGCGCCCGCATAAAATTATGTCCTGCGTATTTTGCGCCATAATATTGGTCATTATTCAAATGATCCGTCAAAAACCGGAGGGCCTGCATATAAATCATAAACAATCCTGCATAAAAAAAGTGTGCCCGTTCTGCCGTGGTTAGTTCACCCTCCATTTCCTCCAGGTACCCCTTCATAATGGCATTGTAGTAATCTTCGCGGATAACGATCCGGTCAAAATCGCACTCTTCTTCGCTTACCGGACACAAATACGTACGCATCATATCTCCCACATCACTGATAAAATAGCCGGGCATTACCGTATCCAGGTCAATGACACAGATTCCGTTGTTTTGCTCATCAAAAAGAACATTGCTGATCTTGGTATCATGATGGGTAACCCGTTGTTTAAAGTCGGGGTTTTTCCGGATTTCCCGAAACCGGTCCACAATCGTTGCGTGTTTTTTGAGTGCCTCAATCAGTGTGCCTGCTCCGGAAATCCGCTCCGGGTTGCCATGGTTCAGCGCCTCCAGAAATTGCTCATACCGCAGCGAAAGGTCGTGAAACGAAGGCAGGGTAATTTTCAGTTCCGCTACATCGATACCCGACAGTTTTTGGGTAAACATCCCGAATTGCTTTGCAGCCTCATAGGCCTGCTGCGGCTCTTCAACCACGTCTATCGAATGGCTACCTTTTACGAATGGAAACATCCGGTAATATCCATCATTGGCAATGTGCAACATCGTACCTCCCAAAGCCGTTTTCACCGGTGCTACAAAAAAATAGCCGGCGTCCTGCCCATTCAGGTAAGCATCAATAAATTCCAGATTCCACGCAATTGCTTCCGGTTCCCGGAATACGTTCTGATTTACTTTTTGTAAAATATATCGCTGCCCTCCGTTCTGAAGCTCCCATGTATGATTGATTAACCCGCTGCCAAAAGGCTTTACCCTACAATGATCTGCCTTTAATCCATAACCGGCAAGTACTTTATCCATAATTTGGTTTAAAGGAATAAATGTATAAAATAAAACGTAAGTTTTTTTTCAAAACCCGGTGCAAACGATTGCCCTGCAAAGGGTTTTACGAGTTGTAAACAAGGGCTACGGGAATTTCTTTGTGGCGGAAGGCTTTTTCACTGGTGTCCGGATCTTGTTTGTGCTGTAAAATTTCCATCAGCATTTTCATGGCAGCCTCACCCTGGCTATATGGAAACTGATCTACAGAAACAACCGGCGGATAGGCGGTGTGTTTATTTACCGAAATATTAGCATAACTGGCAAACAGGATATCGCCATTGATTCTTACGTGTTCCTTAAGTGCGTACTTCACAACATCCATATGCACATAGTCGTTAAAGCTGATAATAGCATCCGGCGGCTTTTTTAGCCGCAGCAGGCGGGCTACTGCCTTATGCGTGCCCTCCTCCGAAAAATCGGTCTGCTCCACCATTTGCATATCCACCTTCAATTTTCTGCGGGAGATTCCTTCTATATATCCATCGAGACGCTCCTTGGAGGCAATAATGGCCCCGGGGCCATTGATAAAGGCAATACGCTTCCGGTCCTGCTTAAACAGCCATTCAATCATATCCACCGTTCCTTCAAATAAATTGCAATATACCTTGTTCACATTAGCCAGTGAAGGCACCCGGTCAAAATAAACTACGGGAATGTTATAGGCATCCAGTGTTTTCAGGTGGTCACTTTTATTGGTTTCTTTTGATAGCGAAATGATCAGACCATCCACCCGCTGGTTCTTCATAGCCTCCACTACCCGGCGCTCTTTATCAATAAGATCATGGCTTTGGCCAAATAAGATCGTATACCCGTTTTCCAGCGCTACATCTTCTATACCGCTAATCCCCTTTGAAAAAAAATCTTCATAAATATGCGGCACAATCACGCCAATAACATAGCTCCGCTTTTGTTTAAAAAAAATCGCCTTGGAATTGGGTTCATAGTTCAGCGCCTTAGCCAGCTCCTTCACTGCCTCCTTTGTTTTCGCGCTGATGCGGGGATGATCGCTCAACGCCCTCGATACGGTAGACACAGATACATTCAGCCTCCTGGCAATTTCCTTTATGGTAGGTATAGACTCACTCACAACTGTAATATATGCAAAAAATAAAGATAACGCAATTATTTTATAAGTTACCGAAGACGCCCTGGCCGATTGCTTTTTTCCAAAAATTTTATCACAGACTTATTGTATTACTTTTGTTGCAAGTTTAGCAAAAATGAAGCACAGTGTACTCATTATTGATGACGAAGAAAAGCTAAGGATTTGAAGTATTCCAGGAAGAAAACGGTCGCGCAGGGCTACAACTATTGGAAAAAAGAGGCGCAGATGTGGTGCTTTGTGATGTAAAACTTCCGGATGAGAACGGTGTGGAGCTGGTAAAAAAAATAAAAGCCCGGGCGCCGCAAACAGAAGTGATCCTGCTGACAGCCTACGGCAATATACCCGATGGCGTACAGGCCATAAAAAACGGGGCCTTTGACTATATTACAAAGGGAGATGACAACAACCGGATCATCCCGCTGCTGAACCGGGCGATAGAAAAAGTAACACTTCATAAAAGAGTACAGCAACTGGAAAAACAGCTTGGCAACAAATATTCCTTCGACAGCGTTATCGGGCAGGCGGAAGCCATACAACGGGCCATTCTTTTTGGGAAAAAAGTGGCGCCCACGGATGCTACCGTTTTAATAACCGGTGAAACCGGCACAGGCAAAGAAGTTTTTGCAAGGGCTATACATGAGGCCGGCGACCGTAAAAATAAAAATTTTGTAGCCATCAACTGTGCCGCTTTCAGCCGCGACCTGCTGGAAGGAGCACTCTTCGGGCACCGGGCCGGCTCCTTCACCGGCGCTGTAAAAGACCAGCCCGGCTTGCTTGAGGAAGCTCATAACGGTACGCTGTTCCTGGATGAAATAGGTGAAATAGCGATCGACCTGCAGGCCAAGTTACTGCGGGTGCTGGAATCCGGCGAGTTTATCAAGATTGGCGAAACCAAACCTACAAAGATCAGTCTGCGGCTACTGGCGGCTACCAACCGCAACCTGCTGAAGGAAATTGAAACCGGTCAATTCCGGGAAGACCTTTATTACCGGATATCAACCTTTAAAATTGACCTTCCTGCACTTAGGGAACGAAAAAAAGACATCAGGGAGCTGGCGATATTCTACCTCCGGATGTTTGCACAAAAAACAAACAGGAAGGAGCTTCGCTTTTCGCCGGAGGCATTCAAGGCCCTGGAACAGTATCGCTGGCCGGGCAATATCCGGGAGCTCAAGAACAGTATCGAACGCTGTGTGATCCTGGCTCAGGGCGATGAACTGCAGGTAAGCGACCTCCCTCTTGAAATTCAGCAATACCATTGGCAAGGATCCATCCCGCCCGAAAATCCGTCATCGCTGGCCTCCTTGGAAAAAAGCCATATCCGCAACATCCTGCAGTTTACAAAAGGTAATAAAGCGGAAGCCGCCCGTATACTCGAAATCGGAGTGGCCACTCTATACCGGAAAATTGATGAATATAAATTATAGCATTTCTCATTTTGAGAACCAGGCCTATCATTTTGATAGGCTTTTTTTATGCCCGAAAACATCCACCACAACATAAGTACATAGTAATCAACCGCTTAAGATTATGCAAAAAAAACGGACCTGTTTTTGGCACAAGAGGTTCGACTTTAAATATTAAATAATTCTTAAGACATGTTAACAGGTATTTTGATTCTCGGAGGCATTGGCTGTTTCATTCTTTTTTTCAGATCCATTTCCTTCTTTGAAAAAATCTAACACAAACTTTTAACCCATTTAATCTTAAAAAATGACCGGACTATTCATCATCGCCATTCTTGTATTTATCTATATGTGTTACGTGCTGCTCAAACCCGAAAGGTTTTAAGAAGCAGCCCCACATACATCCCACTAAAAACATTTCTCCAAAAACATTTCACTATCAACATCTCACTATCCACTTTTCACTATCCACTTTTCACTATCCACTTTTCACTATTAACTTTTCATTATTAACATCTCACTATCCAAACAATGAACACAGAAATATCAGGCATCATCCTCATGTTTGTAATTACGTTGATCCTTTCCTTGCCTTTAGGACGGTACATCGCCAAAGTTTACGGCAACGAGCACACGTTTCTGGATCCGGTTTTCAACCCCATCGAACGAATCATCTTCAAATGCAGTGGTATCAATCCCCAGAAAGAACAAAACTGGAAACAGCAGCTGGTAGCATTGCTGGTCATCAACCTCGTCTGGTTCTTCCTGGGAATGTTCATCCTGCTGAATCAATCCTGGCTGCCGCTCAACCCCGATCAGAACCCCAATCAAACGCCGGATCAGGCATTTAATACCGCTATTTCCTTCCTGGTAAACTGTAACCTGCAGCATTATTCCGGAGAAACCGGTGTCAGTTACTTCAGCCAGCTTTATCTGATGTTTTTGCAGTTTGTAACTGCTGCTACCGGTATGGCGGCTGCAGTCGCAGTGTTCTACGCTTTCCGGAAAGGCACCCACCAAACCCTGGGCAATTTTTATAACGTCTTTGTCAAATCCATCACCCGGATCCTGTTGCCCATTTCCATCATTATTGGTATAATCCTGATCCTGAATCATACGCCCATGACCTTTGAAGGAAAACAGCAAATGATCACCCTGCAGGGCGATACCACTCATGTATCTACGGGCCCGGTAGCGGCATTTGTTCCCATCAAACACCTGGGCACTAATGGCGGTGGTTTTTTTGGCGCCAACTCCGCCCATCCGCTGGAAAATGTCAGCTACATTACCAACATGACGGAAATGATCGCACAAATGCTGATTCCCTTTGCAATGGTATTTGCTTTTGGACAATTCATCAACCGGCGAAAACTGGGATGGGTTATCTGGGGTGTAATGACCCTGGGATTCCTGGTTCTTTGCATCCCCAATATGATTACGGAGATGAACGGCAATCCCCATATTACAGCAATGGGCGTTAGTCCTGCATTGGGAGCCATGGAGGGAAAAGAAGTACGCTTTGGCACACCCTCCTCCGCCTATTGGAGTATTGCCACCACCGTTATCTCTACAGGCTCCGTCAACTCCATGCACTCCAGCTATATGCCGTTGAGCGGCATGAATATGTTGCTGGCCATGATGACCAATTGTTTTTATGGCGGTTGCGGTGTGGGCATCCTGAATTATTTTTTGTTCATCATTCTGGCGGTTTTTGTAAGCGGATTGATGGTGGGCCGTACGCCGGAGTTCCTGGGTAAGAAAATAGAAGCCCGCGAAATGAAAATCGCAATGATCGTAACCCTGCTGCACCCGTTGCTGATATTGGCTGGAACCGCGCTGGCGGCTGCATCGCCTTCACAAACCGCTTCTACCCTCGCCAATCCGGGCTTCCATGGCTTTAGCGAAATGCTTTACGAATATACTTCCAGCGCCGCCAATAACGGTAGCGGGTTTGAGGGACTGGGCGATAATACCCCTTGGTGGAACATCAGCACCGGTTTGGTATTGATCCTTTCCCGCTATCTTCCGATCATTGGCCCGGTAGCCATTGCCGGCATCCTTGGCGCAAAAAAATACATTCCCGAAAGCGCCGGTACATTAAAAACAGATACGGCTACTTTCGGATTTATGGTATTCACCGTGATCGTTATTATAGCCGCGCTTTCCTTCTTTCCAGCATTAACCCTGGGACCCATTGCGGAGTATTTTGGGATGGGATAAAGAGTGAAACGTTGTTAGTGAGATGTTATTAGTGAAAAGTAGTTGATGAAAAGTAGAATGAGGAATGATTGGGTTAGTCTTCTTCGCCTCACCTCTCACCAATAACATCGCACTTTTCACCAACAGCATCGCACTTTTCACCAACAACTTTTCACCTTTCACCAACAACTTTTCACCAACAGCATTTCACCTCTCACTAACAACTTTTCACTTCACATCACCTCTCCAAACTTTTAATCAACCCATAAATCATCTTACCAATGATATCCATTTTTTCAACCAAACGGTCGCATTCCTTCCGGGAAACAAATTCCAGGGTTCCGCAGAGCAATATCAGCGTATCCAGTTCTGTGAGCGACCCCAGTGAAACATACAGGAACCATGCAAATTGTTTGGGACTCTTCCGCGCGGCCCCTTCGGCAATGTTTACAGGAACAGAAACGGCCGCTCTGCGTATTTGCGAAACAAGGCCAAACTTTTCTTCCGGAGGGAGCATTTTTGTTACGGCATACAATTCTTTGACAAGCTCAAAACTGTCTGCCCAGGCGTTTAATTTCTGGTGTGGTTTCATAAGTTAAATATTTTATCGAATATAATTAGTTCTAATATAAAAACAAAATACGCTTCATCCTCACCAGGATCTATTCTCTCAAAAAACTCATCACCACTAACATCTCACCGCCAACATTTCACTAACAACATCTCACTAACAACATCTCACAAACACTCACAATGAAAACGCAACATACATCCCTGTTTCAAAAAGATCAGGTTATCGAAGCGCTGAAAGATTCTTTTGTAAAACTCAATCCCTCAAAAATGTTTCGCAATCCGGTTATGTTCCTGGTATGGATCGGCACCCTGATAATGCTGGGCGTATGCATCTGGATCGGGGTAACAGGCCACAGCGCAGCACAGGGATCCCTGGCATACAATATTACGGTTACTTCCATCCTTTTTATCACCCTGCTCTTTGCCAATTTTGCAGAAGCCATTGCCGAAGCCCGTGGTAAAGCTCAGGCCAATAGTCTCCGGAAAACAAGAGAAGAAACCCCCGCAAAGAAAATAGAACTGGTAGGGGAAATGACGCTGAATGAGATCCGCATCGTCCCCTCTTCTACCCTTCAGCTCAATGATTTTTTTGTTTGCGAACCAGGCGATATCATCCCAACAGATGGGGAGATCATTGAAGGTCTTGCCACCATCGATGAAAGCGCTATCACCGGCGAAAGCGCACCGGTGATCCGCGAAGCGGGGGGCGATAAAAGCTCCGTCACCGGCGGCACCAAAGTATTGTCGGATAAAATAAAAGTGAAGGTAACCACCAAACCCGGCGAAAGTTTTCTCGACAAAATGATCGCCCTGGTAGAAGGCGCTTCCCGTCAGAAAACGCCCAATGAAATTGCCCTTACCATCCTGCTGGCAGGCTTTTCACTGGTGTTCATCATTGTTTGCACCACGCTAAAACCTTTTGGAGATTTTGCCCATTCACCCATCCCCATTGCCGCCCTGATCGCGCTCTTTGTTTGCCTGATCCCAACCACGATTGGCGGTTTGCTTTCTGCGATCGGCATTGCGGGCATGGACCGGGCACTGAGGGCGAACGTGATCACCAAAAGCGGAAAGGCTGTTGAAACCGCCGGAGATATTGACGTACTGCTGCTGGATAAAACCGGAACCATCACCATCGGGAACCGGAAGGCCACCCACTTTTGGCCCGCTCGTAGCACCAGCGAGCAGGCGTTTATGGAAGCGGCGGTACTGGGCTCTCTTGCAGATGAAACGCCGGAGGGAAAATCCATTGTGGAACTGGCTTCCGGCCTGTTTAAAGACAAAAGCCATATTCCCCATGCACAGCAGCAATTTTCATCTGAACACAGCAGTTATAAACCCATTCCATTTACCGCAGAAACCCGGTGCTCCGGTGTAAACTTCAACGGCGTCCATATTCGCAAGGGCGCAATGGATGCCATTACCCGGCTTATTCAAAAAGCCGGCAATACCATCCCTGTGGAAACCCTGACTAAAACGAAGGAGATTGCCAGCAGCGGCGGCACCCCCCTGGTGGTAGCCCAAAACGATACAGTGCTGGGCGTAATTGAGTTACAGGACATTATTAAACCCGGCATACTGGAACGCTTTGAACGGCTGCGCCGGATGGGTATCAAAACAGTGATGGTAACCGGAGACAACCCGCTTACCGCAAAATTTATTGCAGAAAAAGCCGGGGTAGATGATTTTATTGCAGAGGCCAAACCCGAAGACAAAATGAATTATATCCGCAAGGAACAGGCAGAAGGCCGTTTGGTGGCGATGATGGGCGATGGTACAAATGACGCGCCCGCCCTGGCGCAGGCCGATGTTGGTGTAGCAATGAACAGCGGAACACAGGCGGCTAAAGAGGCAGGTAATATGGTGGATCTTGACAACGACCCTACCAAACTGATTGAAGTAGTGGAGATCGGAAAACAATTGCTGATGACCCGCGGTACGCTTACCACGTTCAGCATTGCCAATGATGTGGCCAAATATTTTGCCATCATTCCTGCTTTATTCATTGCAGCCATTCCATCCCTGCAGGGACTGAATATTATGCGGCTGCATAGCCCGGAAAGCGCCATTCTTTCGGCCGTGATCTTTAATGCCATCATCATTCCCTTACTGATACCACTGGCGTTAAAAGGCGTTGCTTACAAACCCATTGGCGCCAGTGCCCTGCTGCGAAGAAACCTGTTCATTTACGGCCTCGGCGGTATCGTTGTGCCTTTTATTGGCATTAAAGTCATCGATCTGCTAACCGGCCTGCTTTTTTAAACCCGATCCCTATTCAACATCTCACTAAAACATTTCACCAAAAACCTCTCACAAAAAACATTTCACTAAAAACATTTCACTATAAACATCTCACTAATCACTCCACTCCTCAAAAAACAAAACAATGAAACAACATATCCTTCCCGCCATACGCCTCACCCTTGTGCTATTGATCCTTTGCGCAGGCATTTATCCACTCCTGCTCTCCGGCTTTGCCAGGCTCACCCCCGAAAAAGGAAAAGGAGAAAAGATCACCGATGGCAACGGTAAAAGCTATTATGCTAATATCGGACAGCGTTTCGACAGTATTATTTATTTTAGCTCCCGCCCCTCCGCAGTTGCTTATAATGCCGCAGGAAGCGGTGGCAGCAATAAAGAGCCCAATAACCCCGACTATCTGAAAGAGGTACAGCAACGGGTTGAAGCCTTCCGGCAAAAAAATCCCGGAGCGGTGATTCCCGCTGATATCGTTACTGCAAGCGGCAGTGGGCTGGATCCGGACATTTCCGTTGCGGCAGCCAATGCACAGGTGGCCCGTATTGCAACGGCCCGCAAACTATCTCAACAGACCGTGCAGGATCTGGTAAACCAACACACGAACCGGCCCCTATTGGGGCCCCGGAAAGTAAACGTATTGAAGTTAAATATCGACCTCGACAATTTGAACCATTAATTTCCTTTTACCTCCCTGACCTGCGCCGGCGTTCCCGGCCCTCCTCTTTGAAAAGGGGAGTTGCCAGAACCCGCAAGGCCGCCGGACACAAGAACAACAAAGAATACAACAAGCATGAACAGCAGAACAATCCGTAACAGCATTATCTGGTTAGCGCTAACCGCTCCTTTTACCGCATTTCAAAAAGCAACGGCACAAACAGATACCACCGCAAAATCCCTGGCGATCAGCGGCTATGGCGAAACATTTTACAGCTATGATTTTGGCAAACCTGGTCATCATATCCGCCAGCCTTTTTTGTACAGCTACAATCGCCACAATACGGTCTGCATCAATCTTGCACTGGTTAAGGCCAGTTATACCACGGAACGCGTAAGAGGGAATATTGGTTTGATGGCCGGCACCTACAGCAATGATAATATGGCCGCCGAAAAAGACGGGTTAAAGAACGTTTACGAAGCCAATACAGGTTTCAAACTCTCAAAAAAGCACAACCTCTGGGTCGATGCCGGCATCCTGCCATCCCATATTGGCTGGGAAAGCGCTATTGGTAAAGACTGCCAAACATTGACCCGCAGCATTGCCGCAGACAATTCCCCGTATTTTGAAACAGGAGCCCGTCTTTCCTATACCTCCGGTAACGGTAAATGGTATATGAGCGGTTTGGTACTGAACGGATGGCAACGCATTGAGCGGGTACACGAAAACAATACCCTTGCCTTTGGTCACCAACTTACCTTCAGGCCTTCGGATAAGGTAACGCTCAACAGCAGCTCATTTATTGGTAATGACAAACCGGACAGTAGCCGGCAGATGCGGTATTTTCACGATTTGTACGGACAGTTGCTTCTTGCACCTCATTTTTCACTAACCCTCGGACTCGATATCGGCATGGAACAGCAGGCAACCAGGCGCAATAGCTATAATACCTGGTATACACCGGTGTTGATCGCCAACTGGTTCAACGACAAATGGAATATCGGGTTGCGCGGCGAATATTTTAATGACCCGAAAGGGGTGATTATCGCCACCGGCACTGCAAACGGTTTTAAGACCTGGGGCTACTCCCTCAATATAGATCGAAAGATCATCCGCCAGTTTGTATGGCGCATCGAAGGCCGGGGTTTTAACAGCAGCGACCCGATCTTTTTAAAGGGTAATTTTCCATCAAATAATAACTTCACAGTCACAAGCGCACTTGCGTTTTCTTTTTAAACAAACCACACTATGGATGCAGCAGCCGACTTTTTAAAACTCATTCAAAAAAACAAACGGGGCCGGTTTAAGATCTATATCGGCATGAGCGCCGGCGTTGGAAAAACATACCGGATGTTACAGGAAGCCCATGTGCTACTGCGCAACGGGATCGATGTACGCATCGGTTATATTGAAACCCACCGGCGTGAGGAGACCCATGCCCTGCTGGAAGGACTGCCTGAAATTCCACGCCGGCGGCTTTTTTACAAGGGCAAGGAACTGGAAGAAATGGATACAGACACCATCATCAACCTGCGGCCGGAAGTTGTGTTGGTAGATGAGCTGGCCCATACCAATATAGAAGGAAGCCGCAACTATAAACGCTGGCAGGATGTGCGGGACATCCTTGATGCCGGTATTAACATAATCTCAGCCGTAAACATTCAACATATCGAAAGCCTGCACGAAGATATCCGGGCCATCACCGGCATTAACGTAACGGAACGGATACCGGACAGCGTCATTAAAGAGGCCGATGAAGTCGTAAACATCGACTTGCCATCCGATGAGCTGATCACCCGCCTGAAGGAAGGCAAGATCTATAAAAGCGATAGGATACAATCGGCCCTCAACCATTTTTTTAAACACGACCATATCCTGCAGCTGCGCGAACTGGCTTTAAAAGAAGTCGCTTCTGCCGTGGAACGCAAAGTAGAGGCCGAGGTGGTAAAACTCCCCCTGCAGCAGGAGCGGTTTATGGCCTGCATCAGCAGCAACGAAATCACATCAAAGACCGTTATCCGCAAAACAGCACGCCTGGCGAACTATTATCACAGCAAATGGTGCGTACTGTATGTAGAAACCTCTTCCGAAAGTGTGGGCAAGATACGGCTGGATAAACAACGGCACCTCATCCATAATTTTCAGCTGGCAACGGAGCTGGGGGCAGAAATTATAAAAATGAAGGCTGAACGTGTTGCCGCGGCCATTGTGGAGCAGGCCGAAGAACGAAAGATCACAACCATCTGCATCGGCAAACCCCATTTGAGCCTGATGCAGGTAATTGCAGCCACCAATATTTTCAACAATCTTTTGAAAAAGCTGGGCGATAGCCAGATCGATGTCGTGATCCTGAGCTAATGTTGTTTTATTTTTGTTATTGCATAAAAATTAAAGAATGCGTATCCAAACAAAATTAGTACTGGGCCTGGGAGCACTCTTTGCGTTGGTAGCCTTCCTGGCCATCCAATCGGGAGTATACATAAACCGCCTGTCGGCCGATACTAAAAATATACTGACGGACAATTATAATTCCGTGGCCTACGCGCGCGAGATGCTGCTTGCCCTGGATAGTAATATTCAATCACCGCAAATGCAATCCCGGTTCAGAGAACAGTTGCGCAAACAACAACATAATATTACCGAGCCCAATGAGCTGGAAGCTACAGAACGCCTAAAAGCCGATTTCGGGCAAATAAAAACAAGGCCCGCAGACACCGCATTGTTCCGGCAACTTCGAAAAGACCTGACCGTTATTATGCTGCTGAATATGCAGGCGATACAGCGTAAAAGTGAGATCGCCGGCAAAACGGCAGATACGGCCATCCTGTGGATCGCTGTAAGCGGCACGCTTTGTTTTATGATTGCCTTTACCCTCCTGCTGAATCTGCCCTCCGCAATCTCTAACCCGATCAAAACGCTTACTTCCAGCATCAGGAGTATTAGTTCAAAAAATTATGCTGAACGCATTTATTATAACAAACCCGATGAATTTGGCGAAATGGCCCGGGCCTTTAACACCATGGCGCAGAAATTGGAAGAATATAACAACAGTAGCCTGGCACGCCTGATGAATGAAAAACAAAGAATCGAAACCCTGATCAACAACATACACGAACCTGTGATTGGCCTCAATGAAACTAAAAAAGTAATATTCATCAACGAAGAAGCCGCCCGGATCACCAACACCAAACCTTCGGATGTGCTGGGAAAACAGGTGCAGGACCTGGCCGTAGGCAACGATCTGATCCGGATGTTGATCCGGGATTTTTTTGAACCGTCCGCCGCCGCCGAACCGTTGAAAATATATGCCGACAATAAAGAAAGTTACTTCGAAAAAGCCATCATCCCCATCAGCATTGTTCCTACCGGCGAAACCGAAGCACAGCACCTGGGTGATGTAATCTTTTTGAAGAATATTACTCCTTTTAAGGAGCTGGATTATGCAAAAACCAATTTTATTGCCACTGTTTCCCATGAGCTCAAAACTCCCATCTCTTCCATTAAAATGAGCGCCCAGCTACTGGAGAATAACAGGATCGGCCCATTAAATCCCGAACAAAAAGAACTGGCCGAAAGCATACAGGAAGATGCAACCCGCCTGCTGAAAATAACCAGCGAGTTATTGAATGTAACCCAGCTCGAAAGCGGCAAATTGGAGTTGCAGCCTATATTGTGCCGCCCGGAAGACCTCATTCATAAGGCCCTTCAGATTAACGAAACGGCCGCCGCATCCAGGAACATCCACCTGCAGCTGCACCTGCCGGAGGGCCTTCCCTTTGTAAACGTAGACGCGGATAAGACTTCCTGGATCTTCAGCAACCTGGTATCCAATGCCATCCGCTACAGTCATGATAACAGTATCGTTACAGTAGCCATCGCGGTCGAAAGCAACACAATACAGTTTATAGTTAAAGATCGTGGGCAGGGCATCGCCCCCTTCTACCTCAACAAAATATTCGACCGCTATTTTCGGGTACCCGGCTCGCGGAAAGAAGGTACCGGCCTCGGGCTTTCCATCAGCAAAGAGCTGATTGAAGCACAAGGCGGCTCCATTCAGGTGCACAGTGAATTTGGAGCAGGAACGGAATTTACGGTAACCCTTCCGGTTACCAGCAACGATTAGCCGGCGGCGGTCTTTACCGTTGCTATTACTTATATTTGTTCCTTATGAGGTGGATGCATCACAAAAAGACCGTTCTTGTCCTTTCTACTATCCTGCTCCTTTTTATAGGCAGCCTGATTATGGTTCGCTGCTCGCAGCGGGATAAAAAAAATGAAGAAAAGCAAACAGCCAACGCCTATGTAGGTGATGCAGCCTGTATCAGTTGTCATAAAAGCGAACATGATCAGTGGCAGTTATCGGATCATTTCAAAGCCATGCAGCCTGCAAACGATTCGACGGTATTGGGCAACTTCAATAATGCGTCTTACACGGCAGACGGCGTCAGCTCTAAATTTTTTAAAAAAGAAGGCAAATTTTTTATCAATACGGAAGGCCCGGACGGGAAGAACCGCGACTACGAAATCAAATACACATTTGGTTACTACCCCCTGCAACAATACCTGGTAGAATTTGACAAGGGCCGAATGCAGGCAACCCGCCAATCCTGGAACAGCAAGGATAAAAAATGGTTTCACCAATATGCCGGCCAAAAAATTGCGGCCAACGACTGGCTGCATTGGACCGGCAACGGGCAAAACTGGAATACGATGTGCGCTGAATGCCACAGTACCAATTTAAAAAAGAATTACAACACGGAAACAGATAGTTACAATACCACCTATAGTGCGCTTACCGTAAGCTGCGAAGCCTGCCACGGGCCGGCCAAACAGCACGTTGATTATATCAATAGCGCTTACAAAGAAGGGGAAAAACACCCGGGTTCTTATTTAAGAGCCGCTAAGAACAGCAGCCAGCTGGCACAGATCCAAACCTGTTTTCCCTGTCATGCCCGTAAAGGAAACATCAGCAGTGATTTGAAGAACAGCAATGAAATCATGGATGATTATATTCCGGAAATCCCAACTACTGAATTTTTCCATGCAGACGGGCAGGCCGATGATGAAGATTACACCTATACCTCATTTCTGCAAAGCAAGATGTACAAACATGGGGTTAAATGCAGCAACTGCCATAACCCCCATACCGGAAAATTACTGATTGCCGGCAACGGGGTTTGCCTGCAATGCCATGATAAAAAATATGATGCGCCCACACACACTTTTCACGCCGTAAATACGGCAGGCGCTGAATGTAAGAGCTGCCACATGCCCGGCAAATTTTATATGGGCAACGACTGGCGAAACGATCACACTTTTCGGGTACCGCGTCCCGACCTTTCCGTAAAATACGGAACCCCCAATGCCTGCAACAACTGTCATACCAACCAGCCTGCAAGCTGGGCTGAAGCGGCGGTAAATAAATGGTTTGGAAGTACAAGAAAATATCATTTTGCAGAGGACCTGGTTCCAGGCAGCAAAATGGACGCAGGCAGCCAGGCCCATCTTATAAAACTGATACAGGATACAGCTACGCCGCCCATCATCCAGGCCACTGCCGTACACTATTTATCGGGTGTTCAGGGAGGCAACCACCCGGTTGACGGCGTACTGCAGGAGCTGCACAACAAAGATGCCCAGGTACGCTACCGGGCAGTTACCGGTCTGAATAATTTTGCGCCCACCCTGTGGCGCGATGCAATAGGGGAAATGTTTACGGACAAGGTAAGGGCCGTGCGCATTGCCGCCGCCAACCTGGTGCTGGGCGCCAACGATGCCGACCTGGTGGCCGGACTGGGGGCCGGTTACACCAACGCATTAGCCGAACTCAACGATCACGTGCTTTACCAAACCGATTTTGCATCCGGCAACATCATGGCAGCAGACTACTATCTAAAGCTGAAAAATTACGACAAAGCCGAGTCCTTTTACCTGAAAGGATTGCAGAAAGACAACCAGATGAACTATGCGCGGCTGAACCTTTCAACCGTTTATAACATCCAGGGAAATAACCAGGCAGCCTTAAAAACGCTGGGAGAAGCCGCCCGCGTTGATCCTCAAAACGACCGTATTTATTTTAACCTCGCACTTTTGTACAATGAGCTGCAGCAACCCGAAAATGTGGAAAAAAGTCTGAAAAAAGCCATTGAGCTCAAAACACAGAATCCACGCGTATATTACAACTATGCCATTTTGCTGCAGCAACGGCAACAATACAAAGATGCAGAGCAACAATATCTCAGAGCGCTAAAGCTGGCGCCTTCGGATGCAGACATTAATTATGCGCTTTGTGTGCTGCACCTGCAACAGAATAACCCGGCCGCAGCCAGGCCTTACGCGGCAACCCTTAAACGCTACTACCCCGGCGACCAGCGTTTCCTTCAGCTCTGGCAACAGTTGGGCATGTTGTAACGTTGTTATCCTTGTATGGTCTAAACCCGGGGGAAAACACGACCACAGGCGAACTATCAACGGCTGTTATTGAACACATCGCTACCGGTGATTTCCGGATCATTTGAGAAAGTAAAGGCCGGTTTAACAAATCCAACCGGAATGAGTATCTGCAAAAGAGGCTTGATCGCTTTAGTTTGACCGCATCCATGAGTCAATCCCCCATATCGGTTTTTAATGAGCCGTTGTTGCACTGCCCGTAACAAATAAGGGTCATCATCGTGCCATTCATTGTACGATGATGACCCTTACATTATTTAGCCTTCCGGGTGCATTGCATGTTTTGGTCAGGCCGCCTTCTGCTCAGGCCGCTCCAGCAGCAGGCTCCATACAACGGCTGCAAGGACCGCACCTGCTATAGGCGCCAGGATAAACAGCCACACCTGGCTCAACGCTTCGCCTCCTTTGAGCAATGCGGGGCCAATGCTGCGTGCAGGATTTACAGAAACACCGGTGATGGGTATACCCACGATATGGATCAACACCAGGCTAAGGCCAATGCTAAGACCGGCGAACCCTCCATGGATATTTTTTGTTGAAGTAGTCCCCAGGATCACCAACAGGAAAATAAATGTAAAGACAATTTCGGCTACCAATCCGCTTTGCAATGAGTATTTTTGCGGCGAAAGTTCTCCATACCCGTTTTGCCCCAGCCCGCCCATATAATCAGCTTTTCCACTGGCAATCAGGTACAGTAATGCCGCGCCTATAATGGCCCCGATGATCTGCGCCAAAATATAATATGCCGCTTCCCCTGCCTTCATACGCCCGGCGGCCACCATAGCAATGGAAATTGCAGGATTGATATGGCAACCGGATATATGACCGATCGCATAAGCCATCGCTACCACACTTAATCCAAACGCAAAAGCAATTCCGAGTAAACCTACGCCCGTTGTACCGTCTGCGCCGGCAATTACAGCGCTTCCGCATCCCATAAGCACCAGAACCATGGTCCCGATCAGTTCCGCAAAGAACTTTGATACAGCAGTTACTTTCATATGATTTATGTTTTTAAGGTGATTAAACGATGTACTTACGCCTCAGCAATCATGAACTATTTTTTGAAGATACCAAAACTCTGGAATTGTTCCAATAAATACCTTTTATTTCAAAAAAAAACAACCGGCGCCTGTCTTAGGGGAAACGCTTAAACCAGGTATACCGCAGCAGCACCTCAATCAGCAAAAGCGCCAGAGCGGCCAGTACCAGCGGCAGAAACATTTCCTCGGTTTGTTTATAACGGATTACCTCCACCTTCGTTTTTTCCAGTTTATTGATCTGGTTATAAATCGCCTGCAACGATGTTTTATCCACGGCATGGTAATACTGTCCCCCCGTTTGGCCGGCAATCCGTTTCAGCAAATCCTCATCCAGGAAATTGCGGACACCCGAGGCCACCTGCTCCTCGGTAAATTCGCTTACCCCCAACCCCACGCAATAAACCCTTACATGATTTGCTTTGGCAATTTCCAATGCCATATCCGGGTCAATAATACGGGTAGGAGGCGCATCTTCCTTACCATCGGTCAGCAATATGATCACTTTTGTTTTGCTGCTTCCCTTGCTGATGCGGCTAACCCCGGTGGCCAGCCCCTCGCCAATAAGTGTGCCCGGCTCCAGGTAGCCATCATCCATTACCCGCAGCTTGCTGAGCTGGTCCAGCAAGGTCGCTTTGTCGGGCGTCAATGGCACTTTGGTAAAGGCCTCGCCGGAAAAAATAACCAGCCCAATCCGGTCCGTTGGCCGGTTCTTTACAAAATCAATCGCCACCTCTTTTGCAACAACAAACCGCCTTGGCTTTATATCCGGCGTATTCATACTGCCGCTCACATCCATCACCAGCATAATATCAATACCCTCGCCTTCGCTGCGCGACATCTCCTGCTGATGCTGTGGCCGCGCCAATGCCGTTACCAGGCAGGCAATCCCCATCAAACGCAATATAAAAGGCAGGTGCCGGAAGCGGGTTTTAAATGTACCGGGAATCGCCGACTGGATGCCTGATGTAAGGATTGCGCTCTTACCCTGTTTGCCATTTTTAACATATTGAGCAATTAAGAACGGGATCAGCGCCAGGAAAATAAAGTTCTCCGGCCAGATAAATTTAATATTTTGAAACCAGTCGTAGATCATTTTTTATGTAGCGTTTCAGCGCGCGCCGGTACCACGCGTGCTCCTTCTTCCTTTTTTAATTTAGCAGCGTTCCGGACGCCCTCTTCGATATGATCCACTCCTTTATCAATCACCTCGTATGCAGATTGCGCCTCCGCCGCTTCCGGTTCGTAGCGGGCAAACTTTACCAGGTCGCACAGCGACAATACCTGCTCCAGGCTCCCATATAATTGCGTATCATTAAAAAGCGGTTTTATCTTTTCAATAAGATCCCCTGATGTCTGCTGCAAGGAATTCACGCCTGCCCGGTCCGACAAAAAAGTTCTCAGGATCTCTACCATACGGGCATAGAAGCGACTCCCCGACACCTGCGATCCTTTTAGTGCGGCCAGTTGCTGCTTGGCTGTTGCATAAGCGCTTTTATACGCTCTGCTTGCTGTCCGGGGCTTCTTTTCACCCGTCATTATGTAAACAATCCATGTTATCATCATGAGCAGGAGCGCCACCATGTACCACCATTTCTCAAACTGTTTTCCCAATATGAAAGGGATTGAGCGAACATCCTCAATATCATGATAAGGCTGGCTGGGGTCGAACGGTTCGGTAAAAACCACATCCATTAAAACAGATGCTGTTTTAGCTTTGGCATTCAGAATGATGGGTGGAATGACCCAACGACCCGAATCAAAACTGGTAATGCGGAAATACTGGCGTATTATTAACTGTCCGCCCGCGCTATCCTTTGCGATACTATCCTTTGACAGCAGCTCAAAGTGCGGGAGTGTATCTATTTTTACAGGTTTTATGTTGCTGCCGGCCGGGGCCCGGATTTCGAGTGTTAGCAAAACCGGTTCTCCAAGGAGGATCTTATTTTTATCCACAGAAGCGCTCACCGTTGCATTCTGGGCCGGCAATGATGCATTTAAACCTGCCGTCAGCAGCAATAATAAACCAATGATCCGGGCTCCCTTTTTAAACATCCGTTGTTTGCTCTTTATTTAATGCTTCCTTTAACCCTGCTCTTGAAAAAACGCCGTAACACATGTATATAGTCATCTCCCGTTTTCAGATGCAACAGGTCGCTGTTGGCCTTTTTAAAAACTGCGGCACAATAGGCCGTAATGCGGAAAAATGCCTCCTCATATTTCCTCCGTACATAAGCATTTCCTGAGTCCACCCACTGGAGTGCACCGGTTTCGGCATCCATCAGTTGAATCAGTCCGGCATCAGGCAATTCTTTATCCATCCGGTCATACAGCTTAATCCCGATCAGATCATGTTTTTTCCCCGCCACCCTCAATGCGTCTTCGTAATTGACATCAATAAAATCACTTAACACAAATGCAATACAACCCTGTTTAATGGCGTTGGTCAAAAATCGGATTGCTGCAGCGGTATTGGTTCCCTTACCCGAGGGCTCCAGTCCCAGCATTTCCCTTACAATAAACAATGCATGCTGACGTCCCTTTTTTGGGGGAATATACATTTCGATCTTGTCGCTGTAAAATACGGCGCCCACCTTATCAGCATTGGCTACTGCTGAAAACGAAAGCACGGCGGCAATCTCTGCCGCTACATCGCGTTTACGCCCGTATGAGGTACCAAACAAGCCGCTCCGGCTGATATCAATCAGCAGCATCACCGTCAGCTCCCGTTCTTCCTCAAATATTTTGCTAAACGGGTGTCCGATCCGCGCCGATACGTTCCAATCAATGAAGCGTACGTCATCGCCGGGTGTGTACTCCCGCACTTCTTTAAAAGACATCCCTTTGCCTTTGAAAGCGCTATGATACTCACCGGAGAACAATTCTGTTGCCAGCTTTTTGCTTTTGATCTCCAGCTCCCGTACTTTTTTTAATATTTCTTCACGTGTCCGCAATGATCTTTTTTTAGCTTCTATTCATTAACTCCTCACCACAAACATCTCACTACAAACCTCTCACTATCAACCTCTCACTACCAACATCTCACCACTACCTTTTCACCACCAACTCCCAACCTCTCACTAAGGTACATTTACCGCCTTCAGCACTTCATCAATAATATTCTCTGCCGCAATATTCTCTGCCTCTGCCTCGTAGGTAAGCCCGATCCGGTGCCGCAGCACATCATATACCACACTGCGGATATCTTCAGGAATCACAAATCCGCGTTTATTCAAAAAAGCCTGGGCCTTGCCGGCGAGCGCCAGGTTGATGCTTCCGCGCGGCGAGGCCCCGTATGAAATCAGGGGGGTCAGTTTTTCCAGCTGATACCTGCCGGGGTAACGGGTGGCAAAAACAATATCCAGTATGTACTGTTCTACTTTTTCATCAAGATAGATTTCGCGTACCAGGCTTTTTGCATTCAGTATCTCCTCAATATTCACCACCGGCCGTATGGGGGGCAGCTTTTCGCCCTGCACATTATGCCGCAAAATCAGCTGTTCTTCCTGCATTTCCGGGTAACGAACAATCACTTTCATAATAAAACGGTCCACCTGGGCTTCCGGTAGCGGATAAGTACCTTCCTGCTCCAACGGGTTTTGCGTTGCCAACACCAGGAAGGGATCATCCAGTTTATACGTATGATCGCCAATAGTTACCTGCCGCTCCTGCATGGCTTCCAACAGGGCCGATTGCACTTTTGCCGGCGCCCGGTTAATTTCATCCGCAAGGATAAAGTTGGCAAAAATGGGGCCCTTTCGTACCACAAATTCGTTTTGCTGCTGGTTATAAATCAGTGTACCAATTACATCGGCCGGCAGCAGATCGGGGGTAAACTGGATCCGGTTAAATGCCGCGTGTATGGCCGTAGCCAGGGATTTGATCGTTAGGGTTTTTGCCAGGCCCGGAACGCCCTCCAACAACACATGCCCGTTGCTAAGCAACCCAATCAGCAGGCGATCCAGCATATGGTGCTGCCCTACAATAACCTGCCCTATTTCCTGGCGCAATGCGTCTACGAAATAGCCGGCTCCTACTATTTTTTCATTCAATTGCCGTATTTCTTCTCCCGTTTTTGCCATAGTTATTTTAAAATTTGAAATTCAAGTTCCAGGATCCGGGCTGATGGCCTTTAGCCATCGGGCCATCCATCCCCTATTCACTATTGCCCCTTCACTATTCACTCCCAACCACTTCCCTTTCTGCAAATAACCTGCCGGATTGCGTTACAGGCTACGAAAGGTATTGCCCAACCACCGGCATGCGCCTGCCCGGGCCAAATGCTTTATAGCTGACCCGGATGATGGGACAAAACTGCTTTCTTTTATATTCGTTCCGGTTTACCATTTTCAGAACCCTGTCCACCAGCGCAGCATCAAACCCCAATGCCTCTATTTCCCTTGGTCCCTTCCGTCCTTCAATGTATTCCACCAGGATGGTATCCAGGTCTGCATAATCCGGAAGACTATCGCTATCCTTTTGCCCGGGGCGCAGTTCGGCCGAAGGCGGTTTGATAATGATGTTTTCCGGTATCACCTCCCGGTTCCGGTTGATGTACCGGGCCAGCGCGTAAACCTGTGTTTTATACACATCGCCCAATACGCCAATCCCCCCGGCCATATCCCCGTACAAAGTACCATAGCCGGTTGCCAGTTCGCTTTTGTTGGATGTATTTAATAAGATGTTCCCAAATTTATTCGACAGGGCCATCAGCAGGTTGCCGCGGCTCCTGCTCTGGATATTCTCCTCTGCAACATTAAAAGGCAAATCCTTAAAAACAGGCGCCAGTTCGTTCAAAAAAGCGTCATAGATATTTTTTATGGGAAAGACGTTGTAAGGATTGTCCAGGTTCCTGCTCAATTGTTCGGCATCGGCTACCGAATGTCCGGTAGAGTATTGTGAGGGCATCAATATGGCCCAAACATTTTCCTTACCAAGCGCATCTACAGCCAGGGCCTGCACCAGGGCGCTATCAATGCCCCCCGATGCCCCCAACAGGGCTCTTGTAAAGCCCATTTTGGCAAAATAATCTTTAATACCCAGCACCAGGGCCTGGTAGATTTCTTCTATATTCTTTTCGTCCGACAGGTATTCCAACGTGTTCTTACCCAAGCCTACTTCCGATGCCGAAAAATAAATAGGCGTTTCTGTTGCCGCCTGTGATGGGTTTACCAAAAGCGTATCCAGTTCGACTACATAAAAATCTTCCTCAAAATACCGGCATTCCTTTATCTTGTTGCCGGCGTTGTCATATACCAGGCTTCCGCCATCAAATACCACTTCCGTTTGCGAACCAACCGTGTTGCAATAAACCATCGGCAGTCCATACTTTAATGTATGTGCTTTTACAATGCTGTTGCGCACCACATCCTGGGCATAATTGTAAGGCGATGCCGAAAGGTTGATCATGAGATCCGGCTGAACCTTTATCAGTTCATCCATGGGCGTTACGCGGTACAGAGGATTATCACCCATGTTCCAAATGTCTTCACAAATAGTTACCGCCAGCTTTTTACCCCTGAACTCCAATACCTGCCAATGATCTGCCGGCTCAAAATACCGGTACTCATCAAAAATATCATAATTAGGCAGCAACGTTTTATGTACCACGCCTTTAACGATTCCGTTTTCAAGTAAAAAGGCAGCGTTATACAGGTCCTTCCCTTCTGTCTTTTCATTGCGGCAGGGCGCCCCAATCAATACGCCGATACCTTCCGTATGCATGGCAACCCGGTTCACCGCCGTTTCACAGGCGCGGATAAAGTCGTCAAACTCCAGGAAATCCTGTGGAGGGTAGCCGCAAACACAGAGTTCGGTAAATACCACAAGATCGGCTCCGGCCTTCCTCGCCTGTTGGATCCCGGCAATGATCTTCTCCACATTTACATCAAAATTTCCGATATGATAATTCTGTTGCGCTAAAGCAATTTTCATCAAGTATCCAATTAATAGTTACAAATGTAACCTTATGAGAACAAACAATAAAGCCAAATATACTTTAACATGTTCTATAACAACCCCAGCAGGTCACCTTAAAAAAAGAATGCTTATATTGCCGCGCTGCTGTATGCACAAATTGAAATTTCCAATATGAAAACGTTATCCTTATTGACAGATCCCGTTTACAAGCCCAAAAAGTCATTTAATGTCTATGAGCGCTTCTGGCTGCGCATCATGAATGATAAACGGGATCTGCCTTTTGTTTACCTGCTTACCCTTATTCATCTTACCGTAGTTCCGCTGGCAATTCTATTGTTTACACCCCTGCTAAGCGAATGGTACTGGTGGTCCGTGGCCATCCCCTATTTTTACCTGGCTCAGTTTTATTTTAAAGGCAGGTTCGGGCTTATGTTCCATTGTCTTTGCCACCGCAAGATGTTTAAGCCAAAATTCCAGCATATAGCGCACAATTATATAACCTGGATCCTTTGTCCTTTGTTTGGTCATGCCCCCGAAGGTTATTTCAGTCATCACATGGGCATGCATCATGTAGAGAATAATAATGAACACGATGACAGCAGTACGATGTACTATCAACGTGACAGCCTGCGAAGCTTTTTTTCTTATTTTTTCAACTTCATATTTACGGGGGTAAAAGATACGTTTCAATACCTCACCAAACGCAACCGCAAAAAACTTGCAAGGCGGCTCACCTTTGGGGAAATCACTTATTTGATATTTTGTGTGCTGATGTGCTTTGTGAACCTTAAGGCTACACTGGTAGTATTTGTTATTCCCTTGTTATTTGCACGTTTTGTGATGATGCTTGGTAACTGGACACAGCATTCCTTTATTGACCGCTCCGACCCCGAAAACCTTTATACCAATTCTATCAACTGCATTAATACTGTTTATAACCAGACTTGCTGGAACGATGGCTACCACATCATTCACCACCTCAGACCCGGCTTGCACTATACTGAAATGCCTGGTGAATTTTTAAAACGGAAAGATGAATTTGCAGCCCGCAAAGCCATTGTATTTGATGGGATACATTACCTGCATATTTTTATTTTCCTGATGACCAAGCGTTATAACAAACTTGCTGATAACCTGGTAAACATCAACAATATGTTTGAAACCCGCGAGCAGGCGATCTTTCTGATGAAAGAACGCACCCGGCGGATCGTTTAGGTCCAGTTGAATTTGAAAATTTGAATCCCGATTGCTATCGGGAGTGGAAATGTGGAAATTGGATCGCACATTGGGTATTCAATTGGATCTAACGTTAAACGTTGAACTTTAAACCTGGAACAACGATTTCTACTGAACCACTTTATTAGCACAGCAGGAGCTGGCAAAAGCTTCCGGCTTGGCTTTAAACACAAACCCCATCCCGGTAATGTAACCGATAGCCTCCTTTAAAGCATCGTGGCTCTTGTACATCGGGTCGGTGTTAATATCTACATGCACTTCCATATCCACCTGGTGGGTATTAAATACGCCGCTGAGGGCATAGGCCACTTCGATGCTCCGCGCTACCTCCGTCATCATCCGCTGCCGGATACTCATTTTTTCCTGAGTTGTTTCATTATTAAGGTACATAAATCCGCCACGCCCCTTGCGGATAAATACGATGGCTGTTGCAAATTCGGTGTCGGCGCCCTTTACCTGGCTATCGGTGCCGATGCATACCTTTAGCTGGCTACCCAGCTGGCGTTCACGCTGGATGACGCCCAGCAGTTCGTCTTCAATATAGGTGGTAATTCTTTCACCGGTCAGTTTTCGCCATTGCTTTGTTTTATTCTGCATATGTATCTGGTTTTACTTGTTTTAAACCGCAACATCATCCTCATAAAATCCGCCCAGCGGGAAATTCTCCGGTAAATTATTACATCTGTTCTTTCCATAATAAAAAATATTTTCCACTTATCCCCAAAAATGTGGAAAACCATGCCTGCAACCCGCATCCGGGCAAGCGCCTTTCCGGTTCGGGAACCGGAATTAACATTTCTCCCACTGCCATACTGTCATACAACCAACAGATTTACTTATCTTTGCGGTTTCATAAGAACAAATACAGTATGTTAGATTTAACAGCAACAAAGGTGCACAATGAGGCACGCCAGGGTGAGCGGTTTGCACCCTTTAAAGACGATCCTAACAGCTATGGAAAACGGTTTTATATTGAAAGCTACGGCTGTCAGATGAACTTTGCAGACAGCGAGGTAGTGGCCGCTATTTTAAATAAGGAGGGTTTTGGAGCAACAAGGAACGTGGAGGATGCGGATCTCATTTTCATCAATACCTGTTCCATCCGTGAAAAAGCAGAACAAACGGTGCGCAAACGCCTCACCGATTTTAAAAAATTAAAGACGGGCAAGCCCGGCACCCTTATTGGCGTTTTGGGCTGTATGGCCGAACGTCTGAAGTCCAAATTCCTGGAAGAAGAAAAGCTGGTTGATATTGTAGTAGGCCCGGACGCGTACCGCAGTCTCCCCCGCCTGGTAGAAGAAGCCAATGAGGGCCAAAAAAGCGTAAACGTTCTTTTGAGCCGCGAGGAAACCTATGCCGATATTGCACCGGTGCGCCTGAACAGCAATGGCGTCAGTGCTTTTGTGAGCATTATGCGGGGTTGTAACAACATGTGCTCATTTTGTGTGGTGCCTTTTACAAGGGGGCGCGAGCGCAGCCGGGATGCGGAAAGCATCATTAACGAGTGCCGGGATCTTTTTGACCAGGGATATAAGGAGGTAACGCTGCTGGGACAGAATGTAGACTCCTACCACTACATCCCTGTCAATGGAACAGAGGCCAATGCCGTGAGCTTTGCGAACCTGTTGAAACAGGTAGCGCAGATATCTCCTGAATTAAGGGTGCGGTTTTCCACTTCCCATCCGAAAGACATTACGGATGATGTGCTGCACACTATGGCGGCGTATGAAAACATCTGCAAATGCATTCACCTGCCGGTACAAAGCGGTTCTACCCGTGTATTGCAGCTGATGAACCGCACATATACCCGCGAATGGTACATGAAGAAGGTGGACCGTATCCGGGAGATCCTTCCGGATTGCAGCATCACCTCCGATATTATTGCCGGTTTTTGTACAGAAACCGAGCAGGATCACCAGGATACGCTTTCCATAATGGATTATAGTAACTATGTATATGGGTATATGTTCTATTACAGCGAGCGGCCGGGCACACTGGCGCAGCGCCGTTACCAGGACGATATTCCACTGGAAGTTAAAAAACGGCGGTTGCAGGAGATCATCGAAAAACAAAACCAGTTATCGCTGAACGACTATAAAAAAGACATTGGCAAAACCTACAAGGTACTGATCGATGGCGACAGTAAGCGAAGCAGTGAACAATGGGTAGGCCGTAGCTCTCAGAACAAAGTGATCATCTTTCCCAAACAGGAAAATGGTGTGCACAAAAAAGGCGACTATGTGCAGGTACTGATCAATGATTGTACCCAGGCAACACTGTTTGGAGTGATCGTATAAATTTGATAAACATGGCGCCGGAGATAACCAACAATATAAACAGGATCACTGACCTCTGTAAAAAAATGGAGGTAAAGACCCTCTATGTGTTTGGATCTGCAGCAAGGGATACCGATTTTGCAGAAAACAGCGATATTGATTTTATAATAGAATACGACAGGGATAAAACCGGTATGCCTCCGGACAACTTCGATTACTTTGATTTATGGTTTGCCCTGGAGGATATCACCGGGCGGAAGGTAGACTTAGTAGTAGCACATGCCATTAAGAACAAATATTTCAGACAATCAATTGAAGATGATAAAATACTATTGTATGCCGCCTGAAATACTAAAATACCTGAATGACATTAATTTCAGTATCGAAAGAATCCGTTACCATATCAAAACGATCAATACTGTTAAACAATTTTCAGACAACTATACCGTTTATGATGCTGTTGAGCAACGTTTTGCAATTATTGGTGAAGCTCTTTGGAAAGCAGATAAAATGGACGCCACGCTCGCCATCACCGATAAAAAAAGGATCATTGGGCTCAGGCATATTCTCACCCACGATTATGATCTGGTAAGTCCTGAAATTCTTTGGAAAATAATTGAAAAAAATTTACCGGTACTCAGGCAAGAAGTTTCAGCAATACTTATAAGCAGAGAAGGATCCGGTACTTTATCCGACAATTTTGAATAATAACTAAATGGATCTACAATCAATAAAAAACCGGTTCAATATCATCGGAAATTCCCCTGAATTGAACTACGCGTTACAGGTAGCCGTACAGGTGGCCAATACGGACCTTACGGTACTCATCATCGGGGACAGCGGTGTGGGAAAAGAAGCCTTTTCCTCCATCATTCATTCGCTTTCCTCAAGGAAGCACAATCCCTTTATTGCGGTAAACTGTGGCGCCATTCCGGAAGGAACGATCGACTCGGAGTTGTTCGGACATGAAAAGGGCTCGTTTACCGGGGCCGTTGATGCACGCAAAGGCTATTTTGAAACCGTAAACGGTGGTACTATTTTTCTGGATGAAATCGGCGAAATGCCCCTGGGCACCCAGGCCCGGCTGCTGCGGGTGCTGGAGGCCGGTGAATATATCCGCGTAGGATCCAGCAAGGTGCAAAAGACCGACGTGCGGGTTATTGCCGCCACTAACAAGGACCTGCTCAAACTGGTAGAGCAAAATAAGTTTCGGGAAGACCTGTACTACCGTTTAAGCACCGTCCCCATCCGGGTACCTTCGCTATCGAGCCGGAAAGAAGACATTGTGCTGCTTTTTAGAAAATTTGCAGCCGATTTTGCAGACAAGTACAAAACGGCTTCTGTACAGCTGGATGAAGACGCCAAAAACCTCTTGCTGGAATATCCCTGGCCGGGGAATATCCGGGAGCTGAAAAATATAGCCGAGCAGATATCCGTACTGTCGGAGAATAAACAGATCTCCGCCCGGGCACTTGGTCGCTACCTTCAGCCCTACTCCAACAACCGACTGCCCGCGATCTCGCACGCGCAGCCGCAAAATGAGTTTCAAAATGAACGGGAGATCCTTTACAAGCTCTTCTTTGATATGAAGAAGGACGTAAACGAGCTCAAGCGGATGTTCCTCGAGGTATTGCAAAACCCCTCCGTTGCCGCGCAGAACCCATCGCTGATCAACGAGCTTAAGGATCTGAGCAACGGGCATGAATCAGGGTACCTGCCGGCGCCTGCCACCAGCTACCAGCCGGTACAGCTGAGCATGCCGCAACCGGCTGCCCCTGTAATTATGGACAACGGCATCGATGAGCATGAGGAAATAGACGAAAGCCTCAACATTATGGAAAAGGAAAAAGAACTGATCATCAAAGCCCTCAAAAAGCATAAAGGCAAACGCAAGGACGCCTCGCTGGATCTGGGCATCAGCGAACGCACGCTTTACAGAAAACTAAAAGAATATGATATTGAAGAACTATAAAGTTTTTTTTGCGGCACTGGCTGCATTTGCCGCATTCCTGTTTGCCTTTGCTCAAAGTGGCTGCGGCATTTATAAGTTTAAGGATGTGAGTATACCCGATACTATCAAAGTTGTTCGCGTTGGCATTATTCAGAACAAAGCATCCTATGTAAATCCGCAACTGGCTCCGGAGCTAACAGAAAAACTCAAACAAAAAATAGTGAGCCAAACCCGTTTAAAACAAACAAACGGTGACGACGCGGACTGGGATATTAATTGTACAATTACCACTTACTCCTTCTCTACCTCCGGTATTTCTAACCAGCGGGCCAATACCAACCGGTTAAACGTGGGGGTGCATGTGGATGTACGGGACAACCGTTCTCAAAAGGTAAGCAAGTATGACGTAACCCGCAGTTTCGACTATAATGGAACCCTGGCCCTTCAGCAGGCAGAGCAGGGACTGAAAACAGAAATGCTGCGAAGCCTTTCTGACGATATTTTTAACCGGATATTTTCCAACTGGTAAGTTATGAATCATTTTATCAATGCCATTGCTTTGGCAACGCTTCCCCATCAGCAGCATCCTATGCCTGTAGCCACCCTGAAGCAGCTGGCGCAGCAATACCCCTATGCCCCCGTTATCCAGTTGTTGCTGGCGGCCGGTCTGAAGGAGGCACAAGACCCGGGCTTTGCCGCTCAATGGCAAAAATCCCTGCTTTATTTTAAAGATCCGCTGCTGCTCCAATACCAGTTTTTTTCAGAACAGCGGCAGCCTGCTGCTGAAGCGCCTCCCGTAACAGCCAATGATTCCGAAACAACGCAGGCCCCACCCGAAGCGGAAACAGAAGCCCCACTGGCTATCCCCGGCCTGAAACTGGAGCCTCTGGATACAACAAAAGCCAACCTGCTTTTTACCCCTTATTATACGGTCGACTATTTTGCCTCCCAGGGGATTCAGCTCAATGATGACAGCTCCGGCGACCGTTTCGGAAGCCAGCTAAAAAGTTTCACCTCCTGGCTTAAAGAAATGCGCCGGCTCCCCGATGCCCACTCAGGAACCCGTTTAAACATTAAGAATGAGGCCGTTATCGAAAAAATGGCCGAAAAATCGCTGAACGGACAAAACGAGGAAACCGCCACCATGGCCGAGGTTTGGGCTAAACAGGGCAATAAAGCCAAGGCCATCGAAATCTATCAAAAATTAAGTTTGCTAAATCCCTCTAAAAGAGCTTATTTTGCAGCGAAAATTGAACATCTAAAGAAATAATTCATGTTAACAACCTTATTTGTAATATTGATCATACTGGTTTGTGTTATTTTAAGCTTTATCGTCCTGATTCAGAATCCCAAAGGCGGTGGCCTGGCAGGAACTTTTGGCGGCGTAAGCAGCCAGTTTATGGGAGTAAAACAAACCAATGATGTGCTGGAGAAAGGTACCTGGATTTTTGCAGCAGTGATTGGTGTGCTTTGCCTGTTTTCCACATTTTTTGTTTCCGGTACCAAAGCGGGCGGCGGCGCAACCAATGGCCGTTTAAAAGACATCAGCACCCAACCGGTACAACAAGCGCAGCCGCAGGCGGCTCCTGCTGTTCCGTTTAGCAACGGTGTTCAGCAGCAACCAGCCCAACCTGCACCCAAACCAGGGTCCGGAAAGTAATGCTTCCGTAACTTAAAAAATTATTGTCCTGGCAATTGCCGGGATTTTTTTTTGCCAGCACATCGAGCCTAAAAACATCGCTCGCAACGGTGAACTGAAGCCAAAAGTTTCTTAAAAAATAAAATATTTTAAAATGTTGTCTAATTGGTTAACTTTGCCTTATGAAAAACATCCGGCAGGTCATTGCCTATAAGCGCTATTTTTTGGACTTTTATGAGGAACAATCGGACGAGGTTCAGCGGAAAATAGAATGGACCCTGCAACTTTTAAAAGCCATTGACCGGGTACCCAGGAAATACTTCGATCATATAACCGGAACAAATGGCCTTTATGAAGTTCGCGTAGAAATGAACGGAAACATCTTTAGGATATTCGCTTTTTTCGATGATGGGAACCTGATCATATTGGGTAATGGCTTTCAGAAGAAAAAACAAAAAACTCCAGGAACAGAAATTGAAAAAGCATTAAAAATAAAAAAAGAATATGAAAGCGAAAAACGACAACAGCAGCACAACACTCAATGAAATTCTCGATAAAAAATACGGAGAACGCGGAGCTGCAAAGAGAGAACAATGGGAGCAGGAATTTGAAACCTTCCGGCTTGGTATTTTACTTGAAGAAGCAAGACTTAAACTGGGTATGACACAGGAAGAACTCGCCGAAAAATGCGGAACAAACAAATCATATATTTCAAGAATAGAGAACAATGCCAGCGATATCCGGCTCTCAACCCTGATGAAAATTATCCAGACCGGACTTGGAGGCCGTTTAAAACTAACTTTGAACTTTTAAATTTAATTCGGATCCAATGCCTATTTTGAAGTTGAAGCTGTGATCCGTTTTTATACTCGATGGACTGTTCACCGTTTAGCGTTTGAGGTTCGGTACTAACAGGGTTGTTTGTTTATCTTAATGTGGAAATGTGCTGATTTGAAAATCTGAAAATGGTGAGGGGCGTTTGTTAACGCGGTCTTCGTATCTTAGAAGGTTCATCAGCCATCTCACTTCAAACATCTCACTTCAGCCATCTCACTTCAGCCATCTCACTTCAGCCATCTCACTTCAGCCATCTCACTTCAGCCATCTCACTTCAGCCATCTCACTTCAAACATCTCACTTCAAACATCTCACTTCATATATCATATCACCGGAAAAGCAGGAATGCAATAATCAGTGTAATGATCACATTAAACGTTTGCGCAATCAGAAATGCCCAAAGCGGTTTTCGGCTATTATTTTTAAAAAGGTCGGCAAACCGCGTTTCCAGACCAATACTGGTAAATGCCAATCCAAACCATAATCCCTGGATGCTTTTAAGCCCGCTTTTCACTGAAGCATTTACTTCGGGCGTTATAAAAAACGAAAACAATAGCGAAGCGCCTATAAAACCCAGGATAAACTTGGGGAACCGCTGCCAAATCAGCCGCAACGTGGGCTTTTCCTGGCTGCCGGCTGTATTGCTTTTTGTGTAGGTCCAGTAAACGGAAATCGCAAAGGCTGCAATGCCGAGCAGTACATTTTGCGAAAATTTTACGATCGTACTGATCTTGAGCGCCTCTTCCCCTACAAGCGACCCGGAAGCCACTACTGCGCCGGAGGTATCAATGCTTCCACCCAGCCAGGCGCCCGTTACCTGCTCGGGAAAATTAAAGTAATTGGCAATTACGGGCATAAAGATCATCATGGGTACTGCGGTAACCAGCACCATGGAGATCACATAGGACAATTTTTTTGAATCGCCTTTGATGGCACCGGAGGTGGCAATAGCGGCAGATACACCACAAATAGAAACCGCACTGGAGATCATCATCGTCAGATCATCATCCACCTTCAATTTGCGGCACAACCAGAACGCAAAATACCATACAGACAATACGACAACAAGCGCCTGTATCAGGCCCAGCCCCCCGGCTTTCATCACATCCGAAAAAATAACCGCGCAGCCCAGCAATACCAGGCCTATTTTCACATAGAGCTCGGCGTTCAGCACTTCACGGACCCAGGCCGGTAACCGGAAGCAGTTGCCAATGATCAAACCAAGCGCCAGGCTGAAGATCACCGCTTCCAGGTTCAGATCCCGCATCACGCTATTGCCTGCCAATACCAGGGCCACCTGTGTAATAATAAAAATGAAGCCGAATACCGGAGCCGTTGTTTTTACGGGTTTGCCAATCAGCAGGGCCGCCAGGATCGCCACGGGTAAAACAATCAGCAGCTGCATTCCGATGGCCCCGAGGTTGGATGTCGAAAATACGGTTGTTGTAAGATCGGTGCCGTTCTTCCAGGAATAAGCGGGCACAGGAATTACCAGCCCTGAAAGGGCCAGCGCAATAATAAGGCCTCCCAATACAACAACAGCCCAATCCTCGTGCATCACTGTTTTTTTTGTTTGCGTCATTACCTATTTAATTTTTTAAATGATCATTATTTAAACTTCATTCCCAGTTTGTACATAGTAAAAGCCCAGATATCGGCGGCCTCTTCAATTACCTTGCTGGTTGGTTTTCCGGCGCCATGCCCCGCATTGGTTTCGATACGGATCAATACCGGGTTGGAGCCCCTATGATACTCCTGCAACCGGGCGGCAAATTTAAAGGAATGTGCAGGTACTACCCGGTCGTCATGATCACCGGTTGTGATTAATGTAGCCGGGTAGCTGGTGCCTTTTTTCAGGTTATGGTAGGGCGAATACCGGTGCAGGTAAGGAAAATATTTAGCAGAATCGGAACTGCCATATTCAACCGTCCAGCCCCAGCCTACCGTAAACTTCTGAAAGCGCAGCATATCCAGCACCCCTACCTGTGGGATGGCCACTTTGAACAGATCGGGGCGCTGGGTCATTACCGCGCCTACCAGCAATCCGCCATTGCTGCCTCCCCGCATGGCCATTTTATGCTTATTGGTATATTTTTGGGCTACCAGGTATTCTGCAGCGCCAATAAAATCATTGAATACATTTTGTTTCTTCAGCAGCATCCCGGCCTTATGCCATGCTTCTCCATATTCGCTGCCTCCTCTCAGATTTACTACTGCATAAATACCGCCCTGTTCCACAAAAAATGCGTTGCTGACGCTAAATCCCGGCGTCATAGGGATATTGAAGCCGCCATAACCATACAACAGCACCGGGTTATTCCCGTCTTTCTTCAGCCCTTTTTTATACGTCAGGAACATGGGCACCCGCTGCCCGTCCTTGCTTTTAAAGAATACCTGCTCCGTTACCAGATCGTCCGTGTTTAAGCTAAGAGCCGTTTTTTTATACAGCGTGGACTTTCCTGAGGCAATATCGTATTCATAGATTGCCGGTGGTGTTGCAAAAGAACTATAAGAATAATAAAAGGTCCGGTCTTCCTCATCGGCTCCAAAGCCCCCCGCAGTACCAATTCCCGGCAGCGCAATATCCCGGATCCGCTTACCGTCAAAATCATACTGTACAATTTTAGATGCGGCGTCTTTGAGATAGCTGGCAAACAGGTTGCCTCCCGCAGTACCCACGCCCTGCAATGCCTCTTTTTGCTCGGGAATTACCGTTTTCCAACGGCCTCGTTCCGGCTTCATAGGGTCGATCAATACAACCCGGTAATTCGGCGCTTCGTAATTTGTATTCACCAGAAGCAGTCCTCCCTTATTTTCGATTACGGAACACTCGGTATCAAAACCTTTTACCAGCAGCGCAAATTCCTGTTGCGCGGGGTTATGAAGGTCGCGGTACCAAAGCTCACTGCCACTGGTACCTTCGGTTACGTTCAGGATCAGGAACCGTTGATCTTCTGTAAGCCCTACCCCAAAATAGCGTAAAGGATGTTCTTTATCCTGGTAAATAATCACATCTTCTTTTTGCGAAGTACCCAGCCGGTGATAGAATACTTTCTGGAACTCATTCTTTTTGCTCAGTTTTGATTTTTCATCCGGTTCGTCATAGGCACTGTAATAAAAACCGTCATTGCCTTTCCAGGCTACACCACCAAACTTGGTCCAGTTAATCTTATCGGCCAGCAATGTTTTGGTTTCGGTGTTCATCACGAAGATCTCGCTCCAATCGCTACCGGCCTTTGATACGGAATACGCGCACAACCTTCCATCTTTGGTAAACGACAGGCCGCTCAATGCCGCAATGCCTTCGTTGTTTAATGTATTGGGGTCTATAAAAACTTCGGGCTCACCTTTCAGATCCTTCACCCGGTACAATACCGCCTGGTTCTGCAACCCGTCATTCTTATAAAAGTAGTAATAATTGCCTTTCCTAAACGGGGCTCCAAATTTGGGATAATTCCACAATGCTTCCAGCCTGTTTTTAATAGCCGACCGGTAGGGTATGGCCGACAGGTAAGCATCGGTTACTTTATTTTGTGCGGTCACCCATGCTTTTGTAGCGGTAGCATTGTCATCTTCCAGCCAGCGGTAAGGGTCCTCCACTTTGGTTCCAAAATAATCATCCGCAACCACTTCTTTATGTGTTACCGGGTACTGGATCTGTGCCATGGTTTTCATCGTCAGGAATACAAATAAAACGTAAAAAAGATGCTTCATATAAGCTTATTTAAATAAAAGTAACATTCACCCTGGTTCTCTACCGGGAATGATTTTTCATACCTGCTGCCGCAGGTGCCGGTTTTTCATACACCAGCTTCTCTTTGGACACCCAAAACTCAACAAGGGTGCCATCCCCGCAGGCGGTTGTAATTTTAATATCTGCGTTAATCTTTTGTGCCCGGGACTTTATATTTTTTATACCGTTCCGGTCGGTTAGTTTTTCGGGGTCAAACCCGATACCATTGTCCTTTATCGCAAAAAAGATCACCGTGTCTTCATTGCGCGCTATAATAGACGCATCCGTGCAACGTGAATATTTAACCAGGTTATTGACCGTCTCTTTTACAATAAGAAAAATATTCCGGCGGGTGTCCATCGGTAGCGGTATTTCCGAAACGGATTCGGGGAAGTCAATGTTAAACCGGATGCCTTTTGACTGAAACATGGGTATGGCATACTCCCGTATATGCTGGCAAAGATTACTGAATTTATCGTTGGAGGGTTTTACCAGCCAGATAATATCATCCAGCGCATCCAGGGTATCTTTTGCATTGGCCTCAATCTTTGTTAGCAGTTCTTCTTTATTCGTGCCCGATTTCCGCAGCAGTTCGCTAAAAATATGGATGCTGCTGAGCGTAGATCCCATATCATCATGCAGGTCGGAAGCGATCTGGGACCGGATCTCCAGCTCCTGGCTCAGCCTTTTGTTGCGCTCCAGCAGGCGGTAGCGTAAATAATAAAGGATGCCGGAAGTCAGGATCAGCAGGGACAGGATCAATGCGCCAAATAAAAAGACCCTGTCATTCTTCCTTAGTACACTGTCTTTTTCGCGGTTGGCTTCCAGGAAGGCGATACGCGCCTTTTCCTTCTCCGTGTCATAGATCGCTTCCATCTGCCGCACATGGCGGTTGTTGCTCTCGGTTACGATGCTATCGCTGTATTGTTTAAACAATTTGCTGTAGAGCAATGCGGCCTCAGGGTGGCCGGTTTGTTCATTCAGTTTCATGAGGCCCTCATAGGCGCTTTTGATCTCCGTCATGGTGCCAATATCCCGGGCAATCAGCAAGGCATCAAAAAACATGGTTTTGGCCTTATCATATTGGTTGATCAGCAGGTATGCATTGCCCAGGTTATTATAATTATTGGCGCGATACAATCCATCGCCGAGCGTATCGGTAATCCGTTTAGCCTTTTGAAACAATGCAATGGCTTCGCCGATCCTGTGCTGCTTTTTTAAAACATTGCCAATGGAGTTATAGCTAATGGCAATTCCCTTGTGGCTATTGATCTTTTCGTTATAATAAAGCGATCTTTTGTAATATTTATCCGCCGAATCCAGCCTGCCCATATATTCATAGGCCTCACCAATATTATTATAATTCATAGCCATTCCCAGCATATTATGCGCTCTTTGGGCTATGGGCAAACTTTTACGGAAGTACAGGATGGCGTCATTATAGTTTCCCAAAACAATATGAATATTGCCAATGCTATTGAGAGAAACGCTGGCGCTGTAATCATCTCCTGTTTTTTCTGCAAGCCGCAATGCTTCCATGTGCAGGGTAAGCGCCTTGCCGTTTTCATCGAGCCTCCGGTACACCACACCGATATTATTGGTGGCATGGATCTCGGTTGTAATATCGCCCAGCTTATGCGCCAGGGCCCTGCTATCCTTGTGGTTGGCCAGCGCCAATGCGTACCTGGAAAAATCGCGGTTATACACACCGTAGGCATCCAGCAAGCGGGGCTCTGCCCTCTGGTATCCCAACCTCTTTACCAGTTCAAACCCCGCCTTAAACAGGGTATCCATAAGGTTGTTTTTGCGGTTACGCATGGTAAAAGCGATGATCGAATCTACCTTGGACCTGCTGTCGGGTTGGTGCAGCAATGCCATCGCTTCCAGGTGGACCGGCCCTTTTGTCTGCGACCATATTGTACCGGCCGGAGCAAGCAGCAGCAGCCCGGCTAATAAAAGCAAACCATAGGGAAGAAAGATTTTCATATTTAGTTGTAGGAATGCAGACTGACTTTTTCTTGGATCCGGCGCTTAAAGTTACTAAAATCCGCTCAAAATAGCTGCCGGCAACCAGCATTCAACTTTTGGGCGATCAGCAGTTAGCACCGGTCCGAAGCAAACGCAGAAAGTTGAACGCTCCGGAAAAATGAAGAGGCTGTCTCAAAAGTCTTTATTTTGTCATGCCGTCCCAAACCTTCGGGATTGTTTTAGTATCTAAAGACGATTCTTCGTCAATAGATGCTGAAACAAGAATAGATCCCGGGTCAAGCCCGGGATGACATCTTCAGAACGACATCATGCGGCAAAGCGACTTTTGAGACAACCTCTTTCAATTGCGTTCGGTCATTCTATTTATTTCAGCAGGGCCAATGCCTTTTTGATACGGGCCCAGCCTTCTTCTATTTTCTCCAGGCTGTTGGCAAAGGAAAAACGCACACAATTGGGTTCGCCAAAAGCCGCGCCCATAACGGAGGACACATGCGCCTTATTCAGGATGTACATGCAAAGATCCGCCGAGTTGCCAACGGTGGTTTCGCCATCAGATTTTCCAAAATAGCTGCTCATATCCGGGAAGATGTAAAAGGCACCATCGGGCTCCGTACAGCTAATACCCGGAATATCGCTGATCAACTCCATTACCCGTTGTTTGCGGCGGGTAAATTCCTTTGTCATTTCCATGGAAGGCGTCAGGTCTGCCGTGAGCGCTGTAACAGTTGCTTTTTGTGCAATGGTATTGGTGCCGCTGGTGATCTGCCCCTGCAGCTTCTCCATACCCTTGGCCACCTCAACGGTGGATGCGGTGTAACCGATACGCCAGCCGGTCATGGCAAACCCCTTTGCCAGGCCGTTTACTACAATCACGCGGTCTTTGATCTCGTCAAACTGCGCAATGCTTTCGTGCTTGCCCACATAATTGATATATTCGTAGATCTCATCCGAAATGATGTAGATCTGCGGGTGCTTTTTAAATACTTCTACCAGACTGGCCAGCTCTTCTTTGCTGTATACGGCCCCGGAAGGGTTACAGGGAGATGAAAACAGGAAAGCCTTGGTATTGGGTGTAATCGCTGCTTCGAGGTCTGCTGCCGAAATTTTCAGCTTCTTATCCATCGTTGTCCGGATCTCCACAACTTTACCACGGGCAATCTTTACCAGTTCGGAATAGGTAACCCAATAAGGAGTAGGAATGATTACTTCTTCACCATCGTCTACCAGGGCCAGTATCACGTTGGCCAGGCTCTGTTTGGCACCAGTTGAAATCACAATATGTTCCGGCTTGTAATCCAGGTTGTTGTCTCTTTTCAGTTTGGTACAAACGGCTTCACGGGCATCAGGGAACCCCGCAACCGGGGAATAGTGGCTCCAGTTATCATTAATGGCCTTTATGGCCGCCTCTTTGATATGCTGGGGGGTATCAAAATCGGGTTCACCCAGGCTCAGATCGATCACATCGATCCCCTGGGCTCTCAGTTCGCGGCCTAATTTGGCCATTTTCAACGTTTCGGGTTCACTAAAACGCTGTAAGAGAGAAGATAATGCCATTTTAAACGTTTATGGATTAATTTTAAACAAATTCACGCAAATTTAGGGGTTACAAAGACAGCTTCGAACTCCAAATCTTAAAAAATCGAAATATTCTATAAAATCATCCGTTTAATAAAAATTTCAACAGCATAAAAACCGTTTATAAAACCAAATCCACTATATGTCTATAAACCTTATCTTTGCCCCCTTTAAATTTAAAGAGGAACCAAAGATTAAATAACAAATACGTATGCAACTCAAAGGACTGGTTAGATTTTTTACAATCTTACTTATTATCTACTCACTCTACCAGCTGTCATTTACATGGTTTGTTCGCAACCACGAAAAGAAATTGGAGAAAATTGCGCACAATTATGTAAATGCAAATTACCAGACTGCTGCCCAAAAATTCCCCTCCAACAAGGATTCCCAGGATGTGTACCAGGAAGAGCTGAACCAGCATTACAACGATCGCCTGAGCCGTTTAAAAGACAGCACTAAAGATGAAACCATTACCTATGGAATTACCGGTGCCATCAGCTACCAGAAAGCAAAGGAAGAAGAGCTGAACCTGGGCCTTGACCTCCAGGGTGGTATGAACGTGACCATGGAAGTGGAGATGAACGGATTGCTCCAAACGCTGGCCAACAATTCAAAAGACCCTAACTTTTTAAAGGCGCTGCAAAACGCAGATAACCGTAAGGGGAATAGTGATGCCAACTTTATAACCCTCTTTGTTGAAGAATTTAAGAAGTTAAGTCCTAATACGCCACTGGCTTCGCTGTTTGCTACAGCCAACCGCGAAAACCTTAAAGTAACTGATAATGACGCCAAGGTCACCCGGTTTCTTCAGGAACAGGCCAAGGCGGCTTTTGATAACACGGCCCGCCTGATCACAACCCGTATCGATAAATTTGGCGTAGCGCAACCCAGCATCAACCCGGACCCCAGCAAGCAGATCATTTCAGTAGAGCTGCCCGGTGTTCAGGACAAAGAGCGCGTACGTAAAAACCTGCAGGCTTCCGCCAACCTTCAGTTCTGGGAAGTGTACAACATTTCCGAACTGTGGGGCAACCTTCAGAAGGCCGATGAGATCTATTTTGCGCAGAACGCGGGTAAATCAGCAAAAGACAGTACGGCCCAAACAGACTCGGCTGGTGTTGCCGCCGGTGCCGTTGCCAAAGCAGATACTGCTAAAACAACAGGGACAGATACCGCAAAAAAATTACAGGACCAGCTATCGCAACTGGCCAATGCCGATAAAAAATCAGCAAAGGCTGAAGATGCTATGGCCAGCCAGCAGCAGGAACTGAAAAAACATATCTGGGGCACCCTCATTCCTCCTATGGATGAAAAGGGAGGCCTGGCAGATATGGGCATTATAGGGCAGGTAAATATCAAAGATACAGCCGACGTAAGAGCCATGCTTACAGCTCCGTCTATCCGGTCGCAGTTCCCTTCGGAGATTGCCTGGATGTATGGCATGCCCGATAAAGTAGGTAACAAAAAAAGCAATATGGTGGCGCTCTATGCCATCAAAACAGGTGGTCGCGATAAAGCTAAACTGGAAGGTGAGCACGTAACCAATGCAGGAGCCGATTATGACCAGTCGGGCAAAACCAATGTATCTCTTGAAATGGATGCCATCGGAAGCCGTGTATGGGCCGATATGACCCGTACCAATAAAGGCAAACATATTGCCATTGTGGTAGACAACCAGGTGTATTCTGCTCCTGTTGTAAACGATGTTATCGAAGGCGGCCGCTCCAGTATCTCCGGCAATTTCTCGGCAGAAGAAGCAAAAGACCTGGCCAATATTCTCAAGATTGGTAAGCTTCCTGCCCCCGCCAAGATCGTTTCGGATGAAACCGTTGGACCCACCCTGGGTGAAGCGGCCATTAAGGGAGGTCTGATGTCCTTTACCATCTCCTTTATCGTAATATTCATATTAATGCTCATTTACTACAATACCAGTGGATGGGTAGCCAATATTGCGCTGATCTTAAACCTGCTCTTTACCATAGGTGTACTTGCAGGACTGGGCGCCACACTTACCGCCCCGGGTATCGCGGGTCTGGTACTGACCATCGGTATGGCGGTGGACAGTAACGTAATTATTTACGAACGGATCAAAGAAGAACTGACCAAGGGCAAGAGCTATATATCGGCCATCAACGATGGTTATAACCGCTCCCTGGCGCCGGTATTGGATGGACACGTAACCACGCTGATCACAGCCTTTATCCTTTATTACTTCGGATTGGGCCCGGTAAAGGGTTTTGCAACCACGCAGATCCTGGGTCTGTTGCTGTCCCTCTTCTGTGGTATCCTGGTAAGCCGTTGGGTAACCGACTGGTTCACCAATAAGAACCATCATCTTAAATACTTCACCGGTCTGAGCCGCAGCATCTTCAAACACAGCGCTTTTAAATTCATCGAGTTCAGAAAGATAGCTTACGGTATCTCGGTAGTGATCCTGCTGTTGTCCATCGGAACCATTTTCCATGGTTTTGATTACGGTGTTGAATTTAATGGGGGACGCTCCTACCGGGTTGACTTTGGGAAAAAGGTTGATGTGGAAAAATTAAAGGTTGATTTAAAAGCAACCTTTGAAGACGAAAACCCCTTTGTTAAAACCGTGGGCGATGCAAGCGAGCTGGACATCACCACCTCCTATTTAATCACAGATCCGAATACGACAAAAGCGGACTCTATTGTATCGCATAAGTTATTCGAAGGATTGAAATCCTATCTCCCGCAAGGCACTACTTACGACCAGTTTGATACAAAGTACAAGCTAAAAACCAACAAGGTATTACCCACCATATCGGATGATTTAAAGAGAGGTGCCGTAACAGCCACGGTGCTGGCAATCCTGGCCATCTTCCTGTACATCTTCCTCCGGTTCCGCGACTGGCGGTATTCACTGGGTACCATCTTCTCGCTGCTGCATGATGCCCTGGTAACGCTTATCGTATTTTCCTATGCAAGAGAGTGGGTACCCTTCCCACTGGAGATCGACCAGCATTTTATTGCGGCCATCCTCACCGTTATCGGTTTCTCTATGAATGATACGGTGGTGGTATTTGACCGGATCCGTGAAGACGGAAGACTGTACCCCAACCTGGATCAGAAAACGCTGGTGAACAAAGCCATCAATGACACGCTAAGCCGTACCATTATGACTTCCTTCACCGTATTCATTACGGTATTGATCCTGTTTATCTTCGGTGGCGAAGCCGTTAGAGGTTTTGCATTTGCAATGCTGATCGGTGTTGTTACCGGGGTATACTCATCTATCTTTGTAGCAGCTCCCGTGCTGGTAGACCTTAAAGGAGGTTTATCGCGGAAAAAGAAGAACAACGCTGCAGCTGCTAAAGCTCAGCCGGAGCATTCGTAAACAGCCGTTAATAATAACTAATAGAAACCGTACCAGAACCTGGTACGGTTTTTTTGTATTCCCCTGCTTTTCCGGATCCCGGGCCGCCCCGCAATATCCGGTTAGCATAGGCGACCATTTCCAACCGGTAATCATCCCTCTTAAATACTGCCGCCCGCAGGCCGGTGACACTGCAGGCGCAGCTTTCTTGCTCCGCCTTTCTTATCTTTGATCTTTAAAACGATGCTTCAAAACAAATGATATGAAAAAGATTTTTTTTGCCCTGCTCCCGTTCCTGCCTTTAATGGCCTTTGCCCAATCTCCGGGAAAAGGCTTTAGCCTCATTCCTCATCCGGATAAAAATCAGGTAGACATTACTTACAATGGCCGTCTGCTTACCGCCTATTGTTATACCGACAGCATTGCCAAGCCCTTTCTTTACCCGGTAAATACATTAAATGGCATAACCGTAACCCGCGGCTTTCCGGTAAAACTCATCCCCGGCGAAAGCACCGACCATCCGCATCACGTAGGCATCTGGATGAACTACGAATCGGTAAATGGCATCGATTTCTGGAATAATTCTTCCGCCATCCCGGCTGCAAAAAAAGATCATTATGGCACCATTCTTCATAAAAAAATCCTGGAACAGAAAGCATCAAAAAACCGGGCGCAATTGCAAACCACAGCAACATGGGTCAACCATTCCGGCGAACCTTTCCTGGATGAAGCCACCACCTATTTTTTTGAAGTAAAGAACAACCGGTTCTACATCACCCGCTCTACCACCCTTACTGCCCTCGATAAGCCCGTGGTATTTGCTGATGTCAAGGACGGATTCTTTGCCATCCGGCTTGCAAAAGAGCTGGAAATGCCTTCCGCAGAAACACGGTCATTTACAGACAACCAGGGTAATATTACAAAGATTCGTGCTTCGGGCGCCCTTGTGCCCAGTGGCATGTATTACGCGTCCAACGGCCTCAAGGGCGATGCGGTGTGGAGCAGCCAGGGAACCTGGGCACTGCTCAAAGGGAAAAAAGACGGTGCCCCCATATCCATCGGCATGTTTGACCATCCGTCTAATACCGGTTACCCCACCTACTGGCATGCACGCGGTTACGGGCTTTTTGCCCTCAATCCCCTGGGCCGGTCGGTATTCAGCAAGGGAAAAGATTCGCTGAACCTTACCCTGCAGCCGCATCAGTCCAAAAAATTCACCTATCGCATTGTGATCGCGCAGCAGGATCTTCCCCTGGCAGAAATGGAAAAAATGGAAACTGAATTTAAACAGACCCGCTATTAAAACAGCATAAATAAAATAGGATTATCTTCGATGTCTGAAAATTGTCTGTCCGAACAGTAACTGTTTATAAAATACGGGATTTTAGTGCGCCAGGCCAACACCATTTCCGCCGGCGGACAGGATATAACACAGTCCGACAGCTTTTCAGGCAATACTAAAACCGGTGGCATTCTTTATCCCAGGGTCATTGTCACCTCCATCCACCCCCACATGGGAGACCAGGAATTTACGATAACCCTCAATGATGTGAAGCTGAACGAGGGAGTAAGTGCAGAGGATTTCAAATAAGGAAATGTAAAATATTGAATAGCCAATGTAAAATGTAAAAGCAGGGGTTCATTTTCTGAGATGAGATTTCTGAAAGGAAACGGAATTGCTTTTTTGCTTCATTTTACATTGGGTATTTTATATCCCTTATTTTACATTGCCCTTCGGGTTCTTGCCTGATGGATTCCTCCGCGGGTATTCGCCATTAAAGGAGCACTGCAGTGCTCCAAGCCGGGAGCCACAGCCCTCTACTTCTTCAAGAGAAACACTGTTTTTGTCAAAAATAAAACGCAGCACACAGGGGTCTCCCCCCTGGCGGTATTCGGCCACCGTTGGAGAACTAAAGATTGCATCACCCTTCAGCTCGCCCACACATTCTTTATTGTCTTTTTCAAGATGAATAAAGAAGCGCATCCGGCCTTCCCGCTGTCCGTCACGAAAGGAAACCAGATTCATTCTTCCATCACCATAGTCCCCCGCATATTTCTGGCGACGCCCCAGTGTATCAATCGGATTAATCAGCTCTGTAAAACCATCCCCCAGGCTATCCGTCATGATGAGCGAAAAATTCTTTGCCGCCGTATTCAATACAAAAACATCATGTCCGCTTATTTCAATACCATTCGGCAGCTTTTGCGAGAGGTCTTTATTGATATTCAACCGCTGATCAATCGTAACTGTGATGGACACATTGGTATTGCCCGTCAGTTTTATTACCGGCAATGCTGCTATAAACTGTTTCTTTTTATCATGTGCAGTAATAAGCAGCGCCTTCCGCTGCCGGGCTATTCCTCTAGTAAGGAGATAAAAGCTACCATCCCCCGCCTGCACAGTGCCCACAGGATAATAACCGGGGCGCGAACCGGCATCAAAAACCTTACGGGTAACTGAATCCGGTATAAACTGATGCAGTACCTCCGGTGCAATACGAAATGAATCATTTTCCCGGACAGGAAACGAGGTGTCGCCATAAGTAAAGGGCAACGGCAATACCGGGTAGGCCTCCATAAATTCTTCGATATTTACCGCATCATCGCCGGTCATTTTCTTCTTTTTCTTACCACCACAGGCTACAAAAAAAACTACCGCTACCGCCAGGAACCAATACAAAGGTTTACACATAAGTCAATATTATACGACAAAATAAATAAAATCCCGGTGCATCCGCACAAAAAATAATTTTGAGCCCTGTTGTTATTTTTTTAGATTTGTCTAAATTTTTATTTAGATGTCAATAAATCTTTCGCATACGGAAGAGAACTATATAAAAGCGGTTTACCGATTGGAACAGGATGGAAAGCCAGCCAGCACCAATGATTTGTCGGAACTGCTGAGAACCGCCGCGGCTTCTGTTACCGATATGCTCAAGAAACTCAAACAAAAAAAATTGGTGCATTACAAAGCTTATTATGGCTGCACACTCACCGAAACCGGCCGGAAAAATGCTCTCATCATCATTCGCCGGCACCGGCTCTGGGAGCATTTCTTATCAAAAAAACTTGGCTTCAGCTGGGACGAGGTGCATGATATTGCCGAAGAGCTGGAACATGTAGGTAACGCCGGTCTTATCAGCAAGCTGGACGCTTTCCTGGGATACCCTCGTTTTGATCCTCACGGGGACCCGATCCCGGATGAAAAAGGCCATATCATTCAGCTACAGCATCAGCTTTTGTCAGAAATACCATTGCACCGGCCGGTAGAAGTGGTGCAAATCAGCGACCAGTCGGCCCCTATCCTGGAGCTGCTGAATGAAAAGAACATCCGGATCGGCACCCTGCTGGAGATCCGGAAGCGGTTTGCGTACGATGAGTCGCTCGAAATTAAAACGGGTAACAAGAGCATTACCCAGGTATCCAAAAAATTATCGCAAAACATCTTAGTAAAGGATCATGAATAGGCATCATTCCGACATATCACTCAGCGAGGTACATCAGTCTGTAGACACTACCCAAATCAATAAGCCCAAATGGCGGCGCATCCTCTCCTTTTTTGGACCGGCCTACCTGGTCAGCGTAGGGTATATGGATCCCGGTAACTGGGCCACCGACCTGGCGGGCGGCAGTCAGTTCGGCTACAGCCTGCTATGGGTGTTGCTGATGAGTAACCTGATGGCGCTGCTGCTTCAGAGCCTTTCGGCGCGACTGGGAATTGTACGGCATAAGGACCTGGCCCAGGCCAACCGGGAAGCCTATCCCAGGGGCGTTAATTTCATCCTTTACCTGTTGGCAGAAATAGCCATCGCCGCCACAGATCTCGCAGAAGTGCTGGGTATGGCTATCGGACTGCAATTGCTTACTGGTATGCCCCTCATCTATGGCGTGCTGATCACCGTACTGGACACCTTTCTGCTGATGCTGCTGCAACGGTTTGGCATGCGCAAGCTGGAAGCTTTCGTAATCGGGCTGATCTTTATCATCGGCATGTCGTTTCTTGTACAAATCCTCATTGCTGCTCCCGATCCCCGGGAAATGGCCGCCGGCTTTATGCCCCGGCTGCAAAATGACGCAGCCTTGTACATCGCCATAGGGATCATTGGCGCTACCGTTATGCCTCATAATTTGTACCTGCACTCGGCCCTGGTGCAAACCCGTAAATTCAAAAACACCGAAGATGGGATCCGGAAGGCGCTGAAATATAATTTTTGGGACAGCGCTATCGCCCTCAATATGGCCTTCCTCGTAAATGCAGCCATCCTGGTGCTGGCCGCTACCATTTTTTTTAAAACAGGCAGAACCGATGTGGCCGAAATCCGGCAGGCCTATGAACTGCTGCCCAGCCATCTCGGCAGCGATTTTGCATCCAAGCTGTTTGCCATTGCATTAATCGCCGCCGGCCAAAGCAGTACGGTAACCGGCACCCTTGCAGGTCAGATTATTATGGAAGGATACCTGAAACTCCGGATCAACCCACTGATGCGGCGACTCCTTACAAGGCTCATTGCCATAGTACCGGCAGTACTGGTCATTGGCCTATATGGCGAAAACGAGGTAGATCAGCTACTGATCTTTAGCCAGGTGGTATTGAGCCTGCAGCTGGGGTTTGCCATTATACCCCTTATCCACTTTGTAAGCGACCGCAATACGATGGGCATTTTTGCCATAAAACCGCTCACCCGGTTATTAGCATGGCTCATTACCGCGGTGCTCATCTACTTAAACGGGCGCATGGTAGCAGATGCCGTTACCAGCTATTTTACCACTTCCGCATCCTGGGGCTGGAAGCTGCTGATCCTCTTCTCAAGCTGCGGTGTCCTTACCCTTTTAGGCTATACCATTTTTTACCCATTCAGCAAAAAGCATTTGAAAACCAGTTCCTCCCCTGTTCATCCCGAACCAGCCCCGCTGGAGCTGCAGGAAGGCATCAACGATTATTCCACCATCGCCATTGCCGTTGACTTTAGCAAAATCGACAGTACACTGATTACACAGGCGTTGCAACAGGGAAACCGACAAACGAAATTTGTACTGATCCATGTGGTAGAAAGCGTTGCCGCCCGTTTTATTAACAGGGAAATCAAGGATCAGGAATCCAAAACGGATAAAGCCTACCTCGATGGATATGCCAAACAGATCCGGCAAAAGGGTTACAAAGTAGTATGGGAACTGGGCTATGGTATTGCGTCCCGCGAAATTCCCAAAATTGTAAACAGCCACCAGGCCAGTCTGCTGGTGATGGGCGCCCACGGACACAAAGGGTTAAAAGATTTTATCTACGGCAGTACCATCAATAATGTACGGCACCGTTTAAAGATCCCGATATTGATCGTTGGCAGTGAAATTCCTGGTTCGGGCAATAGTCAATAGGCAATCAATGTCGTTTACCTCAAACCTGGAACTTGAAACAGCTTTCAACCTCCAGTTGTCAGCATTGCGCATCAAGTATAAAAACAGGATCTAACGTTGAACCTTGAACTTTAAACCTTAAACAAAAAATCATCCCCTGATCTGGTGGATAAAGTTTTCAAAAACGTTGAAATCTCCTTTCAGGCTTACAAATACAATAATAAAAACGATACCAAAAATAGCGCCCCACAAATGGGCTCCGTGATTAATGCGCCCCCCACCCTGACGGTCTAAATAGGCCGATATTAAAAGATAAAGCCCGCCAAAAATCCAGCCGGGAATATCAATCGGGAGGAACATAAAACGGATAGGAAGCGTTGGGTATAACAGGATTCCCGCAAAAACAACCGAAGAAACGGCTCCGGAAGCGCCAAGGCTCCGGAAGGCATAGTCATCCTTATGTTTGAAATAATCCGGCAGGCTTGCAATGATCAGTCCCCCTATGTAAAGGCCAGCGAAATACAGCGGCGCATCGGCCCCAAAAATAACCGGGCTGCCAAACAAAGCAGGGGACTCCAAAAATGCTCCAAAAGTGTACAGGGCAATCATATTAAATGCCAGGTGCATCAGATCGGCATGGATAAGGCCATGCGTAAGAAACCGGTAATACTGACCATTCCGGGAAATGGCCGGTCCAAAAAAAATGAGGTTGTCAATTACTTTCGAACTGCTAAAACCCCAAAGCGAAACCGCTACTGTAACAACGGTGATGATAAGCGTAATGGTTATTTCCATAGGCTAAAAATAGGGACAATTTCCCATTTCTCATTTCTAATTTCATACTCCTCATTTCAGGAATGATGGTACTTCTCATTTTTCATGATGGTACAGGCCCGGTACACCTGCTCCGCAAGAATGAGGCGCACCAACTGGTGCGGAAAAACCAGCTGCGACAGGCTCCACAACGTATTCGCCCTGCGCAATACCGTTTCATCCAGACCGTAGGCGCCGCCGATCAAAAAAATAATGCGTTTGGTGCCGGCGTTGGCACGGCCTTGTAAAAAGGCGGCCAGCCCTTCCGAACTCAGCTGGCGTCCCCGCTCCTCCAGAGCTACCAGGTAATCTTCCTTTGCGATCCTGGGCAGGATACTTTCGGCCTCCTTTTTCTTCAACTCCTTCGGTCCAAGATGCGCTGCCTCTTTGGGTACAGGAATCAGTTCCCATTCCAGCCGGAAATAGTTCCCGATACGGCCGGAAAATTCCTCCACCCCTTCTTTTACATACGCTTCATGCTGTTTTCCCAGCGCCCAAAAGGCCATTTTCATGCGAGATATTTTAAAAATTGTCAAAAACCGACCAAGATTGTCAAGGATCATACCAAAAAATGCTTCGATGACCATTCCGTAGGGTGCATAACATTTTTTTCTACAGCACTGCGCCCTTTGCGGAAAAGCCTGGCGCCTTTGCGTGAGAAATAATAAGAATTCAAAAAAATGTTATGCTCCCGTTCCATACGACCGCAAAAATATTAAAACATTTTTCTTAGTTTTAAACTACTAAAATTATTTGCTATAAAATCACCCTTTTGGGTAATTGTCAATACAGATACAAAGAAATAACTTCACGAAAAAGATGTTAGTTTCAGTTATAATCATTGAAGATGATGTGCACTACAATAACGCTTTGAAGAAAATAATCGACCACGACCCGGAGCTATTCTGTATCGCCCAGTGTTTTAATGGTGCGGAAGCGATTGAACAACTAACCGCACTGGATGCGGATGTTGCCATTGTGGATATCCGGCTAACGGATATCACCGGTACCCAGGTACTGCAGCGGGTTGATCAAAAAAAACTGCATACCCAGTTTATTATGTGCACCAGCTTCGAAAACGATGAGCACGTTTACGAAGCCCTCAGAGCAGGGGCCTCGGGTTACCTGCTTAAGGGAGAAAGTATGGATAAAATCATCAATTCCATAAAGGAAGTATTCCAGGGCGGCGTTCCTATGACGGCTGCCGTTTCAAGAAAAATACTGCAATATTTCAGCAGCGCCGGGGAGCCGCACCATACGGTTGCAGCATTGCTTACCGAAACAGAGACGGAAGTTTTGCAGATGCTCGCCAAAGGTCTTTTATACAAGGAAATTGCACGAGAAAAATTTGTCAGTATTGACACTGTAAAAAAACATGTAAGCAATATATACCGAAAGCTAAAGGTCAACAACAAGGTAGAGGCCGTTAATAAACTATTATCCAAAAATTAATACCGTAGTACGGCGTTATTATGAACTGCTGCTCCCATCGCTTTTTTTTGTCCGGAGTCATATCAAAACTTATTGTTTTTCTTTATTTCCTTTTTTATACACCATTCCTGAGGGCCGGGGATCATTTGCTCCGGGACACCACATCAATCCCAATACAGCTATTCAGTTCTTCTAAAGCCAAATACAAGATCAGTAAGCATAAAAATCTTTTACCGGACGACCTGGACACTACCGGCACCGTGACATACAAACAGATCACCGCCCTGAAAAACATCCCGAAGGATACCAGGTCCATTTTTATTTTCTTTTCGCTGCAAAATACCAGTGCTGCAGACAGCCTGTTCTATGTGAGTTTGCAGGATGAGTTTGTACCCGAAGCGTACCTTTATCAAATGACGGATACCCCCAGACGTATCGGCGGTACCGGCTTTGCACATATGCAGCGGGAATTGTCCGTTCCTCATACCGGGCGGCATATTGTTTTCAGGCTCCCCCCTTACAAAAGAGGTCGTTATATACTACAGGTCCGGGATTTTGAAGGAGGCATATTTCCTCCCGATTTTTCAATTTTAAATGAGCCATCGTTTCTAAAAGCGCAATCGTCATTTGAGAAAACCTATGAGGACCCCTATAATGCGCTCACCCTGCTGATTGTTGGTGTGCATTTTTGTCTTGCCGTTATTGGTGTTTTCTGGTCTAAAAACAACCGGTTCAAAAGGCCACTCGTCATTTTTGCCATCATGAACTTCATGTATATCTTCTATTACCTGAATATATATGAGTTTATAAATTTTGAAAACAACATGCTGCCGGGTGTAAAAAACATTGTTTACAGGCAGTTCTGGGGATGTCTGGAGCCGGCCCTTTACTATTGGTTCTTTTACAGCTACCTTACGTTTAATAAACGGTATCGCCTGGGTGGTGTTCTTTTAAAATATTCGGGCCTGTACTGGCTTATTTATTTTGTGCTGCGCATTGGAGATTATGACGCATCCCTGCTCGTTTCCGCCACCCATGTGATGAGGGAATTTGCTACCGTCTACGATTTTGTAATTACATTTTTGGTATTCTTATACCTGCTGAAGTTCAAATCTCCCTTTTACAAATATGCACGGCTTGGAGTAAGTATATTACTTGTTAGTGCCGTTCAGATGTCTGCACCATTTATTGCAGGCATCTTAGGCATTGACGAGTTACCCATAAAAATCGGTAACTTTTCTTATTCCATTATGCAGGCGGCAATTATTGCAGACTTCCTGCTGTTTTTATATGGTGTGTCCATCGATACCCTGAAAGCTGAAAACGATAAAAGAGCACTCGAAAACAAATTACTGGAGACGGAACTGCAGCGACAGAAAGATATTATTTCAGAGCGGGAACGCATTTCGATCGATATGCACGATGACCTGGGGGCGGGAATTTCCGCCATAAAGCTACAGGCGGAATTCCTGAAGGAAAAACTCCGGGAGCAGCCGGCCATACAAAACGATGTGGACGACCTGCTGCAAACATCCTTTGAAATGAACCGTTCCATGCGCGAAATGCTTTGGAGTTTAGACAGCAACAATAATTCTCCGGAGCAGTTTGCGCAATATGCTGCATCCTATGCAGAACTCTTTCTGAAGAAGGCCGGCATACATTGCATTATTGGTACCGAAGGGCTGCAACCCGAACAGTTAATGTCTGTAGCTACACGAAGGAATTTGTTTCTGTGCCTGAAGGAGGCACTCAATAATATCTACAAGCACAGCAAGGCTACTACCGTGCATATTTTATTTGAGTGGCAGCACGCCCATTTCCTTCTGCAGCTATCGGATAACGGCATTGGACTTCCATCTTCCATCACCCGTGGAAATGGGTTACAAAACATGCAGCAGCGTATGAAAAATATTGGCGGCACATTTGAGATAGAACCCCTATCCAGTGGTACACATTTAAAATATCAGGCTCCTTTGTATTGAGTATGAGATAGCGATATGACCTGTTCTTAACTCAACACAAATGGCGTCAACAAGAATCTACGTGATCTGCGGACCAAACAATACTTTTTAGTCACCCCGCCAACAATCTATTTGTCATGCCGTCCCGATGGCGATCGGGATTGTTTCGGCATCTAAAGATGATCGTTGGTCAATAGATGCTGAACCAGGAATAGATCCCGGGTCAGGCCCGGAATGACATCTTCAGAACGACATTTGGTTATAAAACGACTTTTGAAATACAGCCTCTATTCATATTGCAACCCGGCTATCGGGACAGGAACCGTATCCGGAAAATTCTGTTTTCAAACAGCTTCTAAGCCCCCCGTTTAACGGCCTGCACCTGTACCCAATTCAAAAAAAATCACCCTTTTGGGTAATTGATAAAAATTATCATGGCCCATAACTTTGATATTGAAAGCCAAAACTAATTGCTTTCTATACCGTTAAAAAACGGGGTTAAAATCCGGATTTTAACGGTTGACAGCCGGTAACAATAAAGGTTTCTTTGCTACAGGGTTCAACATTTAAATAACAACTGTTTAAAGCACATGAAAGAACAGGATCACCATTTTTATCTTACCGCCAAAAAGTTTTGGAAAACGGTTGTAAATAAAGAGACCGTGCCCAACCTGGAGCAATTACAGCAACAGGTGGAGCATTACAAGCGGTTGCTGAGTATATTTCATGCCGGAAACTATTATTACCAGGTCTTTAATATATATACTTCCTGCTTTGATCTCGTAAGCCCTGAAGTGAAAAATGTATTGGGCTATGAGCCCAGGGAGTATGAAGTCGGCTTTTTAATGAGCATTATACATCCGGATGATAAGCCCTATGTTCTGAATTTTGAATATAAAATAGTTGAGTTTTTTAAAACCCTTTCTTTTGAAAAAGTTTCCCGTTACAAGGTTCAATATGATTTCCGGATCAGGAAGAAAAATGGTGACTATATGCGCACATTGCACCAGGCGGTACAGGTAGATTACGACCGGGAAAACTACTACCGGACGCTTTCGCTGGAAACCGATATTACCCATATAAAGCCGCATGGAGAGCCCTGCTTTTCGCTTATAGGACTGGATGGGGAACCCTCCTACTATAATATAAAGGACAAACATTTTACCAAATCGTTCGATTTGTTTACCCGGCGCGAACGGGAGGTGCTCAAAGGCATTGTAGAAGGCAAAACCAGCAGGCAACTGGCGGAGGAACTTTGTATCAGCATACATACGCTGCACACACACCGGAAAAATATACTGGGCAAGGCCAAAACAAAAACGCCCCTGGAACTTGTAAAAAAAACATTGGGGGAAGGATGGGTCTGAAAAATACCTACCCATAGGTATTTTTTAAGGAGGTCAGAAAAAATAATTTCGTATTCAATCAAACAATTAAAAAACTGAAGTATGAGAACCGTATTTCTTATCGCATTTTGCGTTATCCATGTTATAACGGCCGTTGGCCAAAGCCCTTCATCCCCTTTCAGAAAAGGCTATACCCGCCTGGGGATACAGCTGCCCGGCAACAAATTGGAGTACAGCCTCAGTCCCAAAGAGAATGCATTAAAAGGAAATTTTGGGAGCGATATGGGCTTTGTATTTGAAAAGGGCCGGTTGTTTTATTTTATTTCAAAAGACAAAGCAAAACTGATCAATGCGGGAATCGACTGGACAATTCTGGCGCTGAACGCCACCATTACAGGTAATTCCTGGAAGGACTATGTAAAGAATACAACCGGTTATGCCGATGATGAATTTACCTCAAAACTGGTAGCATCCGTAGCCACCAAGGCCGGGCCCGTGCTTTCTATAAACCCCGTTCAGGACCTGGTTATTGATGTACGGGCCCAGGTTTCCCTGGGCGCCTATGCCATTGGGCCCGTATATGAATCCTATAGCGCTGATGGCAGCACCCTCAACAATGCCTTTTACCCATTCGACTATAATGAGGACGCCACCGGCATAAAAACGGTTACCCAGGGATTTCATACCATTCTGAAACCCAATATTGGCGCAACCGTACGCTGGCGCGGTATTGGCCTGGCAGCAGACGTCAGCCCCGGCAACTTCAATATGAAATATAAGGCCATCGAAAATGGAACAGAAAGCATGGGGGAGCAAAAAGTGCCCTTCAATACCTTCCAGGTAAAGCTGAGCTTCAATGGAAAATAACAGATAATGGTAAAATAAATTATTTCACATTTTAAACCCCGTATTATGAAAAAGTACAACCGTATGCGCCTGGCGCCAAAACTGGCTGTAACCGGCTTATTCGCTTTGCTATTTGTGCTGGCAGGCATGGCCGGCTGCTCAAAGAACAGCGACAGCAAGGACAACAATAACCCTGCAAAATATGACAAAAGCAGCCTAGGCAGTTATAGCGGCGTGTTGGTAGGCTCCAGTGGCTATATTACGATCGATCTGAAGCCGGCAGGAGCCAGCGCCACCATTGTTTTTGATGACATAACCTACCAGCTTAGTTCATCCGTAGCTATACCGGCAGGCACCAACGTAAGCGGCTATACCCTGCAAAAAGACGGGGTAAAAATCGTGATGAATGTTAATGCAGATGGCTCCGTTCCACAGGTAGCGGTTACCATACCCGGGCATGATGTAACAGCGGTGATCTTTAAAGTAACTTCCGCCGTTGCCGTAGAAAATTATACCGGAACATTTAGCGGTACCGATGCAGCATCTCCCGAATACAACAATAGCGGCACCCTGAATTTCACCATCAGTGGCAATAACGTAACCCTGCTCTCCAAATGTATCAGCGGCAATTGTGATGATCACACCACTGTTACGATGACCGGTAAAGTAACCCGTTCCGGTGAAAATTTCGTCATCAATTTTAATGACTGCAACTCAGGCAATACCATCTGTACTTTATCCTTCATCAAAAACGCTGCGGGTTACAAAGCCGTTGTACCGATAGACGCAGGGGTGCAGCTGGCGGTAACGGTGAAGAAAGTGCCGTAAGGCCGGCAGTAAAAGATCTGTCGCATTCATCTGTTTAAAACCTCGTTTCGGATGAGGAGCGAATCTGTTTGTATGTTGGGTACGCTTTAGTTTTCGTCTTACTTCGCGTTCGCCTAAAATCACCCCTTTGTGTAATTGACAAGGCCTTGCCAGGACTGTAGTTTTGATAGCAGAGCGACCTGTTTATGTTTTTACCCAATAACCAACAATACCGTTAGAAAACGGGAATAAGCAGGCTATCTCACGGTTGATAATCATTATCTGATATCGTTCATTTGTTATCGTAAATAAACCCGGAAGCCGAAAAGGGGATTAAAGAGTAGGCGAGCAAAACTTAAAAAATGAAAAAAGCATTCTGCAGTATGATTGTAGTTACATTTTTGATCATTGCTTGTTCCAAAAACGATGACGGAAATAGCAATAACAAAGAGGGAAATTATGACTATTACACCGACAACTCAGGAATCTATGTTTTGGAACTGGGTGAAGATGGTTACAGCATATTTGAAAACGGAAAACCAGCTGAATCCGCAAGCAATGCTAAAAAAACGGCGGTGAGAGCGGCTGGATTTACCAAAACGGTAAATAAATATACAGGCGTTTGTATTTTACCGCCAGACTGGCGGCAAACTAAAGTAGAGTACCCAGGCGGACTTACACGCCGACAAAGTTTTGCCAAAAGTTTAAGTACCGTCAATGGGGGCTACCGCATTACACCACGTCCGGTTTTTTTGGGTGGATCTTCCATGCCTTGCTATGAATGCCTGCTCGCAAACGGAGAAATCACTCGCGAAGAATTTTATTTAGCTATCTGTAATGGCAGGCTAGCCTTCGGAGGAAATGTGCTCGATGCTTCTACAATTTCTACATATAACCAAATGTTGAGCGGCGTAAACTTTACAGGCCCGGAGGTTACGGAATTTATAACCCGGATAGAGGCCACCGGTGCGTATAAATGTACAAACCGGTAAATCATCACTTATGTATTATAATCAATCACGGTTGAAAATTATAATAATTTCGTTATTATTAGGCTGCTCAAAGCCAGGCAACGAGAATAAGAACACCGAAAACAGCGTATCAACAAATGCGAAGTGGATAATATTGGGAGGAGCCACTACCTCTGGAGGGGGAGGTGCTAGCATGGGGCTAAAATCCGATGGCACTTTGTGGGTATGGGGGAAAGGAACTACAAATAATATTGGAGGCAATTTTTTAGGATTAGGAGCATCTGTATCCAGCAATGTGCCTCTAAAAGTGTTGGATAATGTAGCAGACTTCTATAGCGATTACACAACGGCCACTTTCGCAATTAAGAAAGATGGCTCTTTGTGGGGAACAGGTGGTAGTACCCATGCTAGAACATTATCAGGGCCGGCAACTTGTGGTGCCATCATACCATCCAGGGATTTTTACCTATATCCATTTGAGCCATCCCGAACAGACCGGTTTAAATTTGAACAAATCGGGTCAGGAGCGGATTGGAAGACATTCTCCAAAAGAATTAACGAGTATGTAGACGGCCCTTTTATACAAAAAAAGGACTATTCTATTTGGGTTTCCACTACGCTTTTATCTGAGTATCCCGGGGTCTTGTATTGGGGAAAGAATAATGAAGAATTATCCGTTTGTCCATCCGGCCAAATACCTTTAAAATGGAATAGGCCATTGGGAACAGTTCATTACCAACCTATTTTAAATAGCAGTACGGAGTGGGAAAGCTTTTATAAGAACTACGGGATATCTCTTTACTATGGTATTAAAAAAGACGGCACTCTGTGGACTTTAAGATTCGTATCTGAAAATGATAAAAATATTAATCCCAATTTACCGGTTCAAATAGGCAGTGAAAACAATTGGAGCAGGTGTATTTCTTTTACGGGATCTGAACTATTTCTAAAGAAAGATGGAACGCTCTGGTCATTGCAGCCAGGTAGCAGTTATCCGGCATACCCAATACCCAAGCAGGTTGGTAGCGACAAATGGAAAGATGTAAAGGCAAGTTTTTCTCACCCACTCGGCTTTAGATATGCTGGAATAAAGTCCGATGGTACGTTATGGGCATGGGGAAGAAACGATGATGGACTTTTGGGTACCGGTAATTATACCAGTACAACCGTTCCGGTAAGAATTTCAACAGAAACTAATTGGGAATCAGTACATGAAGGTCCTGCCGGCTTTTACGTAATAAATATGAAAGGGGAAGTATGGGGATGGGGAAGAAATCTCAATGGCGCTCTTGGAGATGGCACCAGCACCGACAAATATGTACCTACCTTTTTATTTAAATAATTTCTCAAACCATAAAACAACTAAAATGCAACTAAAAACCACGCTTATAGCCATTCTTATTCTAGTAACGATTTTTAGCACTCGCGCACAGGATGTGATCATCAAAAATGACAAAACCGAGTTAAAAGCCAAAGTTCTGGAAATACTCAGCAGCGAAATAAAATACAAAAAATGGGAAATGCAGGATGGACCTACCTACTCTATCAATAAATCAGAGGTGTTTATGATTATTTATAAAAATGGACAACGGGAAAGTTTTGCCTCGGAACCAATAGTCAATAAACCATCTGTTGTTACACAGGAGGCCCCTCCTCAAAATAGTGTTGCTGTAAATAGCCCGTTAAAAAGCAAGTACAAAAGAATAGAATTGGAAGGGAAGAAAACGCTGGTCTTTTATGATTACAACAATGGAGTAGCAAATAGGATAAAAGGAAAGCAAAAAATCTTTGAATACATCTACGATCTACCCGGCTATGAAAAACAAACAAAAGCGTTTAAAAAACAGCTTTTGTTCCCTCGTATTGCTGCGGGTGTGGGGGCTGGCGTAATGTGTATTCGTCTGATACAATTTCGGGGAAACGTTCCATTGGGAGATATACCTTTTTATGCCGGGTGTGGAATAGGATTAGGAGGGGCGCTTGCTATGCCAGCTTTGCAAAATGCATTTGTTAGAAAGTTTGTAAGAGATTATAACTTATCCAACAATCAGGCATCCATCAAGATTGGGATTACTAATCATGGCGTAGGTATGGCGCTAAATTTCTAACAATACCCTCACTAAAAATACGCTTATGAAAAGTTTTCTGTCCTTGATATTATTGTTAGTCGCATTTAGTTGCGTCAAGTCAAAAGACAATGTAAAAAATGAAAATCCTTTTGGCGAGGGCAAAGGACAGTTTACCGCATGGGTTCGCAACGATTTGGGTTCCGGAAAATCGATGTGTTCATAGATAATCAAAAGACAGGTACCATTTCCAATTATCAGGAGAATGGTGTTCCATGCGGAAAAGGCGATGTAAATGCAACGCTCACAGCAGGAAACCACAGCTTTTATGCTATGGCTACAGAGACAAGGTTTTCTTTTCTCCACCAGTGGTATTTATGCCGCTTGTATAGTATTCGTTGACCGGCTATAGCAGGAAGTCTGGCACAACACTGGTAAAGATCGTTTTTATCAGCACAATCGTTTTTAGGCATGAACAAAAACAACATATAGCAAATAGACGGTCTCCATAACAAAACTATTTGTAACAACTAAACCGTAAAACATTATGAGAAAAAAGTATTTATTGCTGCTATTTATTTTTTCATCGGCCATTTTTGTGCGCAAAGCCCTGGCACAATCACCACAAATAATCAAAATAGACTTCAACAAAAAAACCGTTGATCCGCCTACCAAAGATCAATTGCGAAAAGCAGAAAAGGTACAGATTCAAATAGTTAATCTTCCGGTGAATGCCTATACCATCTCAATTAATAAAAAAGATTCCATGATTAGTGCCGGAGCAACACCCGAAATGTTTAGCATACTCAATTATGGAAGCAGCTTTGCCGGGTTATTAGGTGGTCTATCGGGCAGTTTGGTAAGAACGGTAGACGAAAAAATAATAAGGGAGCAAGCAGCATTGAGCGCTTTGATGCAAATATTCGCACATCAAGGAATACCTAACGATGACCAGATCCAGATGCTCTTAGAATTAAAACAGCGTGAAGATAAAACCCCTGAAAACCGGGATAAAAAAATAGGGAAAACCATCGAAAAAATGCGTGACAGCCTATTTAATTTCCACTTTAAATTTAGAGATAATGTAATAAAGCGAGCAGACCGGCTTCTCTACTTAGTGGATACGGGGGGCATTGACCAAAAAAACTTTGAAGTGGAGGCCCAGGCCATTATTGCGAAACGGCTTGCACTGGAAAAAGATCTTGAAATACAATACCTGCACTATTATAATACCGTGTTACCGCAATATGCAAAAATCCGATCGGATATTGGCCTTAGCAGCGGGGATAGTATGCTTACGGCCTATAAAAAAAACTTCTCCCAATTCCTCGCTCAATTCGACAGCAGCTTTAACGAGTCGCTCATTGCCAAAATATACAACCAGCTGGCGCCCAAACCGGCTACAACCGATTTCCTGTCGCTTCCCTATCTGCTTAAGACCGATATCAGCAAGTTTGAAATTGATATAACCGGCAAAGACCCTGCAAAGGCATTGCAAAATTATAGCACAGTTATTGAGCTAAACAAGCGGCCCAACCTGCTTTGGTCCTTTACAACCGGGTTATACCTAAGCGGCCTTCGGTCAACAAACTATTCCATTTACACAAACGTGACCGACAAAGGAGATACTACCGGATATAATATCCGTGAAGAAAAAAACAATAACATGGGGGTAGGTTTAGCGGCCCTGTTGCACTACGGTTATTATTTTTCCGAAGCCTCCAACCTGGGAGTATTTGCCTCATTTGGCCCCGGTCTTTCATTTGAAAATACCCCAAGGCCACGTATACTGATAGGCGCTGGGTTGATGATAGGGAAAAACAATAAATTAGCGATTTCAGGTGGTTGGATTGGAGGCTCGGTTAAAGAAATTTCTGCCAGTTATAATCTGAAAGCCAATTACAATCCTGCACCAAAGGATCTTCTCGCCGATAAATTCAAGGGCAGCTGGTATTTTTCGCTGGGGTATAGCCTTTGGGGAAACTAATGCAACACCGGCAATGGAACAATAGATCCAATTTTGCATGGTTGTCGTTGATCTGGTATTATGCTCCCTGAAATACTTTGGCCTGACAACAAACCAAAACACAGCCTTAGCCCAAAGAAAACTAACTAAAAAAAAAAATCAAAAAACAAGATCATGTTAAAACAAACTCATCTGGCTGTTAAGTACAGGATTGCATATTTAGCCGCTTTTTCGCCACCGCTGGCATTGCGCAAAGCATTGCGGCATAATAAACCAACAGTGGCATCTATATAGCGCACCTTTCCCGCGCAGGGCTCACGACCAACATTATATACACATGAAATATCTATTGCTCTTATCTTTTTCGCTTATCATTATAGGATGTGAAAAGAACAAAACGGACGAACCATACAACAAGAACGCTGAGCTTGTTCATTTTTATAGCGCCGATGCAAATTCAAAGGATGCCGTGGCGCTTACCGTTTTAGACACTCCCAAAACTGCTGCACTAATAGGCTATGCAGCATTTGGCAATGACAAACTCCATACCCGCATCAACAGTTTTGTTTTTGGAAACCGGGGCGATGACTATTATTGCAACCTTATATTGGATGAAAATAGACGCCCCAAACTTTTTTACCTCACCTCTAAAAATGGAGAAAACGATCATGTACTGCTGTCTTTATCCTATCCTGCCGGCGAAACGGTTGTCTACAACCTGTATTATTACGATTGGCTTACGCAGAGAGATTCCCTGCTACAACAGCAGCTTGTAACCATTAATGGTTTCAGTAGCGTTAATTATAACAGTGCTGCACCTGGTGCAGCATATTGGGAGCGCACCGCATCAGAACTAAAAACGATCGGAGATTTTATAAAACAGGTATTTAATGACAAAATAGTGATCAAAGATGTTTCAGATGCAAGATTTAATACAAAAAAGCTCGCGGATTTTTTGGGCAGAGCAACAATGAGTTATAGCGGTGTTAGACCCAGGAGTAATCTCGAATTATCTTCTTCCTTACTTAAATTGCAAGAAAAAGCTGAAAATTGGGCCAGAATTCAGCAGAGGCTCAGCAGTGGTACACCTGTAAAACTCAGTGATTTTACCCCTGTAGATGATCCATCATTTTTTGACTTAGTCGATGCAAAGCCTAGTACAAGCAGCCCTACAAATCCCGATAAACCCGCCCCCAATCCAAAAGGCACACCACAAAACCCCGTTGGAATTATTGCAAATTATTTTATCGGCAATTGGTATCAAACAAGTGGAAATGAAAGTTATAATAATTACTACTATAAATTGAATGTGAACGGCTTTTTTATCGCCTCACGAAATAACACATTTACCCCTTTACTATATGTAGGTGATGGAAGATGGGGCTTCTATTCTGACAACAATAACGTTTCATATATAAACCTTGGTCCAAATAACTGGAAAATCAAATCCTTTAATGGGAATTCTTTCGTTGCAAACAGAACGAATTTTAATGACAATATTGATGTCTTTTTTAAAAAGTTTTAGATCCCGGCACATAGGGGCCATAACAGCGAGATGGCGTTGTGACAGGTGAACTGTTTCAATGAAGCATATGGGTTGAAATAAAGGCTTTTTTTATTGATTCTATAACAGGAAAGAAGATCTCTAACGATGCTATATTCAGAGTTGAACGAAGTATTAATTATCCATAGCAGTGGGTCGCGAGCATACGGCAGACAGTAGCGCCGTAAATTGTATGGCATACGGCAAACAAAAAAGCACCTACATTTCTGTAAGTGCTTGATTATCAAGTGACCGCGTCAGGATTCAAACCTGAAACCTTCTGATCCGTAGTCAGATGCTCTATTCAATTGAGCTACGCAGCCATTTTTGATTATTCTGAAACACTCTTTTCAAAGATTCTGTAACAAATCTGTAACAGGTGCGCAAAAATAAGGTAACAAATTCAAAAATCTCCTAACATAGAACAGGAGAAAATCAATAAATCAACCATCCTCAAACACATTATACCTCTTAAAGGTATGATATATCATCATAGAGTCATTCTTTTGATCAGCCAATATACCCAGAAATTGGTTCCCCTTCTGCCAGTTATAGAGATTTCCTTCATCTTCCTCCCAACACATCGCATCCCTGGCTAAATAAGCCTCAAATCGGGTTACAATTAATTCCCAGTCTTTATAATGCTTATTCAGCCTGTAATAAGCCGTAATCAGCCTTCCCCTGTAGAAGTATAGGGCTATGCCAGATATTGGGATTTCAAGGATTTCACTGACAGGCGGTGTAACCACTTTGTAATGAGAAACTCCATTGTCTTCTCCTTCAAAGATCAGGTTATCATCTAGAAACTTAATAGTGGAGTTTAATTTATAAGGTAAAAAATCAAAATTCATATTAAGGATATTAAAAAAGCTGCCATTTCTGACAGCTTAATTGTTTAAGAATATTTTTTTTTTTTAGGTCTTTTACAAAGACAATCATAGTATATCTGGTTGGTCAATTATTGATTCACTATGTATGATAATTTATGAAATTCATAATCCAATCCCACACTTTGCTTATTTTATGTTTTTACTTCATTTATCCACTTTTGTAATCTTAAAAAGATAATCGGAATAAAAAAAACAGATAACAAAATTAATGGGGACACAATAAGGTTAAATATCATTTCTTTTCTTGCTTGTATAAGATCTTTTTCTAACTTACTTACATTATCACTCAAATAAGAGGTTGCATTGTAATTGTTAAGATTAAGGGTGAGTAGTTCTCTTTCACGTGCTAATGCACTTTGATGATCATCAAGAGAATCATATTTTTTAAATGAATCATATAAAAGGCATGTACAAATAGCTACTGTAGTAAGCCAAAATGGGACTATAAATAATGTTAATAATCTAATTCTGTATAACGAATAAGCTGTTGTTGTAGCTCCTAATTTTAAATACTTAATAACTATTTTTTCTGGTTGCATTATTTGAATTTTTAATGAGTGAGTACCTATTCTATAGATTATGCGCCGGTTTAAAAATTTTCCATTTTATTTACTTTATATATTTTGAAAACTCCTCATTTTCTTGTGCATTAAATATCAATGCACCTGAATATATTAACCTTCATAACTGTAGGAATATTTTTATTTTTCAGTGGAGACAGTAATAGAATTGAAAAAAAAGTCTTTATCATTTTCACATAGCCCCTTTTGATATGTTGAGAATGATATTATATAAAGGTTGTTGTTGGCAATTATAAATTTCTCAAATATTATAGATTGCTTTCCGTTATCTTTTTTAAGTGTATATGTAATCTCTTTTCCCCTGTAATTGCCAGTTTTAAAAGACTTTAAGGGGGTTACAATATCACCATCTTGTATGAATTGAATTACTCCTTTATTAAGAAAAGAACTTATTTCTTTTTCTTGCTCTGATAATGAAAGCTTTGATATTCTATCATAATCTTTTATTACTTGCTTTCTTACTACAACAGTAAAGGAGCAATTATCATTGCTTTTACTAGTTGTAAACATTGTAAGCCTTCTTTCGGGTTTTGTGTCTACGAAAGGTTTATTTGGAAATTTCACTGACAGTTCGCTCCCAACTTTCGTTTTAACCCAATTTGTTTGTGAAGTGCATGCAATGGAAGTTACTAATGCTATAATGGATAAAATCATGTGATGTTTCATGTTTCTATTTTTAAATTATTGTTGTTTATGATAGCCTATAAAGCATATTTTTTTAAAAAATCGTTAATGAGAACAAATGAAAGAGCAGCGATCTTTAACTACTTCAAAAGTGTACTAACATTGATTTATTTTTTTAAACTGGATGTATATCCAATAATAATTTGGACTTGTTATTTTTAACCTATATTGTCAGTACTGGATACTTATGTATTTTATCATAAAAATCAATTGCAAAATCAGCCTTCTCTGCTTGATTTCCTCTGTTTATTTTATGGGTAATCTCACCAACTGAAGATTTTTTCATACAATTAACCATATGAACATAAAATTTAAAGAATCGCCATTTTGTCGGAAAGTATGTAATAATCGAAGGATAATATATAAATGGAAGAAAGTAATATGGTCGGTTTAAACAACTTGCTTTGGTTAGGATTTTTAAAATTATCCCTTTTATTGCTACTGCATTTTTCATATTGTAAAAGTTCTTGCATCTATCTATTTCTTTTTACTAAAAACCATAAATAAAAAGCCACCCACAAATAGTATTGCAATGCCCCACCTAAAAATATTCCATCCCATATCCAATATATACCTGGCTGAGGAGTTACATCCTCCAATGTAAAGAATCATAGCCAGAATAAGAAAGAAGATAAAAATTGCCCCAAGTTTTTCCATAATAATAAACGGTTAATTTTGAAACCACACTGATAGAAAGTTCCTTATTTCAATAGGAACTTTCTATCAGTGTAGCCATATTTGTAAGCGTGTGTAGTATCACCATATTGCATTTCTCAATGGTGACTTCATCTGTTTTATTCAAAGTATTGTCATACGCATTTGTAATGGCCTTTTTGATGGTTGCAAAAACGCTACTCAGAGCCAAGTTTATCTTTACGGATTGCACCATATCCCCATTATGCTCAAAGATTTTGCCTAACTGTTCTAATGGCACTATTTCTTTGGAAGTCCTTTTGAAGGAATCGTAGTACAATCCAATAGATAGCTTTTCGATGTTTTCAGATGCTTCTTCTCTTGGCAACTCCCCTCTTAATAGATAAAATAATAATTCAGCAGCATCTTTTTCATGACTGTTTTTAAAATAATCCGGATTTTTATTGACGGAGAATTTCTTTTTATTTCTTTTTAGGAATATAACTAAGAGACTTATGAGAATAATGGGAACAATAACTGTCGCAATTCTTTCCACTTTTTTCTCATAATAATATCGTTTAGCATCATCAATTCTTTCTTGTGAAATTCCAATCCCGGGTATATAATTTGCATCAGGGTCATACTTCATTAATTCACCTAAACCTTCTGTTACAGTATATGCTCCACTATTAAAAGGAGTAGCATTTTTAGTAGCGAAAGGATCATCAATTTTTAAAGTATTGTATCTTCCAGCTTTTTCATCAGATTTTGGATTTACTCCCGTTACTTCATCCAATCCTTCTGTTATAGTGTATCTTTGAGAATTAAAAGGAGTAGCATTTTTAATAAAGGAAATATCATCACCTTTTTTAAGTTGTATACCACCATACTTAGGTTTGTCTGATTTAGGATCATCTTCTCCTACTAAATCTTTAGCTTGTATTGGCTGTAGAATAGAGGAAACTGTATTGTACTTTATATTCAGGTCTTCCTTTGAATTGAGCTCTAATTGGGAACTGGGTGTATTCTCAATTAAATCATTCCTCTGCGTGAATTCTGTAAAGTCCTCATCAATATGGCTCTGACTTTCCTTAGCGTTAATCCCATTAAAGAAAGTATCACGCTCATCAAAAGAAGCCGTTTTGTAATTCAAAAGCATATAAGAGAATACATATACCTGGTTATACGTATAAAACAACTTCACATTCTGTTTTGACATATCTCCCGTAGCTGGGTTTATTACTTCTAGTACAACGTCCACACCTTTGAATCCATTTTTCATTATTCTTCTATAGTGAGGGCTAGTGCTGCCACTTACTGTGGCCAAGCCTTCAGCTGCTTTACTAAGGAGAACATCTATAGCTTTTTCTTGATCAGCCTTTTTTAATTTCAAGAAATCTGAATACCTTGGAACTACATCATTTTGGATCATGACAATACAAATCCCCGCTCTTCCTTTAGACGTATAAGTGTATAATTTGTTTTTTAATGAATACTTTGGCAAATTGGGAAAAGAACAGATGAAGTTCCCTAAATCCTTCTTAACCCAATTCTCCTGGGCATATATATAAGTGCAAGTCGAAAGGACAAAGAAATGCATCAGTAAAAGTCTTCTCATATATTCAGTTTATTCAAAACAGTTAAATTGATGTCGCTGGTGATAACCCCAAAGGTAATAGATATTGTGAAATTTGTTATCATAAATGATAACCAGCTTGACAGAACAGGAACTTTTAAAAAAATTAGGATTGAAAATCAAGCAATTAAGAACAGAAAAAGGACTGTCACAAAATGCATTTGGGCTGGAAGTCAATATGGAAAAATCAAACGTTTCCAGATTGGAAGCAGGAAACGTTAACCCCAAATTTGGCACACTTGTTAAAGTAGCAAAAGCACTTGATTTGCCTGTTTCAGAACTGGTGAAATTGGATTAACCCTGATCTACAAATAGTCTATTATGGTAGAGATTGAAAAAAATACATTTTAAAATGTAAAGAGACCATTTGGGGCTGTAAACGATCTCTGTCTCATTCCTGGGTATCCTGCAAAATCTTTCATTCTAAGCTAAAACGCCACTCCTATTTACTGAAAATCCACCAAAACAGAATGAACAAATTCAATAAAATCATTCAACTTCCAAAAATATTGATATAGGGGGCCTGTCCAAAACTTATCATTTCAGGCAGCCCCCCTTTTTTCCTACTAAACAGTTGCCATTTTACCATTTTCTGATGGTTCATAAAATTTGGCAAAATTAACTTCCGCTGGCTTAGCCCTGTACTCATATCTGAAATTAAGGGATATGATCTCACCGCTTGAAGTAGTGTATTCATATTCCTCACACCCCACTCTTTCAATAGTACCCGGCAACTCTGTACCTAAAAGAGCCTTGCAACTTTCTTCATCCAGTGTTGAGGGCATTGAAGCCTTTTTTACTGTCAGGTATTGATTACCTGATTTTGACTCGATAATTTCAGCGTCTCCCTGTAATTGCAGGGCATAGAACTTTTTGCCTTCAAAGGTTTCCCTCAACTTGTAACTAACAATTTTTACTGACATAACTTTTAGATTTTTAGGTTAAAAAACTGAATTGTATTACAAGAATGGGTGAGAGTGAATAGTTGGTTTTGTAGGAAAAAAAGGGAATAAGGCTGGAGCAGTGTAGAGCAGAGACTCAAAAAAATGAATATAAAATTGCGGCTAAAAAAGTGTGTATATTAATTTATGCCGGGGGGAGTTTTCCTTCTTACTTTAGGCCGGGGGTGAATACAGATTAGGTCTCCCTCAAGAAAATTTTATAGAAAAAAATTTATCCGCCTTTAAATTGTCCCAGTTTTATCAGTACCCTATATAGGCCCGGATAAATCAGGGACACATGCAACACCTCAATACTTAAAACGCAATAATTCTACAGCATACTCATAATCCTCATCGGTTATAATTTCGGCCTTACCATTTCTTAGCCTAGGTGGATCAAAATGTGTATCATCAAGCCACCCTCCATTGTTGAATTCTATTTCAATGACTTTATCATTTCTAACTTTGACGTCAAGTGTATAAGTACTTTGAGTGCCAGTTGATGGATTATAGTAGTAAATATAGGCTTCATATTTCCCATCAGGGTAAATATCCTCTTCGGCATTAAATTCATCCTCGCTTTCTGAATTGTTTTCCTCTTCTGTTACATTATTTTCTGGTAAATGCTCTGGGTTGTCAAAGTAGCTTCTTTCTTTAGATTGCTTGTATATGTATTCAGATTTATTATCCTCGTTTCCCGTACAAGATACACCACAAAATATGCAGCAGGCAACTGATAGAATAAAAAGTACTTTTCTCATAAAAAAATATTAAGCAGTTTTAAATCATTCTCAATATAAGAAATAAAAAGCAAGCCCATTTCTGGAACTTGCTCGAACCTAAAAAACCACAATCTTCCCTATGTTTTTACTACTCCAAAAACCACCTATACCCGCTATGGCCATTTAAAGCCATGGTTAATCCTTCTGTTAACTGATAGGCATTTACAGTTCTTTCCAGAAAATTATCAATGTAGCTGCTTTTAACTGCTCCTGTAAACAGATTGTATAACTGCCACAGATTAATATTCCCAGTACCAGTTGATGCAAAATTTTCATCTTCATAGTAGGCTTTGGTCACGGCACTAATTTGCCCATCATTTAAAGCTAAATAAGGAATCTGCAAGCGCTCTTTTTTAGGCAGGTAATTATATAATCTTGCTCTACCAATAAGCTGGCAAAATTGATGCTGCGTTAACTGATAGTCTGCAAAACCGTCAATCTTGGCAAGCATGGTATTTACATTGAAACCCTGAAATAACGGTACTATTTTAGTTAGTAGTTCATCAGTACTACTTGCTCTTATTTCTTCTGCATATCCATCTGTAGAAATACACATATTCAGACAGACCCGGTTTTGAAAACCAATAAACACCTTGAACTTTTCCATTGCCTTTTTACTGTATAGATTCTCCTGATTATAGGCCCGGACCCCTCCAATGCTTAATACTAACTCGTTGCCATTGATGACATTTGTAACACTTTTAACTTCATAAATAAATGCCATCCTTTCGTAGTAGATTGTTTTTTCATAGTCCTGCAACTCTTTAGCCGGTTTACCAATGGCTTCAGGAATCCTGCCTCTGATATCATGGCTGATTCTTATTTCTGGTTCAGATACCAATTCCATTGGAAAAACCATCTTAATGGCTTCAAATGCGGCATCTATAAATTGATGATGACTAATTGTAGTTTCATTATCCTTGCTAAACACAGGTATAATACAGTCGCTTGATAAATGAGATAGGCTAACCTCTTTTGTGTTAGCCTCAATAAATGATTTGCTTTTATTTCTGGATTGATCACTATCCAAAGAAATATTATCCTGATCTGTGATTTGTGGTATTAACTGAAGTTCCATTTTTACTAAAATTTTTTGGTTGAATAATTGACTTTGATTCCAAGAGTAGTTTTCTTGTTGTGAAATGGCTTAGTAATGGCTCCTGATACTGTGGGTAATCCTGATATAGCTTGATGAGTTCAGATACAGATTTACAGCTTTCAATTCTAGTCAAAAGTTGTTCTGATAAATCCATATTGTTTTTGACCCTATCTGAAATAGGCATCCCTGAATTGCACCAATCTATTATTTTTTTTCCTGTTTCAACTGTAATTATAAATTCAGGTTTATCTGTAAATAAACCAGTCCTATCCTTGGATGACTTTGCCAAGTGTTTATCATTGATGATTTCTAAGGCAATCGTCATTTCATATTCGTAACCGCCCCTTATCTCATCATCGAGGCCAGCTTTTTCTACTCTGGTTTTATTACCATCTGTAATCATATTATAGCTCTGTTTTTTCCTATTAGTAGTTATAATATGGCATTGAGACTGTAAAATAGCATTAAGCCATTTTTGATATAGCGGAGTTGCTTTCGCCCAATCCTGATACCTACCACCTAGTGAGTTTTGATATTCTAGTATGCCTCCCGAGCCTTGCCAAACGTGGGTAATAGAATCTACAATAATAATCTCAATCCCCGCTTGTTCACATATTTTAATTGCCTGAATATACCTGTCAGGAGTATAGGGTGGGTCAAGCCTGATGGTCTTAAAATGCCCCAAATGAGCATAAAGAGATGCAGAACCATTTTCTGTGTCAATGACTGCTATTTTAGCCCAATCTGGGCAAATTCCGTAAGCAATGAGCAATGCTGAATAGGATTTTCCAAAACCTGATGGACTGGCTATATTTAGCCTTAATTTTACTTTTTGTCTTTCTGCTGTTTGTAATTGCATAATTTTTTATTTTTTAATTGGAAGATTTTGTTTGAAGAGTTGAAACTTTTCCGATCTTTGTAATTGTAGCCAGTCACCCAGACTATTTTGAATTAAAGTCACTGTTTGAACTACCCTTAAGGGATTAGAGTTCGGAGTGAATAATTTTCGATGATAGAAACATCAGCTAAAAAAAAGTCATTTTTTTAGAGAGAATTATTCTCCTCCCTTGACGAGGGGGAAATGACAAATAAGAACAACACACAGTCATCAATCAATTCCCTGTGTGATAGCAAATCAAGAACATCTCCCGAGATTGATGGGGAAAGAATTAGTAATCAGATAGCAGATAGAACCCAATTTTTAATATTCCAAATCCCTGCGAATATTGACATAGATGTTCTTTTGGTTAATCATCCGATCAATATACCTAATGCAAAAGATTATCTTTTGTATCTCATGCATTTAATTCATTCTATTCCTGCCAGTAGCAAGAATATTTCCATTATTGATACAAACGGACATACTATTTTAAACAGTACATATCTGCAGAACATTGTGGACAACTACAGACCATTGTTAGATTGGCTTATTGATCTACACATTCTTCAGACAGATGGGTCTTATATAGCCAAAAAGAAAAGTATGGGGTACAAGTTTACTCCACAATATCAGGTTGAGCTAAAAAAAGTGCGAATAACAAATAAAATATTAGTTAAAAAATTGACTGTTCGCAAATGGAGGAAACATAATGTCAAACGCGATAAAATACAACTACAACCAGAACACTTATTTTTATATTCAGACATACCCAATAATAATTATGCAGACTATTCAACGTTGGCAAAACAAAAATTACATTTTATTTTCCAGTGGTTGAACTCTGATATATCAGTCAATTATGACGCAGCTATACAATATTTATATGCTCTAAAATCATTGGAGGAAAAACATCTAAATAAAGAGTATGCAATTCACAACTTTAATTGCAGAAAGTTAACACTTGACAATCTTAAAAACATTACCGAGAATTTATGTCATGTAGATAGCACATCAGGAAGACTACATAGTCCTTTCACATACCTATTATCGGATATGCGGGCTTTTATATCTCGCGAAGGGGCCATTTTAGTTTCAGCAGACATAAAAAATTCACAACCTCTTCTGTCATTAGTTTTTCTCGATTATGAGCTGTTTCAAAAAAATGAAATGCAAAAAAGGCTGGCAGTATTCAATCCAAAGAACTTTGGCGTTGAAGATTCAGGCTCTCTCTGTTCTATGTTAGGAGATTTTATCCAACAAAATGAAATAAACCATGACACAATATTATATAGGGAATTGGTTATTTCTGGAGAAATTTATGAGTATTTTGGCAATCTTTTAAAAGAGAAAGGAGCCGCTATTGACATTCCAGATTCTGAGTTAAGGGCCTACGCGAAAAAACAACTCTTCACCGCTTTTTTCAGCAGAAACAACGCCATCTTTAAAAAGGATGCAGTTCCTCTAAGAATTTTTAAGGAACACTTTCCCACCGTTTTTGAAATTTTCAGTTATATAAAAACAGGCACACATAATGCACTGGCATGTTCGCTTCAGAATTTAGAGGCCGAAATAGTTCTACATAAATCATGTCGAGATATTCATGAAAGAGCCCCTAATGCTCTTATGATCACTATACATGATTCAATAGCAACTACCTCTGACAACTTTGGCTTAACAGAAGAAATCCTCAAAGGACACCTTTTTAACGCCATTAATGCAGATGTTAATATAAAAAGAGAAGACTGGAATGAAAGTCTATTAAAACGGATAAATAGTCCCCGCATCTCTTTAATTCAAGCTCCAAATATTAGCGGTTCTCTATATGGATTTCATGACGAAACATATCCTACTGAAAATAAATTATATTCTTTTAAATATATTGCTAAAAGAGCTGGCATAAAAAGCAATAAAAAACTTTACCATGGCCTACGTAATCTTGGGTATATTCAGCACGACGAATTTCGTTGTAATATACCTAACCCCGCCATGCTTGATGAAAAACAGTTCCCTATTATTGAGAAAAAATGGAGATTTCGAACTATACGTACTCTAAAAGCCACTTCTAATGGAGTAAAGTTTATTCTAAATTTAATAAACACTAATCCTAATGAGTTTCAATAAATTGTAATAACGTCTGTATAAATTACCCCTTTAAGGGTAAGGTTGAACTAAATAGTTCAACCTTACCCTTCACTTTTTAGATTAGCTCACTAATATTTTTCAAATACTCTTCCATCCCGGAGTAGTTTCGATCTCTTAAATATCCCTCCGTAGTTCTTACTGAAGAATGCCCCAGCACATCCTTTAAACTAAAAATATCATTTTGATTAAGTGATAGACTAATATCTGAAAAGGTATGTCTGGCACAATGACTACTGATATGCTTAAAAATGCCCGCATACTTACACACTTCCTTTAAATACTTATTAATGTATGTAAGCTTGCTATTAATAACAAATTCTGTAGGAGCTTTCTCCCTTTCAAGGAGTGGGAATATATAAATACTATCCCTCTGATATCTTTCAAAGATCAGGCGCAACTCTGGCAAAACTGGCAATACCATTTTCTTGCTAGACTTACGCTGTATATATTCGACTTTGTCAGTATAGACATTGCTCCATTTCATTTCAACCATATCTCCGCCCCTGCAACCTGCCATATAAAAACAAGCCATAAAGAAATCCCTGGCCAAATGAAGTGAAGGGATATTAGGCAATATAACTTTGCTAAATGTCCTCAACTCCTCTATTGTTAGCTTTTGCTTGGTATTATCAGTGTACTTCAGGGTGATACTGTCAAATGGATTTCGCTTATCATACAGACCATGTTTTATAGCCTCATTCAAAATACTTCTTATTACACTAAGATTGGATGAAACAGTATCTCTTCCATTATTCTTTACATTCAAAAGATAGGCTTCAAAATCTTTTAACAGGGAATAATCAACCCTGCTCACAGGGAGATTTTTCCCCTTGAACTCTTTTAACTTATTAAGTACTGCCTCATACCGTCTAAAAGTCCCCATTTTTTTATCAGACTTGAATTGATTGAGTTTTTTCTGAATAGCAAAATCAAAAAAATTGGCAGTTTTAGGTGTCTCCAATTTTTCAAGAAAGTCCTGCAAAGTTATTTCTGCATTCTCCCTTATTATATCAAGATATATTTTTTCAGCATTCAGTAATTTTTGTTTCAAAACTGAATCATATTCTTTAAATAAAGGATGCTTTTTACTGATATTTTTCTTTATGGAATCCCAGAAAACCGGATTGATATGAATTCCTGTTTTTATTCGCTTATGCTGTCGGTGTTGGGTGCATCGTATCATTATAGCTCTTTCGCCTTTCCTATTGGCATAACTATCTAACTCAAGATTGAAATAAATCTTCATGTTTCAGAATAAATTTTAGTCGTTTAAAAATTCTGAAACAGTTCTGAAACAAAGTCCTGAAACATGTTTTGATGGATTCCAAATGCAGTTTGCAATCTCTTAATAACCAACAAAAAAGCACCTACATTTCTGTAAGTGCTTGATCTTTAAGTGACCGCGTCAGGATTCAAACCTGAAACCTTCTGATCCGTAGTCAGATGCTCTATTCAATTGAGCTACGCAGCCATTTTACGGGAGGGCAAAGATAGGGATTTATTTTTTCTCCGCAAAAAAGTTTATCGCTTTTAAAGTAAATCTTGTCTGCTCCCGTCTTCAATAGAAACAACCGTTTTTCAAATTTATAAAAGCAAAAAAGATGAAACACAAAATCATGTTCTTTCTTCCCCGCCTGGCGGGGCTTGCGCTACTGGTGGGACTGGCTTCGCTGGTATTATTCCTGCTTTTTAGGCTGCTCCTTCTTGTAGTAGCCATTGGGACCATTGTTGCCATTACAGCAAAATTGCTATCTGGCGCCCGCAAAAAATGGATGCAAGGATACCCTCCGGAGCACGGGCTACACCCACATTTCAGGAATCCCGGCCATAGCAACCCGGCTATGCCAATAGCAACCCAGGTCAATGCAGCCATTGTTCCCATAAACTAAATTTTTCTTAACCACAAAAAATAAAAATCATGTTTGCAAATCAAACCATAGGCGGACAAACACAACCGGGTTTCTCAGGCCCAGGTTTTAAACAACAGGGATGCTTCTTTGGCAAAAGAGCGGGCGGAGGACACCCCTGGATGCATAAACTCCATCGCTTCATGAGCGACTCCAAAGCCGCCAACATCGAAGAAACCGCCACAGCATTTATTATTTCGCTGTATGCCGCCGGGCTTCAAAAAGAGCTTTTTAGAATCGCTGTGAATGAGGGGGTATTAACTATCGGGTATACATCCCTCACGCAAGAAACATCGGCGCAATTCATCTACCAGGAATACCAGCCCGCTTCTTTTGAACGGTCCTTCCAGCTAAGTAATAAGGTACTTATCGATGACATCAGCGCCTCCTACACAGATGGTGTGCTAAGAGTCGTACTTCAAAAGAACCCGGAAACCAATAAACCCGGTCAACAAATTCCTGTTCTTTAGTACCGTTCCCAATACCGCATCCTGCATCAGGCGCCAATTTCCGGATTGGCGCTTTTTCGGCTTTTAACCGCTTCCATCTTTTGCCGGATCTTACCAGGTTGTGCACTCCGTCAATATCAAATCCCATAGGAGTATTATTTGTATTCATTACCGTGCTTTTCAATGACCCATGTACAGGTATATGCCTTTGAGATAACAAACTGCAGAGGTCCATACAGGAATTACAAAAAAAGGGCTGCCGATATAGAGGGCAACCCTGGAGATTAGCAACGGCGTTTTTCCTGTTAAATTATTCGGCAATGCTCCGGTGGCTGCCTCCGGACAGTAGCAGCAATTCCTGCACCTGGATTTCTGTTATGTATTTTTTCTGGCCGCTTTTATCCTCGTACTGACGGTTGACCAGTTTGCCTTCCACTACCACTTCCCTACCTTTTTCGAGATACTTGCCCGCAATATCTGCAAGCTTTCCCCAGGCGACCAGGGTGTGCCATTGGGTTTCGGTAACTTTTTCTCCCTTGGTGTTCTTGTAACTTTCATTGGTTGCAATACTAAAGCGGGCCATCTTTGTTCCGCCTGCCATTGCTTTTACTTCGGGTGCATTTCCTAAATGACCGATCAGTTGAACTTTGTTTTTCATTGTGTACATAACGTTGTTTTTTGGGCCTTTCGGCGGTGATCAGGTTATTATTACAACTGAACCGACAGCGCTATCGAATCAGCAGTTCAAATTTGCATCATCTCCCGGGCGATACCCGGTTTATAAACGTTTATTTACGTAAGTAAACGTTTATAAGCGTTTACAAACACTTATAATAAAATAATTTTGTATATTGAATCCGGAAAACCAAATCGATATGCCAAACACCAACACTATGCCAGAAAAACTGTGCCTTTCCTGCCAAAAACCGATACGGGGCAGGACAGATAAAAAATTTTGTGATGACTTTTGCCGGAATCATTATAACAACAACTCCCTTAGAGGCGGGCCCGAAAAGCTAATCCGGAATATCAATATCGCGCTTCGCAAAAACCGGAAGATCCTTCGCGACCAACTGAGACCAGCAGAGCAAACCGCAACCGTACATCGCAATAAATTGCTAACCGCGGGATTCCGGTTCAACTATATGACCCATCAGTACCGGACAAAAAAAGCGCAGACCTATTGCTTTTGTTATGATTATGGATACCTGCCGCTGGCAAACAACTGGCTCCTGGTTGTGCGGAAAAAAGGCGATGCCTAAAATTTTTTGGGGCCTTTAACCCGCATGCGCAGGGTGTAAATACTGGTGCCTGCAGTCATAAAAAGCAGGTCCCGGTTTTTTCCGCCAAAACAGACATTTGCCGTCCACTTTTCCGGAACGGGGATATGGGCTATCTCCCTGCCCTGCGGATTATATACGGTAATACCATTTCCGCTGAGATAAAGATTTCCCTTTTCGTCCAGCGTAATGCCATCCGCCCCCCGGGGCACAAATACGGTTTTACCGGATAACGAACCATCTTTCTGAATGGCGAAACGGTAGGTTTTGTTATCTTTTATATCGGCCACATACAGCAGGCGGCCGTTGGACGAGCCAACGATTCCGTTAGGTTTTACCAGCGCATCGGTAGCCACCATTGGCTGAACGGCGCCCCGTGGAAGGTAGTACACTTTTTGTCCGCTGATCTCCTGGGTTGTCCGCGTCCAGTAATTGCGCTGGTAAAAAGGATCTGTAAAATAGATCCCCCCTTTTTTATCGATCCACAGATCATTGGGGCCGTTCAATTTTTTTCCACCAACATCCTTTAAAAGGACGGTTATCCTACCCAATGGCGCGATGGACCAAAGCTCATTGTGCTCATCAGCGCAGGCCACAATATTTCCACGGGCGTCCATATCAAGACCATTGGCGCGCCCCGATACTGTCATAAATTCCGTTAATGTGCCATCAGGATTAAAACGCCATATCTTATTATTGGGTTGATCCGTAAAATAAATGGCCCCGGATTTATCGGCAACGGGTCCCTCTGTAAAAGAAAATTGGGCACTTACTTTTACCAGCATCGCATCTTTTGCAATGATCCCAAGGGAGTCGAACAAAGAGTCGGCCTCCTGCTGCGCACTTAACGCCGTGGCCCAAAAAACAAGCCCGGCAAAAATCATATTTCGCATACGCGTTCTATTTAATATAAATACCTGACGGAGCTACCCGGCATCCGGCCGGCCGCTATTTTATGCTTCGCCCGATAAGTTGGAGGATGAATGAGTGATTTTTATACAGCTAATCAGTTCATTTTTCATCCTTGATGTATCGGGGCCTGGTATAGATGTAAAACACCAAATGAAGAATGCAAAATGAAAAAGAAGTATTTGTCTTGAGAAAAGAGTCTATCGGTTTTGACTGAATCTACTTTTCCATTTTACATTGGATATTTATTATTTTACATTTTATGAAGGCTGTATTAAAGAAGGTTTTTTTATAGCTAATCCATTCACTTTTTTATTTCCGGCTTATCGGGGGCCCGGTATACATCCGGTGGTCTAAAGAAAGTGTTGCTTCTTCATCCAGTTTTTCAGAACGTCCATCCATTTCAGCTCCGATGTCTTATTGTTCATGCCAAAGCCATGTCCCCCTTTTTCATAATAAAAAACCTGTGCTGCTATCTTATGCACCCGCAATGCCTCATAATAATGCTGACTGTTTTGCCAGGGCACGCCTTTATCATCCTTTGCATGCACCAAAAATGCGGGCGGTGTCTTTTTGTTTACCTGAAGCTCATTGGAATATTTCCGGATCATTTCTGCTGAGGGCGATTTTCCGATCAGCCGGTCCCGGCTACCCCGGTGCATCAGACTGTCGGTAAAACTGATCACCGGGTACACCAGCACCGAAAAGTCGGGGCGCAGCGAGATCTTTTTGGGGTTGCTGATCAGGGTTTCTGCATAGTGGGTAGAGAGTGTTGCCGCCAGATGTCCACCGGCGGAAAAACCCATAATACCAACTTTACGTGGATCAACCTGATACTCCTTTGCATGTTCGCGCACCCACTGCACCGCGCGTTCTGCATCCTGTAGAGGGCCGATCGATTTATCTTCCATAATACGGTCATCCGGCAACCGGTATTTCAATACAAAGGCGGTTACCCCCCATTCATTGAATGCTTTTGCCACCTGCACCCCCTCATGACTTACAGCAAGAATTGCATAGCCCCCTCCAGGGCAAATAATCACGGCGGGACCATTGCGCAGGGCTTTTGCCGGCCGATATACCGTTATGGTGGGGACGGACACACTATTGATCCGGGTGATGCCATCGGCACCGGTTTCCGATTGCTCCAGGTTATCAGCAGGTTTGGCATTGGGTACCGTTGTGTATAAAGCTATTTCCTGCTGGGCATTCACCATCGTGTGTAATATAAGAACAGCCGCCAGGCTCATCGCTATTTTTTTCATTTCATCCCTTTTTAATCCTCAAAATATGCTTTTGCCGCCGACCAAAATGCATCCAGCGCTATCAAATGCTGCTTAAAAAAAGATATGATGGCCGGCCAGTCGCTTTTATTAAAAATATTCACCGGCTCCTGTTGGATCAGGATCCTTGAAATGGGACGCCCTTCTTCATCATAAACCTCCGTTTGCCATAACCAGTCGCTACCGGCTATTTCGATAAAAACGGGCTTTAATGCAATCAGTTTCTCAAACAATTCCATTCTTCTTTCTGTGCCGGGATGCGTCAATTCCACAGCAACGCTGGCCGCTCTTTTTGTTACATCCGTTCTAAAATAGATCCCCTTGATGCCTGTTTTATAATTGACCCAGTTCACTTTCTGTCCATCAGCATTCAACACCGGTTTGAGGTAGGTACCAAACGCAGTCCAGAATTCTTTTTTTAACAGAGCAGCCTCATTTTTACCATACATAAAAAATATAACATTAAATGTATCAATTGTTTGAAACTCTGTTTCTATAATTTTTAAACAGGCTTTGCCACCGCAGATTGAGGACCCCCAGAATACCTTCTTTAAGAATCCCCTTACTCATTTTCGATTGTCCTTCGGTACGGTCCTGGAAAACGATCGGCACTTCCTTTATTTTAAATCCCAGCTTCCAGGCAGCATATTTCATTTCGATCTGAAACGCATACCCCACAAAGCTGATGGCATCAAAATTAATGGCCCGGAGTACTTTTGCGGTATAGCACATAAACCCGGCTGTAGGATCTTTCACCGGCATCCAGGTAATAATCCTTGTGTAGAGCGATCCTCCTTTTGAGATAAACACCCGATCCGCAGGCCAGTTTACGATGCCTCCGCCTTTTACATAGCGGCTGCCGATAGCCAGATCGGCGCCCTTCACACACGCCTGGTGCAGCCGGATCAGGTCGTTGGGATTATGCGAAAAATCAGCATCCATTTCAAAAACAAAAGCATAGCCCCGGGCGAGACCCCACCTGAACCCATGTATATAGGCCGTTCCCAAACCCAGCTTCCCCTTTCGTTCTTCAAGAAACAGGCGCCCGCTGTATTCCTCCTGCAGGGCCTTCACAATATCCGCAGTCCCATCCGGCGAGCCGTCATCTACGATCAGCACATGAAATGCCCCTTCCAGGTCCATAACCGTTTTTACGATCCTGGCAACATTCTCCCTTTCATTATAGGTGGGTATAATTACAACTTTATCCACTGTATCTTTACATTCAATAACAACATCCGTTTGGAATGATATTCAGACAATAACCCGTCTGTTCCTTAATTTTTTCTCAACTTAGTTCTGGTAAAAATCTCGGTCAGTTTCTGTTTGGTATGTTGCGGAAAATCGCCTTTCATCATCCAGTCGTAATACTGCGGTTCCGCTTTTAATATATCTGCAACGGCTTTCCCCTTATACTTTCCGAAATTAAAAACCTCCACTCCATTGTCCATCACAAACCGGCGGGCAAAATCCACGATCTGCTCTTCACCAATCGCCTTATTGATGGATTCTACCGTTGTGCCCAGTTCGGGGTAGCGGGTAATCTGGGCAAGCAGCACTTCATGGGTTGCAGAAGCATCCGCCTCCGCTGAGTGTGCGTCTTCAAGTACCTTTTCGCAATAAAAACGGTACGCAGCCGACAAGGTCCGTTGCTCCATTTTATGAAAAATATTTTGCACATCCACCAACTTGCGCCCCCTCATGTCAAAATCAACGCCTACTCTTAAAAACTCTTCCACCAGCAACGGCACATCAAACCGGTTAGAGTTATACCCTGCAAGATCACAACCATCCAGCACCTGCTTAAGCTCCTGCGCGACCTGGGCAAAACTGGGAGCATCTTTTACCATTTCGTCCGTAATTCCGTGTATTTCCGAATTAGCTTTGGGGATGGGCATTTCAGGATTGATCAGCTTCCGTTTTACATTCCGCGTACCATCCGGAAGGATTTTTACAATAGCAATTTCAACAATGCGGTCGGAACCCAGGTTCACTCCTGTGGTCTCCAGGTCAATAAAAGCGAGGGGCTTGGTAAGTTGTAACATGTGATCTTTTTAAAACTTTAAAGATAGGGCATTTTCCGCTGCAGCTGAATTTCTCTGCTCAAATTTTTCTGCTAAAAAAGTGGGAAATCATAAATTTCATATATATTTGCACCGCAATGAAAATATTAGTACATACTCATCATCATGTAACAGACTTACCCGTGTAGGCCCGGTGGTGATATGTATCCAAATTATAGAAAAAGGCTTACAAAATTTGTAAGCCTTTTTTGTTTAAAAATAAAGCTATGCAGGAAAAATTAAGAATTGCAGTTCAAAAGTCGGGGAGATTGAGCGAAGACTCGCTGAAACTACTCAAAGAATGCGGCATTGGCGTACCCAATGGCAACAATCAGTTAAAGATCAACGCCGAAAATTTTGATGCGGAGATCCTTTTTTTGCGGGATGATGACATTCCTGAATATGTGCAGGATGGCGTGGCCGACATCGGATTTGTGGGCGAGAACGTAGTTCTTGAAAAAAACAAAGCCACCGACATTGTAGAGCGGCTGGGCTACGGCAAATGCCGGCTCTCCATCGCCCTGCCCAAGACCCGGAAAAAATTAGCCCTAAAGGACCTGGACGGCAAGAAGATCGCAACCAGCTACCCCTTCATCCTGAACAAATGGCTTAAACAAAACAAACTGAAAGCCGATATCCACGTCATCAGCGGATCGGTTGAGATTGCTCCCCGTATCGGTCTGGCAGACGCAATCTGCGACCTTGTAAGCTCCGGCAGCACCCTTTTCAGCAATGAGCTGTATGAGTTTGAAACCATCCTGAAATCAGAAGCGGTGCTTATCTCCGGCAAAAAACTCAGCCCTGCCCGTAAAAAGCTGCTGGAAAAATTGCTGTTCCGCATCCGCTCGGTAAGGAAAGCAAAATATAATAAATACGTAATGCTCAATGCGCCCAACAAGAGCATTGAAAAAATCTGCGCTTACCTCCCCGGCATTAGCAGTCCTACCATCGTTCCCCTGGCCAAAAAGGACTGGAGCTCCGTACACTCGGTAATCAGCGAGGCAGACTTCTGGAATGTGATTGAGAACCTGAAAGCAGCCGGTGCCGAAGGCATCCTGATCATCCCGATTGAAAAAATGATTGAATGAGGACGCCAATAGTCAAAAATAAAATGGTGAAGTCGTTTAAACTTTTTGACGCTGTAATATTTCCTGCAGATCTGCGCCGATTTTTTGTGCAGCTTTTCACCTTCCACTTCATACCTTTCACCGCTCACATCTAACTTAAACAGCAAAACATGAAACTTTATAAATACCCCTCCCCCGACCTTTGGTCCGGGATCTGCGCCCGCCCCCTTCAGGACAACCGGAAATTTATTCCCGGGGTGATGGAGATCCTGTCTGCTGTTCAAAAAAAGGGCGATGCCGCGTTACGGGATTTTAGCAAAAAATTTGACGGGGTGGAGCCTGATTCCCTTGCTGTAACTGAAGCCGAAATAAAAGAAGCGGCCAAACGCATCTCTCCACAGTTAAAAGCCGCTTTAAAACAGGCCAAAAAGAACATAGAAGCCTTTCACCGTTCTCAAAAGGAAGCCTCAAAAAAAATTGCTCCAATGAGCGGCATTAGCTGCTGGCGCGAAAGCCGCCCGATTGAAAAAGTAGGTTTATACATTCCGGGAGGATCGGCCCCCTTATTTTCAACGGTGCTGATGCTGGGCCTGCCTGCCCGCCTGGCGGGATGTAAGGAAGTAGTATTATGTACGCCCTGCAACAAAGATCAGGAGGTGCACCCCGCCGTCTTATATGCAGCCTCCCTCTGCGGCATTCAAAAAATATTTAAGGCTGGTGGCGCACAGGCCATAGCAGCGATGGCTTATGGTACAGAAAGTATTCCTGCCGTTTTCAAAATCTTTGGCCCGGGCAACCAATATGTAACCATGGCCAAGCAACTGGTGCAAAACAAGGTTGCCATTGATATGCCGGCCGGTCCCTCCGAAGTGCTGGTGATTGCCGATGACACAGCCAATCCCCGTTTTGTTGCCGCCGACCTCCTGGCCCAGGCAGAGCATGGCCCGGATTCGCAGGTAGTCTGCATCACTACCCGGGCCGGCTTTGTAAAAAAGATTGAAGCGGCAATAGCAGCTCAGCTAAAAACCCTGCCCCGCAAAGACATAGCGGCAAAAGCACTGGAGCATTCCCGGATCGTGGTGGTAAAAAGCCTCAAAGAAGCCGTTGAGTTGTCCAATTTTTATGCCCCTGAGCATCTGATCCTGGCCTGCAAAACGGGAACCGGCTTGCTAAAAAGCATAACAGCTGCAGGGTCGGTTTTTATTGGCAACCATTCGCCCGAAAGCGCCGGCGATTATGCCAGCGGCACCAACCACACATTGCCTACCAACGGATATGCCGCCGCCTACAGCGGCGTTTCGCTCGACAGTTTTTATAAAAAAATCACTTTTCAGCAACTCACGGCAAAGGGTCTTAAAAATATTGCCGCTACGGTAACCACAATGGCCGAGGGCGAGGGTTTGCAGGGCCACAGCAATGCTGTTAAAATAAGATTGAGCAACCAGTAATCAACCATTAGCTATCAGAAACAAGAAACAAAATGGAATTTAATTTAGACTATCTGGTACGGGAAAATATCAGGAACCTGGCTCCCTACTCTACCGCCCGTCATGAATTCAGCGGCGAAGCCAGCGTAATGTTAGATGCCAATGAAAATGCCATTGGCTCACCGGTAGCCCTTCATCTGAATGACCAGGACGAGCTGCTCAACCGTTACCCGGACCCCGTACAAACAAAGCTCAAACAACGCATCAGCGCGATCAAGGGCCTCCCGGTGGAGCACATTTTTACAGGTAACGGCAGCGATGAGGCTATCGATGTCCTGATCCGCATTTTTTGCGAACCGGGTTTTGACAATATTATTACCCTGCCGCCCACCTACGGCATGTATAGCGTGGCAGCCGCCATCAATAATATAAAGGTAAAAGAAGTGCCGCTGGATGCGGATTTCCAGATGAATATACAAGCCATTGCCGATGCCGTTGATGAATATACAAAGATTATTTTCATTTGTTCCCCAAACAACCCCAGCGGCAACAGCATTAACCGCCAGGACATTGAAGTGATCCTGAACAATTTTGATGGCATTGTGGTGGTAGACGAGGCCTATATCAACTATGCCCGGCAAAAAACGCTCTCGCTGCAGCTAACCGATCATCCCAACCTGGTGGTATTACAAACGCTTTCAAAAGCATGGGGACTGGCAGCATTGCGCCTCGGACTGGCATTTGCGGGAAAAGAGATCATCCAGTTGATGAACAATGTAAAATATCCCTACAATATTAATATTGCCACACAGGAGCTGGCCTTACAGGGATTGCAAAACATCGAACAGGTGAACGCCTGGATCCGGGATTGTTTAGCACAACGCAACTGGCTGGAAAACGAATTAAACCAGTTATCTTACACCCAAAAGGTTTACCCATCAGATGCCAACTTCCTGCTGGTGAAAATGACCGGCGCCAACGAGATTTTTAAATACCTGCAGCAAAACGGGATTATTGTACGCAATCGCAGCAGCGTACCCGGATGTGAAGACTGCCTGCGCATTACTGTAGGTACCGAAAAAGAAAACCGTATTTTAATAGCTGCATTAAAGGCCTACGGGGTATAGCAGTCTGTATCCCCTGGTTCTTTCAAAAAAAAAGAAAATGAAAAAAGTATTGTTTATCGACCGGGATGGCACATTGATTTACGAAGCGCCGCCCACCTATCAACTGGATTCTATAGACAAGGTAACCTTTTATCCCGGCATGTTTGCCTGGCTGGGAAAGATCGCAAAGGAAATGGATTATGAGCTGGTGATGGTCACCAACCAGGACGGGCTGGGCACTGAAACGTTTCCCGAAGAAACCTTCTGGCCCACCCAAAACCTCGTCATGCGCAACCTCGAAGCCGATGGCATCCATTTCAGTGAAGTGTTTATTGACCGCTCTTACCCCGAAGAAAATGCCCCTACCCGCAAACCGGGAACAGGTATGCTAACCCAATACATCAATAACCGGGACTACGACCTTGCCGGCTCCTACGTGATCGGCGACCGCATCACCGATATCCAGCTGGCAAAGAACCTGGGCTGTAAAGGCATCTGGCTGGTACAGGATGAAACGCTTGGGGCCGCTGAAATATCAGATTCTGTAAAAGAGTTGGAATCCACCATTGCTTTAAAGACCATCAGCTGGCAGGATATTTATGCATTGTTACAGCTGCAATCAAGAGTAGTAACACACGAACGTAATACCAATGAAACAAAAATAAAGATCCATATCAACCTCGATGGAACCGGCCAATGCTCCATTGATACCGGGCTGGGCTTTTTCGATCACATGCTGCACCAACTGGGCCGCCACAGCGGCATGAATCTGGAAATCGTTACAAAAGGAGATCTGCACATTGATGAGCATCATACGATCGAAGACACCGCCATTGCCCTGGGCGAAGCATTGAGCCTGGCATTGGGAAATAAGGCCGGTATTGAGCGCTATGGTTTCTGCTTGCCCATGGATGATGCCCTGGTACAGGTGGCACTGGACTTTGGCGGCCGCCCCTGGCTGGTATGGGATGCCTCCTTCAAACGCGAAAAGATCGGCGAAATGCCCACTGAAATGTTCTATCATTTTTTCAAATCACTCAGTGATGCAGCTAAGATAAACCTGAACATTAAGGCCGAAGGCGAAAACGAACATCATAAGATAGAGGCCATTTTCAAAGCATTGGCCAAAGCCATTAAGATGGCCATTAAAAGAACGCCGGGCAGTGATCAGCTCCCCAGCACTAAGGGCTTGTTGTAAAACCGGTTTTTGTTTGAGGTTTGATGTTTGACGTTAAACCTCAAACAAAAAACTTCAAACCTCAAACAAGAAAATGGACACAGTAATTATTAAATACAACGCCGGCAATATTCAATCCGTACTCTTTGCGCTTGAACGTATTGGGGCGAAGGCGATCGTTACAGATGATCCGGAGGCCATCCGGTCGGCGGACAAACTCATTTTCCCGGGCGTGGGCGAAGCCAGCACAGCGATGAGCTATCTGAAAGAACGCGGGCTGGACCAATTGATCCGGGAGGCCCGCCAGCCTTTGCTGGGTATTTGCCTGGGCATGCAGTTATTGTGTGCGCACAGCGAGGAAAACGATACACCCTGCCTGGGCATTTTTGATGTGGCTGTTAAGAAATTTGTGAGCCCCGATCTGAAGATCCCGCAAATGGGCTGGAACCGCATCCACGCAAAACAAAACCCCCTGTTTAAAAATGTACCGGAAAATGCATGGGCCTATTTTGTACACAGTTATTATGCCGAGCTGAACCCAGCTACGATTGCCACCACCAGCTATGCAACGGAATTCAGCAGTGCCATACACCGGAACAACTTTTATGGGGTACAATTTCACCCTGAAAAAAGCGCCATAGCGGGTGAGCAGATATTGAGAAATTTTTTAGAACTTAAATAGACCAACAATAAATGGAGATCATACCTGCAATAGATATTATAGAGGGAAAGGCCGTACGGCTGAGCAAAGGCGACTATACTCAAAAAAAAATATATAACGAAAATCCGCTGGAAGTAGCCCTGCAATTTGAAGACGCCGGCTTAAAACGCCTGCACCTTGTAGATCTTGACGGAGCCAAAGCTGGCAACGTGGTAAACTGGAAGGTGCTGGAAAGCATTGCAGGTAAAACAAACCTGCTGGTCGACTTCAGCGGAGGCATCAGCAGCGAAAAAAACGTGCAGATCACTTTTGATTCCGGGGCCGCTTATGCAGCAGTAGGCAGTATGGCCGTAAAGAAAACAGTGATATTCCAGGATTGGCTCACCGCTTTTGGAGTTGAGAAATTCATTCTTGGCGCCGATGTGCTCAATGAAAAAATAATGATTAAAGGCTGGACCGAGGCAACGGAAATTAATATTTTTAATTTTCTGAAACATTACCGTACCAAGGGCATCCAACAATTCTTTTGCACCGATATCAGCAGGGATGGACTGCTGCAGGGCAGTGCCAATGATCTTTATAAAAAAATACTGGATGAAGTAACCGACCTGAAGCTGATCGCCAGTGGGGGCGTAAGCAGCCTGCAGGACCTCGAAAGCCTCCGGACCATCGGATGCCACGGAGCCATTGTAGGAAAAGCGATTTATGAGAACAGGATCAGTTTGAAGGAATTAGCTACATTCAACAGTTAATACAAATTTCTGTTTGAGGTTTGAGGTTTAAAGTTTGATGTTATGGCAACAATAACCAATTTTGAAGATCTGGCAATATGGCAAACTGCTCGAAAATTATCTTTAAGAATATTTGAGCTAACACAATCTGGTCCGTTTAGTACAGATTACAGGTTCCGCGATCAGATAAAGGCTGCGGCCAGATCGGTTATGGATAATATTGCAGAAGGCTTTGAAAGATCGTCAAAACTTGAATTTATAAACTTCCTGAGTATCGCAAAAGGATCGGCTGGCGAAGTCCGCTCACAGCTGCATTCAGCTTTGGATCAAAAATATATAGAGGAACTTCTTCAAAATGAACTGATGGAACACTACAAAATTTTATCCTCAAAAATAGCCGCATTTATTTCGTACTTAAATCAATCTGTAATTAAGGGGCAGAAATTCGCCGGCCGGTCGAAATAACCTCAAACAAAAAACTTCAAACCTCAAACAGAATCATGCTCGCAAAACGAATCATCCCCTGCCTGGACATAAAAGACGGACGTACCGTAAAAGGCACCAATTTTGTACAGCTGAGAGATGCCGGAGATCCGGTAGAACTGGCCATGCGCTATTGTACCGAAGGCGCCGATGAACTGGTATTTCTCGACATTACGGCAACGGTCGATAAACGCAAAACCTTGTCTGAACTGGTGCGCAAAATAGCTACACATATCAATATTCCGTTTACGGTGGGCGGCGGCATCAACACCATCGATGATGTATCCGTGTTAATGGAGCATGGAGCCGATAAGATTTCTGTAAATACCTCAGCGGTGAGAAACCCGCAACTGGTAAGCGACCTCGCAAAAAATTTTGGCAGCCAGTGCGTAGTAGTGGCTATCGACATTAAATTGTTTGATGGTATCTGGAAAGTGGTTACCCATGGAGGCCGAAACGCAACCGAACGGATAGCTACGGAATGGGCAAAAACGGTAGCCGACCTGGGCGCCGGAGAAATCCTGCTGACCTCCATGGAAAATGATGGCACCAAGAGCGGGTTTGCCATCGACATTACCCGGCAAATCAGCCAGTTGCTGCCCATACCGGTAATTGCCTCCGGTGGTGCCGGTACCATGCCCCATTTCAAAGAAGTGTTTGAAGAAGGCGCTGCAGATGCTGCCCTGGCCGCCAGCATTTTCCACTTTGGTGAAATAGAGATCAGCACGCTGAAAAATTACCTGGCCGGAAACAATATTCCTGTTCGGTTATAATTTGCAAATAATCCGGATGCAAACCTTGAACTTTGAACCCTGAAACTTGAAACCAAATATTAAAAACATGATCGACTTTTCAAAATATGCCGATGGCCTTGCCCCGGTAATAATACAAGACGCCGCCACGCAACAGGTGCTGATGCTGGGATTTATGAATGCTGAAGCACTGGAAAAAACAAAGGCCGAAGGCCGGGTCACCTTCTATTCCCGCAGCAAACAACGCCTTTGGACCAAGGGGGAAACATCTAACAATTTTCTTTTGGTTAAAGAGATCCTGGAAGATTGTGATGCGGACACCCTGCTGATTAAGGCCGATCCTCAGGGGCCTACCTGCCATACCGGAACCACCAGCTGTTTTGGAACCACCAACGACAGCTTTTCGCTGCAGGCCCTGGAAAAAGTGATCCGCGACCGGAAAAACAACCCGACCGAAAAATCCTATACGGCCTCGCTTTTTGCAAAAGGCATCAACAAGATTGCGCAGAAGGTAGGTGAAGAAGCCGTTGAAATAGTGATTGAAGCAAAAGATGACAACCGGGACCTGTTTTTAGGAGAAGCCGCCGACCTGGTGTTTCACTACCTCGTACTACTGCAGGCCAAGGGATTCCAGCTCCGGGACGTGCTGGATGTGCTGGAAACAAGACATAAAAAATAAGCCATCAGCATTATTTGAAAACGTGCTGATTTGGAAATGAAAGTCAGATATTAACGGAGTTTATGGTTAGTTTGACGTTCGGTATTAACCGCATTCTTCGCATATTAGCAGGTTTGATCAGAAATCAGACTCATACCTCGTACACTTTCAAATTCCCACATTTTCAAATCTTCAAATCCTCAAATTTTCAAATTATTAAGTAAATATTAACAGCCAAAACAACCCGGTTCTACGGTTACTTTACGAAGTTCCGTGTACCAATATTAAATTTGTGTATTGAATAAACAATATCGATACCTGGCAATATTGATCATATCCTTGTTATCGTCATTTGCTTTTGAGACCACTGCACTTGCGCAAACAGCAGATACGATACGTGTTCCTCCTATGCCCTCGCTCCAGGAGATCATGAAAGATTGGGGACCAAAAGATTCTACCAAAATAGCAGCCATCTGGTATGGGCCCGACTACGATTCCTTTAAAATGATGCCCTATTCCGAAGAACCCAATATCTGGATCTCCAAACTGCCGCCGGCACAGCTCGAAAAGGTTAAAAAAGAATGGAGCCGGTTGCGCAATGCAGTATATGTGTGCTATCCCTATGCCCGCATTGCCGGATCCACCATTAACCAGATCAGCCGCCAGCTACAAGGGGTTTCAGATAATAAAGCCCGGAAAGCCATCATTAAATCCAAGGAAAAAGAATTGAAAAAACAATTCTCCGATCCGCTGACCAATTTATCGGTATACCAGGGCAAGGTACTGATGAAACTGATTTACCGGCAAACGGGAGACGATTGTTACGAAATCATTAAGGAATACAAGGGAGGTCTTAATGCCCGGATGTACCAAACAGTAGCCTTCTTCTATGGCAGCAGCCTGAAACAGGATTACGACATTCGCAAAGACCCGTTTGACCGCCAGATTGAAGATTTTGTGCAGGAGATTAATACCACCTGGTATGGCAACCCTTACCGGCAGGGTGGTTCCAGCCCGTTTTAGGCATTCGCAAACCGGCAGTGACTGCAGCCGGGGTACCCGGTTTTTCCCGGGTACGAAAACAAGGTTTAAAATATCGGTAATACTGACTGGCATTCAACTAAAATGATTGGTTTATCCCTATTTTTGTCATCATTGAAAAAAAGACGCGTTTTAACATGAACTTCAGAAAAGTAAACAATCTAACCGGATGGGTGGTTTTTGCCATTGCTGCCCTCACTTATTCACTAACCCGGGAAGCCCGTGGCTCACTTTGGGATTGTGGTGAATTTGTGGCCACTGCTTATAAATTACAGATGGCCCACCCTCCCGGCGCACCCATGTTCAGTTTGCTGGGCCGGTTATTCATCCTGTTTTTCGGAGATAATCCGCAAACTGCGGCCAACGCCGTAAACTTTATGAGCGCCCTGGTGAGCGCCGCTACCATTTTGTTTCTTTTCTGGACCATTACGCACTTTGCAAGAAAAATGTTTGTACGCTCCGGTGAATCGCTCACCAGTCAGCAAATTTTTACGGTGATGGCGGCGGGCAGCGTAGGCGCCCTGGCTTACACTTTTACCGACTCTTTCTGGTTTAGTGCGGTTGAAGGTGAGGTATATGCCCTGTCTTCCTTCTTTACCGGCCTGGTATTTTGGGCAATGTTGAAGTGGGAGCATGCTGATGAACTGGCCGGAGCCGATGATACCGCAAGGCTGCGCAGCGACCGCTGGATCGTGTTTCTTTTCTTCATGATGGGCCTGTCGATTGGTGTGCACCTGCTGAACCTGCTAACCATACCAGCCATTGTAATGATCTATTACTATCGGCGGTATAAGCCCAGCATTAAAGGCTCCATCGGCGCATTCCTCATCGGTTGTATCATTACCGGCATCGTACAGGTGGCTATTATCCAGTACAGCATGAAGGCTGCAGGCTTGTTTGACATCATGTTCGTTAACAGCTTTGGAATGCCCTTCTTCTCAGGGTTTACGGTATACTTCATTTTAATAACACTGTTGGTAGCCATTGGCGTGCGGTTCAAATCTAATGTATCAAAGAGTGCGATCATTTTGTGGACAGCCGCCTTCTTCCTGCTGGCATTTTTACCTTTTGCTTTTGGAGGCACTATGGCTGCGCTAAAAATCATTCTGTTACTGATCGTGGGTGCGGCACTGGGCTATTTCATCCGTCCAACCGCCCTTAAGGTCATGAAGCTTTTCCTCTGGTGTTTTGCCTTTATGATGCTGGGCTATTTCATGTATTTTACCAATATCATCCGCAGCAATGCCAACCCGGCCATTGACATGAACAATGTGGACAACCCCATTAATCTTGTTTATTACCTCAGCCGCGAGCAATACGGAACACAACCCCTCCTGTATGGCGCACATTATACAGCCGAAGTAGACTATGACGAAAACGGCAGCCCCTACGAAATGGGCGAAATGAAGTACGTAAAGGGTGACAACAAATACATCCCGATAGGAAGAGACCGTTCGGTACGGTATAAAAGTTCGGATAAACAATTATTTGTTCGCGTATGGGATTCCAGCAATGACCAGGGGCACCAGGACTTTTATGCCGACTGGTTAGGCCTCTCCAAACCGGATCCCAACACGGGCCAGGGATCCTATGGCGCTCCCAGCTATGCCGATAATATCAACTGGTTTATGAGCTACCAGACCAGCTGGATGTATATGCGTTATTTTATGTGGAACTTTTCCGGCAAGCAAAACGACCTGCAGGGATATGGCAACAAGCGCGATGGGAACTGGATCTCCGGCATTTCATTAATAGATAATGCCCGCTTGGGCGACCAGAACCTGATGCCCGAAAGCATCAAACACAATAAAGCCCACAATGCCTTTTATATGCTGCCTTTTATTTTAGGCATCATCGGTTTTGTATACCAGTTTCTCAAAAACCGCAAAGATTGGGTGGTCACCTTCCTCCTGTTCTTCTTTACCGGCATGGCGATTGTAGTATACCTTAACCAACCGGGCAACCAGCCCCGCGAGCGGGACTATGCCTATGTAGGGTCCTTCTATGCCTTTGCGGTTTGGATTGGCCTGGCCGTAGTAGCCCTGCTCCGGTCGGCACTGGAAAAGGAAGATAAGGAAACCTTCCAGAAATTGCTGGTATACGGCGCATCCGGAACCTTCCTCATTACTGCGCTCAGCAGCATGTCAAGTACCTTCAGCGCTATTATCATTGCCAGTCTGGTGGCCGCTGTTCTTTATGCCGCCGTACTGTATATTGTAACCTTTATAGCAAGAGCCGTTTCATCGGGTGGCGTTAATATAAAACCCGCCAATATCCTGGTAACCCTGCTTTGTCTGGCAGTACCGGGCCTGATGGCGCAGCAGGAATGGAACGATCATGACCGGAGCCAAAAAACAATGGCGCCGGATTTGGCTAAGGATTACCTCGAAAGTTGTGCACCCAATGCCATCGTATTTACGGTAGGCGATAATGACACCTACCCCTTATGGTATGCCCAGGAAGTTGAAAACGTGCGGCCCGATATCCGGGTGATCAACACCAGCCTGCTGGGTATCGACTGGTATATTAATCAACTCCGTTATAAAATCAACGATGCCGATGCCGTAGACGTGATCCTTACACCCGAGCAAATAGAAGGGCATAACCGCGAATACCTGCGTTTTGCGGCGCCACAACCAGGTCAGAATATTGACGCCAATGCCTTCTTTCCCTTAGACCGCGTAATCCGGGAAGTAGTAGGTGCCAAAGTTGCAGATCCCGAAACCGGACGCGATGTAGGCGCCAATACCCTGCCGCTGCGTAAGTTTTTTGTTCCTGTAGACAAAGCATTGGTGCACAAAAACGGAACAGCCAATCCCACAGACAGCGTGCCGGATCAGTGGGCATTTGAAATCCCTGCTTCAAAAGGCACCATCGGCCGTAACGATCTGATGGTACTCGCCATTATCGCCTCCAACCAATGGAAGCGTCCCATTTACTTTACATGGCCTTACGGCGACCTGGGCTTTGGGCAAAATCTGCGAAAAGACGGACTTACCTACCGCCTGGTACCTTTCGCCGTAAAAGCGCCCCAGGCTAATTGGGTGGTAGACCAGGCTTACCGCCAGATGCGGGCTGGAGGTACTTCCATACGGGACAATAACCAGGATGTAATGGCCAAAAACCTGTTGACCAAATTTGAGTTTGGCGGTGCTAATAAGAAAGGCGTTTATTTTGATGAAACAAACCGGCAATACCTGCTCAATATCCGCAGTATTTTTGCAGAAGCAGCGGGAAACCTTGCTGATGCGGGTAAAAAGGATGAAGCGATTAAGCTGCTGAATAAAGCCGAAGCCGGTATTCTTCCGGAAAACTTACCTTATGCCATGACGAGCAGGTTTAACCAGCACAATCAAACGGGGTTGATGTATGCAGAATCTTATTACAAAGCCGGCAAGCTGGATATGGCGCGCAAAGTAATTGCCGCTGTTAAAAAAGATGTAGCCGATCAGCAAAAATATTATAACTACCTGAAGACGGAAAAACCCGAATACTACCAGGGATTAGCCTCTATTGAAGAGCCGCTCAATGATATTACGGGTGCCGTTGCAGAAGCAATTGAAGGGCACTATGACCCCCTCAAAAAAGGTGAAAAAACACCGGCCCAGGAGCTTTTACCAGCCGCAAAAACAGCAGACAGCACGACAAAAGATTCTTCAAAGAAGTAACAGACCGGTTCTAAAAACAGAATCCCTTCCAAACGGAGGGGATTTTTTTTAGAATTGAAACATGAAATGCATGTCGTACATCAAACGTCAAACATAAAACATCTCCGGCCTTGGTTTGTGTCCTCACAAACCATTTCCGATTATGCATTTCAGTAAAATTGATGCCTGTTATTATCAATCATCAGGCATCCCCCTTATCGCCAAAAAAACGTACATTTAACCTATGAGAGGTATTCAATTCTCCGGCCTGGATCCGAATAGCCAGGACAAGCCACCCTTCGAAAGAATGCTGGACGTTTTTATGCAGCTGCTCACCTATACCAGTGGCGATGCCGCAGAAGCTCTTCAGTGGCTGAACGAGCTCGACAAAGAATACCAGCTGGGCAGCAACGATTACGGCATAGGCGACTTTATTGAGGATCTGAAACAAAAGGGTTACATTACAGAAGATCATCAGAAAGGTGAAATAAAAATAACGCCCAAAACGGAACAGGGCATCCGGAAAAAAAGCCTTGAGGAAATTTTTGGAAAGCTTAAAAAAGCCGGCAAGGGCGATCACAAAACCTTTAAACCCGGACAGGGAGACGAACTGAACCCCGAAGCCCGCCCCTTCCGGTTTGGAGATTTGCTGGAGCAGATCGATTTTACCGAATCAATTCGCAATGCACAGATCAATCACGGTATTGATGCCTTCCGGATGCAGGAGGACGACCTGAGCATCCGCGAAACGGATTTCAAGACCCAGACCTCCACGGTGCTCATGATCGACATTTCCCATTCCATGATCCTTTATGGCGAAGACCGCATTACGCCGGCCAAAAAAGTAGCCATGGCACTGAGTGAACTGATCACCACCCGCTATCCAAAAGACACCCTCGACATTGTAGTTTTTGGCAATGACGCCTGGCCGGTTGAAATAAAAGACCTCCCCTATTTACAGGTGGGCCCGTATCATACCAATACGGTGGCCGGTCTGGAGCTGGCGATGGACCTGTTGCGGCGAAGAAAAAATCCCAACAAGCAGATCTTCATGATCACCGATGGCAAACCTACCTGCCTAAAAATAGGAAAACGGTACTATAAAAACAGTTTTGGGCTCGACCGCAAAGTAGTAAACCGGTGTATGAACCTGGCAGCCTCCTGCAAAAAATTAAAGATCCCGATCACCACTTTTATGATCGCTACCGACCCCTATCTCCAGCGCTTTGTTCAGGAATTCACCGAGATGAATCATGGTAAAGCCTACTTTGCATCGTTGGACAACCTGGGGTCGTTTATCTTTAAAGATTTTGAAAGCGGTCGCTCCAAAACGGTGTTCTGATAAGGCCGGCAAGGCCGTTCCCTGTTTCACTCCCGGCATATCATCCAAAACATCTCACTATAAACATCTCACCATAAACATCTCACTAAATACATCTCACTAAAAACATCTCACTAAAAACATCTCACTCGTGGTTAAAACATTAGGCGCATTAAAAGCATCCGGATATCAACCAAAGTCCATCAAAGAAGAGATCCGGCAAAATCTCATACAACAATTAAAAGCCGGCAAAACCTCCTTTCCCGGCATCGTAGGATATGAGGATTCCGTTATACCCGAAACCGAACGTGCCCTGCTAAGCAAGCACAATATCCTGTTCCTGGGGTTGCGCGGGCAGGCTAAAACAAGGATGGCCCGCCAGATGATTGCCCTGCTGGATGAATACATACCGGTGGTTGAAGGAAGCGATCTCAACGATGACCCGCTGAACCCCGTTTCCAAATATGCAAAGGATCTTATTGCTGAAAAAGGCGATGCTACCCCCATTACCTGGCTGCACAGAGATCAGCGCTACGGCGAAAAACTGGCTACGCCGGATGTGAGCGTAGCAGACCTGATCGGCGACATTGATCCCATAAAAGCAGCCAATCTAAAACTGAGTTTTGATGATGAGCGCGTACTGCATTATGGCATCATCCCCCGGAGCAACCGTTGTATTTTCGTGATCAACGAGCTGCCGGATCTCCAGGCACGCATACAGGTATCCCTGTTCAATATCCTGGAAGAAGGCGATATCCAGATCAGGGGATTTAAATTGCGGCTTCCGCTCGATATCCTGTTTGTATTTACGGCCAACCCAGAGGACTACACCAACCGGGGCTCCATTGTAACACCCCTCAAGGACCGGATCCAGAGCCAGATACTGACCCACTACCCCAAAACCCTGGAGCATGCGCTGGAAATCACCGGCCAGGAAGCCGGCATCCATAAAGAACAACAAGAAACGGTTGCGGTCAGCGACCTGGTAAAACGGCTTATTGAACAGGTGGCGTTTGAAGCCCGGAGCAGTGAACTGGTCGACAAAAAAAGCGGCGTCAGCGCCCGCCTCACCATTTCTGCTTTTGAAAATGCCGTTAGTACGGCAGAACGCAGGGCACTGGTCAATAAGGAGCCCACAACCCAGGTCTGGATCTCCGACCTGTCCGGGATCATTCCTTCAATAACCGGGAAAGTAGAGCTGGTATATGAAGGCGAGCAGGAAGGCCCCTTTCAGGTAGCTATGAACCTTGTGGATAAAGCCATCCGTTCACAGTTCATCCAGTATTTTCCGAACCCCGAACAACTCAACAAAAAGAGAAATACCGGCAAACCCTCTGCACAAAGCAAAGCCGATGAAAACCCTTACAAACCGATCGTGAACTGGTTCGATAAAGGTAATACCCTCAACATCGACTATAACACCACTGATTCCGGTAAGGTACAGCAACTTTACCAGGTAGACGGGCTTTATGCATTGGTAAAAAAACAGTTTTCCGGCGCCAATGAACTGCAGGCCGCCCTCCTGATGGAATTTGTATTGTTTGGCCTCTCCTCCTACTCTCTCATCAGCAAAAGGCTTTTTGAAACGAAGGTCGAATTCAAGGATCTCTTCGGAAGCATACTGGGCGCTGCTTCTGCAGAAGCTTATGATAACCTGGATTTTGACGAGGACGCGTGATAGCCGCAGATGACCTTACCGGGCGCCAGTTATAATTGGCACAAGAACTGGCAGGTTTCTCATATTTTTTTTCCCGCAGCGCAGGGTAGCTTTGCGGCAAATAAAATATATAGTAATGAAAATTTCAGTTTTAGTTGCGGCATCCGCTTTATTCCTCAGCTTTTTTGCTGCCTGTTCAAAAGACAATGATTCTGTTACCCCCACGCAAACCCCCAGTGAACTGTTATCTGCTACAGCATGGGAAACTACCAGTGCAAAAAACGCACAGGGAGCCAATGTGCCCCTGACAGATGATAATGTAAAGAATTTTGTTGGGTTTGCCTACTTCAAAGCCAATACGCAATTTACCATGTACAATTTAGACAACAGTCCCAAAATGCATGGCGACTGGTGGCTTTCATTGGATGGCAAAACAAGGTTTATCATAGCAAGAGATGCCAATGGCGCCCAGTTGTTCAGACGTGAAGTACCGATCACCGTATTAACCAGCAAAGAGTTCACTTACCGGGTTTATCCTACTGCAGGAAATACAACCGTATTTTTCGACATCGTTCATACGCCCACCACTCATGCAGAGCCGGCAAATTAATGATACTTCGTCCCGGTAAACCGGATACGCGTCAAGTTAGCATGAAACTGTACCCGCCGCATAGCGGCAGATGAATATTGTAAGAGCGGGTTTTAACCCGTCTCGCCATCCGGACGAAGGGTTGAGAACCGTCAGCCCGAAACATCTGCCGTGCCTATGGCACTCACATCTGCCTTTTGGCTGCTAACATCGCGCTAAAGCACGACGTTCTAAAACCGATCCGGGGCTATGCCCCTCAAAGCCTTTAATAGCGCAGATTTGCCGGCATGCTTACATCCCCTTAACTTGACGCCAATCCGATAAATCGGGGGGATGCATCCGTGAGCTTTTATAACCAATGAGTTCACTTTTTTATCCCTTGCTTTGTATAGATATAAAATATCCAATGGAAAAGGAGTATGCATTTTCCATTGGATATTTTATATTTTACATTTCCCGCAGAGGCCTGTTAAAGAACGGCTTTTTCTTGCGGCGATTCCCTATATTTATGGTATACTCCAAAAGATATGCCTGCCAAAATTCCTGTATTGAACCTGGATAATTTTGCCTTTAACGCAGTAAACGGCATCACCATACTCAACCATGTGCTCAAAGGAAGCAACCGGATCACCAGGCCGCATAAGCACAATTTTTACCTGTTTTTTTTAATTCATGAGAGCAGCGGCAGCCATACCATCGACTTTGTAGAACATCCTGTAAACAACTACCAGATTCATGTGCTGCTTCCCGGGCAGGTACATCACTGGAACCTGGGGGCTTCCACTACCGGATTTCAGCTGATGATCAGCGAGGCAATTTTTCAAACCATGATCAATTATCTCAGCTTTAGTCCGGTATTTTATTTCCGGCACCCCGTGCTGTCCCTCGATGCGCATCGCTTCAGCGTTTTTCATCATGAATTTCAGCAGCTGGATGAAGAACTGCACACCAGCCGCCCCAACCTCGATATCATCTACACCCGCAGTAAGCTCATTGTACAGCTGTTGGGGAAGGAACAGGAAAACCAGTCGGAGATCATCCAAAAAATGAAATCCAACCCGCTCGTTATCCGGTACACCACTATGGTTAACGAGCAATTTCGCGAACACCGTTCTGTAGCCTATTACGCCAAACAGCTCAATATCACTCCCAATTATCTCAATATTCTTTGTAAACGCTCCCTCTACGCCTCCGCAACCGAACTGATCCAGAAAAGGCTGGTGCTGGAAGCAAAACGCCTTTTAGAGGTTTCCGGCAAAAGCATCAAGGAAATCGCCTACGAGCTGGGGTTTTATGATACGGCTAACTTTTCCAACTTCTTCAAATCACAAACAGGCGTTGCCCCCAAAGCATTCAGGGCACATAAAAATTAACAAACTTAAAAATGCCAACAATTAAATATTATGAAAAAGGGTCGCTATATTTACCGCTTCGATCCCAGGGATCAAATTTGAACAGTGTGTAAAACAAAAAAACAATGAAGTATCTGCTCACAATCGGACTGCTGGCAACAGGCAGTCTTTCGCTTTTAGCCCAATCAAAGGCAAAACCAAAACCGAAACCTGCAACGGCAAAAAAGACAGTCGTGACCGCAGCCCCCGCAGGCGCCCCTGCTTTAAAAACACTGGCAGACTCAGCCAGCTATGCCATTGGCGTCAATATAGCCCAATCAATGAAAAAGGATCTGGGCGATATCAATACCAACATTATGATGGGAGCCATGAAAGCCACTTTTGAAGGAAAAAAACCCGTACTGGATGATGATGTTTTGATGAACGTGATCATGACCTATTCGGAAAAAGCCAAGGAAGCACAGGCGCAAACAACGGTGGATGCCGGAAGGGCCTTCCTTACCAAAAACAAAACACAGCAGGGTGTTACTACTACGGCAAGCGGATTACAATACATCGTATTGAAGGAAGGTACCGGTGAAAAGCCCGGCGCCAACGACACCGCCATTTGTCATTACAGGGGATCATTGCTGGACAGTACCGAATTTGACAATTCCTACGACCGCGGCGAGCCGCTGACCATTCCCGTATCCGGCGTTATTAAAGGGTGGACCGAAGGGCTTCAATTAATGAGCAAGGGATCCAAATACAAATTCTTCATTCCCTATGAGTTGGGTTATGGCCTCAGAGGAGCGCCTCCCACTATTCCCGGCGGAAGCGTACTTGTTTTTGAAGTAGAGCTGATGGATGTAAAGAAAGGAAATTAGTTGATGACTGATGGCTGATGGTTCATCGTTCATAGGGCGTCTATGAACGATGAACCATTCGCTATGAACTAAAATAGCAACCGGTGCGTGTCTTTGATAACCCCCATCACAAACACGCTTTGTACATGCCCCAGGTTTTCGACCTGGCTTAAGCGGTTCACATGAAAATCATAAAACCCCGCCATGTCTTTTGCCCGCACTTTTAACATAAAATCAAACTCCCCGGAAATGCTGTAGCATTCCACCACTTCATTCAGCCCGTTAATAGCCTGGATGAATTTTAACCCCGCTTTCTTATCATGCTGCTTCAGGGAAACATAACAGATTACCATCAGCCCCTGGTCCAGCTTTTGTGCATCCAATAAGGTAGCATACTGCTTAATAACCCCCGATTCCTCCAGGCGGCGGATCCGTTCATGCACTGGTGTAGGACTTAAATGGACCCGGGCAGCAATTTCAGTTACGGACATACGGGCATTGTCCTGCAGGTGTTTTAAAATTTCCCGGTCTTTCGCATCCGGTTCGGGCGCCGTTGACAGTACAGCCGATTCTCCTGTTTTACCATTCCGCTTCATATTTTTACAGCATTTATCCCCATAAATTTACGTATTTACAGGGAATACAACTTATTAATATCATTTCATGTAGTGTTTTCTTCTAAATCGTACCTTTGTGACCTAAAAATTTATAGCATATATGTCCACTGTAACAAAATCCCAGATAGACTTTGCCCTGAATTACAAAGTTGCCGATATCAGCCTGGCAGACTGGGGACGTAAAGAAATAAGACTGGCCGAAGCAGAAATGCCCGGCTTAATGAGCATCCGTAAAGAGTACGCCGGATCCCAGCCGCTGAAGGGCACCCGTATTGCCGGATGTTTGCACATGACCATCCAGACTGCGGTGCTAATTGAAACACTGGTGGCTCTTGGAGCCGAAGTAAAATGGAGCTCCTGCAATATCTTTTCTACACAGGACCATGCTGCCGCAGCCATTGCAGCAGCAGGCGTTGGCGTATTTGCCTGGAAAGGACAAACACAACAGGAAGCCGATTGGTGCATTGAGCAAACCCTGTTTTTTGGCGGGGCAGACCGTCCTTTAAACATGATCCTCGATGATGGTGGCGACCTTACCAATATGGTATTGGATACTTATCCGGAACTGGTGCAGCATGTAAAAGGCATCAGCGAAGAAACCACTACCGGTGTTCACCGTTTATATGAAAGAGTGGCAAAAGGCACCCTGCCCATGCCCGCTATTAACGTGAACGACTCCGTTACCAAATCCAAGTTTGACAATAAATACGGCTGCAAGGAATCCCTGGTAGATGCGATCCGCCGTGCCACCGATGTAATGCTGGCCGGCAAGGTAGCGGTTGTAGGTGGTTATGGTGATGTAGGTAAAGGATCTGCTGCATCTTTGAGCGGCGCCGGATGCCGGGTAATCGTTACAGAAATCGACCCCATCTGCGCGCTTCAGGCAGCTATGGATGGTTACGAAGTAAAGAAAATGATCGATGCCGTTAAGGAAGCAGATATCGTGGTTACTGCCAGCGGATGCCGCGACCTGATCACCGGCGAGCATTTTAAAGCGATGAAGGATAAAGCCATCGTATGCAATATCGGGCACTTCGATATCGAGATTGATGTGGCCTGGCTGAACCAGAATTATGGTCATACCAAGGACACTGTTAAACCACAGGTGGATCTTTACAATATTGATGGCAACGACATCATCCTGCTGGCAGAAGGTCGCCTGGTGAACCTGGGCTGCGCCACCGGACACCCCAGCTTTGTAATGAGCAACTCCTTCTCTAACCAGACCCTGGCCCAGATTGAGCTCTGGACTAATAACGACCGGTATGAGAACAACGTATATGTGTTGCCCAAACACCTGGATGAAAAAGTAGCCCGGCTGCACCTTGCGAAAATAGGTGTGGAACTGGATACCCTTACCCCTGCACAGTCCGCTTATCTCGGCATTCCGGCAGAAGGACCGTTTAAACCGGAATTATACAGGTATTAATATTTTTTGGGGGGCTGGCCAGAAAAGGTCGAAGCCTGCTAAATTAAAAAAATGCAGCTCACTTGTTGAGCTGCATTTTTTTTAAGAAAATCAGAATATGTAAAATAAATAAAACCCTTTACCGGGAAGACGAAAGACCTGGCAATACGGGGAGGCTTTCATTGCCATCTGCACTAACCGATTGTATCGCAAAAAAATAATTGTCTTTTGAATAGGGAACCGTGATGGTAGTTGCCGGGGTAAAGATTTTTTTTTCCCATTGCGGACTGCTGGTTTCCCGCATCAGCAGGTAATAACCCTTACAGGCACCCGCGGCAGGAGGGCTCCATTTGATGGTGGTGGAATTTTCCAGCCCCCTGGTGATGTATGTAACACGTTGTGGTACGGCCGGCCCTTTTGCCAGGTTGGCCAATGTAACCAGGTTCAACGCCGTATTTTTCCGCAGGTACTCAAAGTCCATAAACTCGGGGAGATCGCCATAGCGCACACCGTTCTCCGTGCGAACATCCTGGTGCTGATGCTCAAAGTTTTCATTCATTTCCGTAACCCGCACCGCGGTATACCCGTTTTCTACAAAAGGGCTGTGATCGCCATTTCGGAGAAAACGATCGTTGCGGTAAACCAGTTTTACGGTCATATTGTCTACATAACGCTCACCCACCTCTTTAAAGTAGCGCGCCAGCTGCCGGGGGGCGCCATCGTTTTCCAAACCCAGGGAACGGATTTTTGTCAATGCCTCCCGGTCGGCCTTTAACGGAAGCCCCTCACTAAAAACACGCACCTGGGTATTATTAACGATGCGCGTTTCATTGCTGTTATTACTTCCTACAATATCATTGTTCAGCAAGGCTTCCAGTTGCCATTTTTTTGCTTTGATCTGGTCTGCTAAAAAACGGGCTCCCAATAGGCCCTGCTCCTCGCCTGAAGTGGCCACAAAAACAACTGTTACCGGAAATGCCTGCGCACTCATAACCCGGGCACATTCAATTACAGCCGCCACACCACTGCCATCATCGTTGGCTCCGGGCGCCATGCCGGTGCGGTCCATTACATCGGTCCGCCGGCTGTCGAGGTGCCCGGTCATCATCAGTACCCGCCGGTCCTGCGGATCGGTTCCCTTTAAAACAGCCACCACGTTCCCCAGCACAAAGGGCCTATCTACTCTTTTGCCATCCGGAACATAGGTCAGGGTATCGATAAAAGCAGACAGCCTTCCACCAGTACCAGGAGCCAATTGCCGGAACTTTTGAAGCACCCATTGCTGCGCAGCACCAATGCCCTCATGGGGATGGTGCTGTGTGCTTAAGGTATGCCTTGTATTGAACCGCACCAATGCGTTGATATAAGCGCGCAAGGAATCGGCCGAAACAGCCGCCGCCATTTTCTCGATTGCTGAGTCCCTGTAGGTAATGATCTGTGCCTGCAGGGCGATCGGGGCAAATACAGTCATCAGCAAGCCCGTAAAATACTTTTTCATATTTGCAATTATGGCTCAAAAATAATAAAAGCAAGAAACTCATAATTTTTATGTTCTTGAACAATAATTAACATTTGTTTATAGCAATACCGGGTTCATTCACCACAGCACTATTATAAATAGCACTATCTTCCCTACCGGAAAAGGCGCTGCTATAATACCGCCCGGACGCTTGTTAAGATCAAAAGCAATATTTCACTCTTCTGCATTGCTGCTTTTGGGGTCTAAAGTGGCCGGCTTCTTTTAACGCTAAAGCAACCCGATTATGAAAAAATGGTATCTACCTGTTTTGCTTATTACGTTGTTTGCATTCACGGGCTGCAGCAAAGGCACCCTTAAGCAAGATGAACAGCAGATTATTGGTATTTGGGAGGCAACATACAGTAATAGCCTTGGATCCGGAAGCCAGACGCCAAACTTTGGAGAAGGCACTTACCAGTTTGACTACGGTCATTCTTTTTCCTTTACAGGGCGCTCCGGCACTGCATATATGGGAAAATGGCTAATCCGGAATCAGTTAACAAATACTTACTGCGATAATTGCAAAACCGAAATCCCCCGCAGCTTGCTGATTAATGCAACGAACAGTGATTCCCGGGAACAGATATCAGACCTCTTCAATGAAATCCGGTTCACCGGAACGGACCAGTTCAGTGCCACCCTGACAATCGGAACACAGACCTATACCTTTAAATTCAGGAGAAAATAGCGCTTAACGGATGTTTAATGCAACCTGCTGCTCCCTGTTATCCACTGCTGATCAGCTGAAATGCCCGTTCGTCACTTTAGGAATTTATATGCCCTTCTTAATAGTTATTTCACTATTTTAGCCCCTGTATCAAAAAAATACAAAAACCGGTTCATTCATTTCCTGCCATTGATTTCGTTTTTTATGAAGTTATTTTCTACACAGTCCTTGCTCCTCGCCCCCGCTTTCATGTTGTTGAGCGCCGCGGCTCCCCGTTTATCAACGCATCAGCCGGATCCTATAACGGTGGTAAAAGCAAAAAAAAGCATTAACCTGCTCGATAAAAAGAATGCCTCCAAATGGAGAGGCTACAACGGAAAAATACTGCCGCCAGACTGGACGATCAGTGACGGAATGTTATGGATGAATAACGAAGCCAAGCCGGACCCTGCGTATAAAGGCGGACGGGATGTTATTTTTACCGGGCAGGAGTTTGAATATTTTGAACTGACAGTAGACTGGAAAATAGCCCGGGGTGGCAACAGCGGCATTTTTTATCATGTAAAGGAAGGCTATGGCGCGCCATCCAGCATCAGCCCCGAATACCAGCTCATTGATGACGAAAATTTTGCCCAAATGCACCCTGACCTCAAAGACTATAATGCCCAGTTTGGCGCTAAAAACCCCGAGCAGCTGCAGGACTGGCAAAAAACCGGTGCCGATTATGCCATGCATCCGGCAGATGAAGCCGCAAAAGTACTTCACCCGGTTGGACAATGGAATAGCACCAAAATAGTAGTGGCCCCCGGACGCACCGAGTATTGGCTTAATGGTGTAAAGCTATTAAGCTTTGAGCCCTGGTCCGCCGACTGGTACGCCCGTAAAAAAGCTGGCAAATGGGCAAAAAGCGATCTTTATGGAACCCTTAAAACGGGTTATATCGGGTTTCAATATCATGGAAGTTCCCTGTGGTTTAAAAACATAATGGTTAAACCGCTTTAGTCCAAAGGAGCCAATGATGAACAGTTAAAAACAATATATAAATATGAAAAGAAGAAGTTTTATAAAAACCACGGCCGCGGGAACGATCGCCTTTATGCTTCCGCTTTCATCGTCCGCCTTTAGTTCGGAGAAGAAATTAAGGGTGGCTCAGATCGGGCTGGGCTCCATGGGCTCCAATGATCTGCTGGCAATCGCATCGCACCCCCTGGTTGAAATCGTGGCCCTTTGTGATGTAGACAGCAAAAACCTGGATAAGGCGAAAGCCAAGCATGCCAATGCAAAAACGTTTACAGACTATAAAGAACTGTTTGCGACGATGAGCAACGAAATTGATGCCGTAGTAGTATCTACAACGGATCATGCGCATGCACCTGTTTCGCTGGCAGCCATGGGTCTGAATAAACATGTGTATTGTCAGAAACCACTAACCCACTATATCTCTGAATCACGAAAAATGGATGCTGTAGCCGCCGAAAAAAAACTGGTTACGCAAATGGGTATCCAGGTGCATTCCTTTTATGATTATAAGCTGGCCACCATTCTGATTCAGAAAGGCATTATAGGGAAGGTAAAAAAAGTGATCGCCTGGTCGCCCAAAGTATGGGGTTATGACGGTGAAGCACCGGAGGGAAGCGATCCCGTACCAGAAGGGCTGAACTGGGATCTATGGCTGGGCACAGCAAAAAAACGCCCCTATAAAAAAGGGCTTTACCACCCGGGGAACTGGAGAAAGTGCATCGACTATGGTTGTGGCACCCTGGGTGATATGGGTGTTCATATTTTTGATACGCCCTATAACGCGTTGCAACTTTCGGTGCCTTTAACCGTAAAGAATGAGTGCCGGGCCCCTACAGGATTTGGGCATGCCGAAAAGAACCATGTTACTTATGTTTTTCCGGGTACACCCTACACAGCAGAAACACTGGAGTGGGTATGGTACGATGGCAAGGGCGCGCCCGAGGCCCAGGACGAGCTGAAACTTCCGAAGGGAAAATTACCAGACCAGGGCGCCATGTTTATCGGGGAAGACGGGAGACGTCTTTTGCTGCCCCATTTTATGCAGTTGCCCAAACTGATCGTGGACGATAAGTTTGAACGGATCAGGATCAAAAAATACGACCCCACCGGGGCAGCGGGCAAGCCAACCACCAGCTATGATGCCGAAACTCCCAAGCACTACCATGAGTTTGTAAATGCCTGCCTTGGCACAGCCAGTTGCAGTGCACCTTTCTCTTACGCGGCTAAGCTAACGGAAGTGATCCTCCTCGGTGTTATTGCAGCGCAGTTTCCAAACGAAACATTGCACTGGGATGGCGAGCAGGCCCGGTTTAAGGAAGACAAAGCCAATAAATTTATTGCCGGGGGCGCTGCTTAACCCTTTTGGGCAGCCCTTTTCAACAAAAAAACGATCAAAAAGGGAGTGTCTCAAAAGTCACTTTACCGCATGATGTCGTTCTGAAGAATAGATCCCGGGCTTGACCCGGGATCTATTCTTGTTTCAACATCTATTGACGAACAATCATCTTTAGATGCCGAAACAATCCCCATCGCCATCGGGACGGCATGACGAAATAGAGACTTTTGATACAACCTCTTTTTGATTCTTATACTTTGCAACGCATTTTGACAGAATGTGAGCTATTCAAACAGGAACACAAGAGCAGGGGGATTCATAACCGGTTTGAAATTGGCAAAATGAACAGCAATTTATTATTTGACCCTACCCTCAACAAATAAAACATTGAGACAGGCTTTAAAGATGGGCCTTTCTACAGGCAATTAGACAGAACCTTACTATGGCTTCACCTCCGGTACAAAGGGAGGCACCGGTACTGCAGAAAGCGACAGGCTGATTTCAGCAGGTTTTAAACCTTCTGCCCTGGCTATGATTTTTACCTGGCCGTTTGCGCCTTCCCGGCTTTGTATGATCAGCTGGGCCAATCCGTTGAAAAGACTGCGCTGGTTACCCTTTTCCGGTTCATGCGAAAGCGGATCCCCATTCCCCACTCCAATAATGACTGCCCCATCGGCTACCTCAAATGTAACCTTGTTATTTGCCACAGGTACGGAACGGCCTTTTTTATCTACCGCCTGAACGGTTATGGGCATAGCATCCCATCCATCATTCTTCAATGCATTGCGGTCAGGAATTAACTGCAAAGCATACGGCATGCCGGTTGTTTCCACACTAAAGCGGGCAACGATCTTTTTGCGGGAGTTATAGCCAATCGCTTCCAGTTTGCCCGGATGATAGGGCACATACCAGGTGTTCATGGCATATTTATCTGCTTTTTGCCCTCCAAGCTTTTTGCCATTCAGAAGCAATGCGATGCTGTCGGTATTGGAAAAGGCCATTACTTTTATTTTTTTACCAATGCTGTCTGCCGGCCAGTTCCAATGAGGCGATAAATGCAATACCGGCCGGTCATTTCTCCATTGTGCCTGATGAATCCAAAAGGCGGATTTGGGAAACCCACAGAGATCCATAATCCCAAAAACGGAAGCGATGGCAGGCCACTCATTGGGTTGTGGTTCGCCATGATAATCAAAGCCGGTCCAGTAAAAACCACCGGCTACAAAAGGGCGCTTGTCGATCAGCTCCCAGTTTTTCCGGTGTGTATTACCCCAGGGCTGAAACTCGGTGTCGTAGGAGCCCAATACAGAGGCTTTGCGATTGGTAACATACGCGCCCCGCGTCATCACTGCCGACCCGTCCTCGGAACTGATCAGTGGTTTATCAGGATATTTTTTATGGAACGCATCATAGGCGTGTTGCTGGTAATTGAACCCCACCACATCCGCCGCCTGCGAAACATTAACGGGGTTCAGCTGACCACCGCTCTGGGCCGCTGTTACAGGACGGGTTGTATCCAGCTCTTTAACCCTGGCGCTCATGTAGCGTACCATCTCGTAGCCCCGCCATTCGCCCTGGAAAGGCTCTTCATTGAATACCGACCACAAAATGACACTGGGGTGATTCCGGTCGCGCCGTACCAGCCATTGCAGCTGGCGAACGTATTCATCCGAAGTATTAAAATTCCGGTTCTCATCCATCACCAGCATGCCAATGCTGTCGCAGGCCTCTAAAAGCTCGTTCGGTGGCGGGTTATGCGAGCACCGGTAGGCGTTGGAGCCCATCTCTTTCAGCTTACCCAAACGGAATGCCCAAAGCGCATCCGGCACGGCCACTCCTACCCCTGCATGATCAAGATGGTTGCAGGTGCCTTTAATCTTCAGCTGCCTCCCGTTCAGATAAAAACCTGAATCAGCCCGGAATTGGATCGTGCGGAATCCGCATTTGGTTGTCACTTCATCAATGATCATATTGTTCTTCCTGATAGTGGCGACTACTTTATACAGATAGGGATTATCCACGTCCCAAAGTGTGGGATTGGCAACATCGAGCAGGATCTTTGCCGTGGTCTCCTGCAGCACTTGCGCCTGAACTTTCGCAGATGCGGAGCCTATAATTTTATTGTTTCTGTCTACTAAATTTACGGCAATGGTGGCATCCTGCGGCGCAGTGCCCGCGTTGGCAATGGTAACCTCGGCGGGGATCAACCAATTACCTCCCGCTTTTTTTATCGGGTTTGCATACACACCGTCTGTTGTAATATGCAACGACGGTCTTTTTACCAGCCAGGTATGCCGGTAGATGCCCGCACCCTCATACCACCACCCTTCGTGCGCAACGGCATCTACGCGAACGGCAATAACATTGGTTTTATCATTTCCGTAGAGCGCGAGTGGTGTAATATCAATATAGGAGGAAGTATACCCGCACCAGTTGCGATGCACCGTGGTACCATTTACCCAGATTTCTGCATTGGTAGCAATGCCGTCAAATTGCAGCTCAATGTTTTTGCCCCTGTCTGTGCTATCCAGTTTAAAATGACGCCGGTACCAGCCATAGCCTCTTTTTCGAAACCCCTGCGAAAGGTTTTCTGAAGAATCGAAAGGCATTTCGGACGACCAATCGTGTGGCAGGCTTAGCCGGCGCCAATGCTTGTCGTCATATTTTGGCGAGGCGGCCCCTGTAGCGGAACCCGCTTTGGAAGTGGCATAGCTGGGGCCATGCCCTTTGATTACGGGAAACGGAATATCGCCCAGGTGAAACAGCCAGCCCTTATCAAGCGAAAGCTTTTCCCGGACCTGCGGTTGTGCCTGGAGGTGCTGCAAACCACTGCCCAACAGGAGAAAAAGAACGAAACGGGCAAAGAAACAAAATCGAATCATACAAAAAATTTTAAAACCGTCCGAACGGAGTTCATCCGGACGGGCACAAAGATACAGTAGAAATTATAGCATTTAAGGCTGCATGAGCTTGTATCAAAAGTCTTTCATCTGTCTTGCGGAATAAGCTATGGTTAAAGAATATTAGTAGCCCTTGTTCTGAACAAGGTTGGGATTTGTTGCCATATCAGAATAAGGAATAGGCAGATAATTCATATTTTCATTTATATAGCTAAAATCTGCTTCGGGCCGGTTATACTGTCTTGCCAGCTGCTTAATAACAGTAGCTGGCATAACGCCCCATCGCTTCAAATCGTACCATCGATGGCACTCAAATGCCAGCTCACGTCTTCTTTCGAGCCGCACCTGGTTAATCAGCTCTTCCTGCGAATTATAGTTGATATCCTGCAGGGCAAGCGTACTACCCGTACCGGTACCGCCATGTGCCCTGCGAATCTGATTAATATAGTATGCCGCCAGGTCCATATTTTCGGCCCCACCAATTTCAGCCAAAGCCTCGGCATACATCAAAAGCACATCCGAGTACCGCAGCCAGATAAAGTCATCGGCATTATCGTTAACCGAAGTATTCAGGGGATCGTTGTATTTTACGATCCGGTAAACACCATTTACCGTTTGGGCTCTCCGCACATCAGCCCACTCAAATACGCTATTTGCGCTGGGTGTAATGGTAAAAACCTGGCCCGGCTCAAAACCGCCTTTCACCCCCGAATACCAATACGATGATGTATTTTCTTCCCACTTAAATCCAGGCACAGCCGCAACATTTCTGATGTTCGCATAAAATGCACTGGTCCGGAAAGCAATAGCAGTGCTCGCCACATTTACAACAGGCGCCAGCTGATCGTATAACATTTCGAATTTACCACCGGCCTCATATAATTTTACCTGAAAGCTGATATTGTTGCGCAGTGCAGACCCTGTGCTCCAGCGCCAGTTTTTCCACTGTACCGTAAGCACCCGGTTAGGCGCCACACCGGTGGTAGCGTAGGTAGCCTCTCCACCTGTGCCGTCTAAATCACCCAACAAAGCTCCAATCAGCGGGTCTTTGGTTGTTTCCATACCGGTATAGCCGTTAGACCGGGATACAAAACTAATAAACCCGTTGCTGCACATATAAAACTTATCCACCAATAGCCCTCCGTAATTAAACGTAAACCCAATGGGCAAAGCTGCCGAAAGGGCATTATTCACCTCCACTGAAGGCACTTCGGTTCCATTTTCCAAATTCACATACCCATTGGTTCCCACCTCAAAATTATAGAGCTCGTAGTCGCTGGATGCCATTGCAAAATAATCGGACACGTAGTTTCTCTTTATCCGGGTAAAAGCCTCTACATTCGGCGGCATGCCCGATGTTCCCTTTGTATAAAATATCCTTTCGGGGTCGGCCAGCTTGGTTGATGCCGATGTATGAAATATATCGCTATAGGTTTTATTAAGCCCCACGGAATACCGCATACTATCAACAATCAGCTCTTTCAGCTTATCGGCGGCCAGCTGATATTTGGACATATCCCTGGCAGGATAGCCCGCCTGTGTAAGATATACTTTACCCAGCAACGCAATGGCTGCCGCCCGGGTGGCACGGCCTCCATTTTGAGAATCGTTATACTTATAGAAATCTTCAAGATTTGCTTCGGCGTACTGCAGATCTTTAATAATTACATCATACACTTCGGCCTCTGTAGAACGCGAAAGCAGCAAATTATCCTTTATCACATCAGCAGGTTCCAGCATTAAAGGCACACCACCAAAAAGCTGCACCAGCCTGAAGTAGTAAAACGCCCTGATAAACCGGGCCTCTCCGTGTACCCGGCGAATGACTTCGGGTTTGATCTTGCTTGAATCATTGGCAAACGCTATTACGTTATTGGCCCGTTCTATGGTGCGGTAGGCCGTAGACCAGATGGTTTTAATATTCTCATGCCTCGCATCATTTAACAGGTACTCCATATCGAGCCTGTTTTTAACAGTTGTGGTAGGTGAAACGGTACCATCATCCGACATAATTTCCTGCAGGTAAACGGGAGAGCCGTTGATTACATCGTACCGCATCGACTGATATACGGCATTTACCGCCGATATAGCATCCCCATCGGTTGAGTAAAACTTTGACCGGTCGATAAGCGCCCGTGGCTCTTCTGTGAGAAATTTTTTACAGGAAGTACCCAGCAAAATGATATATAAAAGAAAAATTGAAATCTTTTTCATGTTTTAATGCTTTTAAGGGAGGTTAAAAATTTACATTCACACCAAGTCTGAAAACACGGCTCTGCGGACTGATACCGCCATCTACTCCACGAGCCAACCCACTTGCCGTATTCACCTCGGGGGAGTATCCCGAATAAGAAGTAAGGATAAATGCGTTCTGACAGTTACCATATATTTTTGCGCCCGATATTTTGATTCTTTTTGTAAAAGATGCGGGCAGCGACCATGAAAGGGTAATATCCCTGCAACGCAGGTAAGAACCATCTGAAAGGTAATAATCTGTAGATTCACGAACATCATAAGTAGATCCCGAAACCTGTGTTTTTGTGGTTTCATTATTTCGCCGAACCATTGCAGCTTCCTCTGCGCTCATCTCGGGTGTGATGATGCGATACCGCTGGTCGTACACATCTTTCCGGAGATTGGCCTGCTGCCGGTTCAACGAAAACGCATTGAACTCGTATTGATCAAATATCTTATTACCTACCGAATAGCTGAAGAAGGTGGCCAGTTCAAAACTTTCGTAAGATAGCGTGGAGCTAAAGCCACCAAAATATTTTGGCAAAGCACTGCCCAAATAGGTACGGTCCTTATCATCTAATAATCCATCGTTATTCAAATCGGCATAACGGCGGTCGCCTTCTTTAGCACCCACCTGAAATGCGGCCGGCTTCTCAATTATCGTTTTGTCGTTCCAAACGCCAATCGTCTTTAACCCATAAAACTGCCCGATAGATTTTCCGGGTTCCAGCCGAAACAAATAGGCGCCCGTAGCCACCTGGTAAATATCGAGATATTCGCCTTTCCCGCCCGATAACTGATCCACCGTATTCCTGTTAAACCCAATATTTGCATCCAGTGTCCATTTTAGTCTTTTATTATTTATAGCCACCAAGCCCGCGCTAAACTCAAGCCCCTCATTTGTAAGTATACCTATGTTCCGGATGAGTGACGTATAGCCACTGGTTAATGGAGGTACGGTAGCATACAACAACCCGTCTATTTTTTTACGGTACACTTCCGCTGTTAGCGTAAGCCGGTCTTTAAAGAAGGAGATATCAGCACCCAGGTTCACGGAAGAAGTACGTTCCCATTTTAGCGTGGGGTTAGCCAGGCTGGTAGGCGCATAACCAACGTTGAGGGTATTGCCAAAAACAACACTTGCAACACCCAACGTGCTAAGGGTAGCGTAAGGCGCTATCGATTGATTACCCACAATGCCCCAACTGGCTCTGAGCTTTAAATCGCTGATAACAGGCATGATGGGTGTAAACCATTTCTCCCGGTTAACCCGCCATGCCGCGCTCACCGCAGGGAAGAACCCATACCGATCTGCCTCCTGAAATTTTGAGGTTCCATCCATACGCCCCGATGCGCTTAAATAATACTTATACTTATAGTCATAGGATCCACTCAAAATGGTAGATATTAATTGGTTTCCATTGTAGGTGGTGACAGGCGTGTTGGCCGATGTTCCCGCCTGCAGCGAATAGTAACTGGTAATATCTGATGTAAAACCGACAGAAGAACCGGTTTGCGTTTTTGACACAAACTCTTCGGCAGATGCCACTGCAAATGCCGATAAATGATGATCTTTACCCAGGCGCTTGTTGTAATTAGCCTGCAGCTGGTAAAGCAAGCTGGTATTTTGAGAGTTACCGGCACTGGCAGCGCCTCTTAACGCATCGGTAGAAAACGTACTGGGATTATAATTTTCAAGCAGTGCATTATACGTTGTAACGGCGATTTTACCACTCAGTCGTAAATTTTTATTGATGGCCCAGGCAAGCCCTACATTTGACAACACCTGCGTTGAAGTTTGTACGTTTTTAACCCCCTTTGGACCACCATACTCCAGCGGATGTGTTGTCCAGGCCAAACTTATAGCATCAGAGGGGCTAAACCTGGGATTGTAATAAACGGTAATGCCTCTCTTGGGATCAAACACCGTTGCGGTACCCAGTCCGTACTGGTAAAGCGCCAGGTAATTATAGTCCCCATCCGGATTGAGCAGCGGCACCGAAGAAGGCCAGGCCTGAACCTTTGTCGAAAGCAGCGAAGTGGGCTGGCCGTTTCGCTCAGAATTGCTGTAATTGGTGCTCAACGTTAACGTAAGATTGTCGCGCAGCTTTCCTTCATAATTCAATTTTCCATTGTAGCGCGTTAAAGAGGTGCCGGGTATAATACCTGCCTGATTATAATACTGTCCTGAAACAAATACTTTATTTCTTGGATCCCCGCCAGAGATGCTCATATATACATCGGCCGTAGACGATGTTTGCTGCAGGGCTTTCTGATGATTATAGTTGGGTAAAGAATCTATTTCCCCGGGTAAATAGGGTTGTATTGCAGTCATGTTATACCCGATATCCCTCCTGTATGCCCAATATTCGTTCATATAATTCGCATATTCCTTTCCATCCAATACCCTGATCGTTTTGGTAGCTTTGGCATTGGAATAATTTGCATTCAGCGATACATTTATTTTCCCCGATTTCCCCGATTTAGTAGTGATCAATATTACACCGTTTGCACCACGTGAGCCATATATTGCTGTAGCCGCCGCATCCTTCAAGATATCAATAGATTCAATATCATTGGGATTGATCATGGTAAGCGGGTTGGAGGTAGAATTGGGAGAAAGTCCGCTGGAACCGCCGGTAAGATTTAAATCAGGGCTATTTAAAGGCGTTCCGTCAACAACATACAAGGGCTGCGTGGAAGAACTAATGGAGCTGATTCCCCTGATCTCCACATTAATGCCTCCCCGGGATCGGTAGAGTTCTCCGACACCAGTACACCGGCTGCCCTACCCCCAATTAACTGCTGAAAAGAAGCGTACCCGCCTTCCGTATTATTTTTCAAATCCACACTGGAAACTGAAGTCGTCAGGTCTTTCTTCTTCTTCACTTCATATCCAACAACCACAACCTCATCCAATTCGGATATAGTAGGCTCCAGAACAATGGTAGCGGGCAGTGCATCCGCCTTATACTCAAGATCTTTGTAGCCCGAAAACGAAATCGTCAAAACATCGGATGGATTTGCCTGTATAATAAACCGGCCGCTGCTGTTGGTTGTGGTTCCGTCTATCGAACCTTTTATCGTTACAGAAACGTTTTGCGCAAAACTGCCATCGGGTAATTTTACGATAGCTCCCACGCTTTTAGTTTGTGCTGCAACGCAAAAGGGCACAACAAGAAGGAACACAATAATTTTTAATCTTTTCAATGAAACATTACGCATAGCAATCTTTTTAAAATTTAAAAAATCTTTCATCTTAAGGGTGTTTCGTTCAAAGGATGCTACCTGCCAATTTTCAACATCTTATTTCTAATCGTATAAATAAAAGATCCGGTCCATCAGCTGCCATTTCCCTTCGGATACTACAACGGGATCTGCAATCTGAAAAGTGGACATATATAGCTCCCACTCTGCCTGCCGGGGAAGACTTGCCAGCCTCTTAAAAGCATCCTCCCACTCAAAATCCAACGGGGTTTCCACGATCATAAAAAGCCGGGTGCCCAGGCAATATATTTCCATCTCCAGAATACCAATGCTCTTCAGTCCTTCCCTAACCTCGGGCCAATGATATAATTCGCTGTGCATTTTAATATACTCCTCAATCAACCGGCGGTCATCTTTTAAATCAAGTGTTTGGCAATAACGTTTTACCGGCTGCTCAAACGTCTTCTGGCTCCATCCCGGGTTCTTTCTATTCCTCATTTTTTAATCAATTATTTTAAATCCCTTCCAACCATAATATGCACAAAAAACAAAACACACCAATGGTACTAGGTAGGCATAATGATAGGCACTGCCGCTTAAGTCCATCAGGTGACCCGTAAGAGGGGGCAGCAACACATTGCCCACAATCGCCATTACAAGAAAAGCAGATCCGCTTTTGGTTTTACTTCCAAGATCTTTAAGCGCCAACGAAAATTGCGTGGGGTACATAATAGACATAAAGAAAGAAACCCCCAGCATGGCATAAAGGCCAATCATTCCGCCATTAAGCGCTATTACGGCAGTAAGAATAATATTAACCAAGGCATATACCATTAGCATCTGTTGGGGTTTAAACCGAACCATCAGCATGGTCCCCACCCACCTTCCCAGTAAAAAGGCGAGCATATAAAATCCAAAATAAGTGGTAGCGGTGCGTTCAGACAGCCCGATATACTTACAGCAATAGATCAGGAACATAGCATTCACAGCGGTTTGTCCGCCGTTGTAAAAAAATTGCGCTATTACTCCCCGGCGAAGATGCGATCGCTTGAGCACCCCAAAATCAATCAGCTTTTCGCCGGCGGTATCCCCCTCCTCGTGCCCGCCTTCTTTGATCCGGGGGAGCCGATAAAAAATAAAAACGGCAGCAAGCAACAACAAGATTACAGCCAGCACCAAGTAGGGCATTTTCATAGAATTGGTTTCCTGCTGAACAAAACCCAGCCAGCCACCGGGATAATCAGCGGGGATGGTTTCTTTAGAGTAATTATTCCCGCTCAGTACCAATTTGCTTAAAAACATCGCCGCTATAAAGGCCCCTAATCCATTAAAAGATTGCGCCAGGTTAAGACGACGGGTTGCCATTGCAGGATCGCCAAGTACTGTTACAAATGGATTGGCCGCCGTTTCGAGAAAACACATCCCGGTAGCTATGATAAAAAAATACACAAGTAAGCCCAATATTGCTGAATAGCTGCTGCCGGAAAAAAAAGCAGGCCGCCAAAAGCCGCAATCAAAAGGCCCATCACAATACCCGCTTTATAGCTGTAGCGCTTCATAAACATGGCTACCGGAATCGGGAAAATAAAATAGGCTATCCAGTAGGCAGCTTCCGTTAGTGAAGCCTGAAATGCCGACAGTTCAAATGTTTTCATCAGCTGGCGGATCATCGTTGGCAGCAAGTTGCTGCTAATGGCCCAAATAAAAAAAAGGCTAAAAATCAGGAACAATGCAATCGTATTTTTCTTTGTACTCATGGTCAATCAGGTCTATTTAAATTTCAAAATCCACTAATATTCTAAACACTTTACCGGGCCCTGCGTTCCACTTTTCTAACGCCTCCCGGGCTGCTTCCGGTCGCACCACAGCACTAATCAGTTTTTCTTTTGGCCAATCATTCCGTTTCATATATTCGATAACCGCCCTAAAATCCTCTGGCTCCGCATTTCTCGAGCCTCTTATATCAATTTCCTTCATCACAAAATATTTAGTAGTGAAAGAAACATCCGGTTTGGCGTAACCAATACAAACAACACGGCCGGAAAAAGCCACTTCATTGACGGCCATTTGATAAGTTGCCGGCAGTCCGACAGCTTCTATAATTACATCGGGACCCATATCCTTTGTAAGTTCCGTCAGGCGTCCATGTACGTTTTCTGTTCCTGTATTAATGGTATATGCAGCACCCAGCTGTTTTGCCAGCGCCAGCTTATCATCATCCAGATCCGCTGCAATAACTTTAGCTCCGCGCAAGGCCGATCGTACAATGGCCCCAACACCAATCATTCCGCATCCCAGCACCAGTACACAATCAGAATCTGAAACCCCGGCGCGTGACACCGCATGAAACCCGATGCTCATCGGCTCCACCAGCGCAAAATCTTTCGGGCTCAATTCAGGATCCATCAAGACCTTCTGCCAGGGTACCGCTATATAATCGCACATAGCCCCGTTGCGCTGCACTCCAAAAGTTTCGTTATACCGGCAGGCATTGAACCGGCCGCGACGGCAGGAAGCGCAGTTTCCGCAGTGGGTATATGGATTGACTGTACAGGCCACGCCGATCCTGAATTCCGGTGGCACATTTTTGCCCAATGCTTCAATGACTCCACCAATCTCATGTCCCGGGATCACGGGAAGCTTTACCATAGGGTTTAGCCCCCTGAACGTATTCAGGTCTGATCCGCAAAATCCCACATACCGGGTTTTGATTAATATCTCCTCAGCCCCTAATTGCGGAGCATCTTTTTCTACAAGTCCAATATTTCCTTCTCCAAATATCTTTATGGCTCTCATGATCCAATTTTAACTGTTCAACCAGGTATCCCTATGCCTGGGTTTTAAAATATGTTGCACTTCCAGCAACAACTGCTCATCCATCGATGAACTGGCCCAATCAATATTCCGGCGTATTTCGTCTGCTCTTGTTGTACTAAATAAAGTGGTAGCAATCGCCGGGTTACCTGTTGAAAATTGAATGGCCAGCTCCTCAATTGACTTGCCCTTGCTCTTACAATGATCGGCTGCTTTTTTGCATAAGTCCTTCAAACGTTGTGGTGCGGGATGCCAATCGGGCGCTCCTCTTTCCGTCAAAAGCCCCATCGAAAAAGGAGAAGCATTGATAACACCAATTCCCTTTGCATTAAAATAGTCAAGGTAATCTGCCAGTTCATCATCATTCAGGCTATAATGACAAAATGATAATACACTTTCTACCGTCCCCGGAGGAACATTTTCAATGACGTATTTAAAATGTTTTAAAGTAAGATTGGTCAGGCCAACATGCCCTACAATATTCTGATTCCTCAATTCGATCAAAGCAGGTAACGTTTCGTTGCACACGTAATCCAAATCTGCAAACTCGATATCATGAACACTCATTAAATCGATATAATCAACATTTAACCGTTCCATGCTTTTATAAACACTATGGGCAACCGTCTGCGATGAGTAATCCCAGTAATTTTCCCCATCAGCTCCATAACGTCCTACTTTGGTGGACAGATAGAAGGATTTACGGGCAATACTTTTTATGGCCTTTCCTAGTAGTATTTCGGCCCGCAAATGCCCATAGTACGGAGCTACATCAATAAAATTGATTCCATTTTCTATTGCCGCATTTACAGCATTTATTCCGTCCTGTTCTGTTAATCTGTTAAACACGCCTCCCAGAGCAGATGCGCCGAAACTCAAATTCGACACCAGCATGCCGGTACGTCCTATTTCGTTATATATCATTGTTAAACCAAGCGATCGTTTTGCTGAAACAAAATTAAAAATCCCTGTTTCGAAACGGTAATCAATAATCGATTAAAAATTGCATAATATCGATATTTATCTATATTTTGCACTAAAAACAATGACTACAGAAAGCCGGATTAACAATTTTGTACTCTTAAACACAGGAAAGGCCGTTCATCATGGTGACTGGAATTGGAAAAACATCTGCAGTCCCTTTATCCGGATCCATTACATCGTAAAAGGGACGGCGAAAATCATCTACAACGACTCCTCCGTCAACCTGAAAGAAGGCATGATATACCTGACTCCATCGTATAAAAACCACAGTTATCAGTGCGATGGGGATCTATCGCTGGTTTACATTCATATCTATGAAGCTACAGGGAGTAATTTGAGCATTTTTGATCTGGCTGATTTTCCGACAGAGATCAAGACTGACCCTCTTATCAAAAATTTAGTGTACCGGTTATTAAAAACAAACCCAAATCGGGAATTGCACAATTTCGATCCTAAATCTTATGATTATCAATCCCGGCTTTTTCAAAATATAGCGCTTCAGAACAAACTCCCCCTATCACTTGAAATGGAAACCCAGGGCATACTGAATCAACTCCTGGCACGTTTCCTGGAGCTGGCATCATTTGAAAACCTGGATACGGACTCCCGTATTCTCAAAGCGCTTCATACCATTCACCAACACATCAGTGAAACGATTAGTATTGGTACTTTATCCAGTATCTGTGCGCTCACAAACGATCACTTTATCCGGCTTTTCAAAAAAGAAATGGGCATTACGCCCAATAAATACATCATTCAAAAAAAGATAGAACGGGCGCAGCTTCTGTTACTGATACGCCCGGTACCCGTAAAAGAGTTAGCCTATAGTCTCGGATTCGACAATATCCCCTATTTCAATCGTTTGTTTAAGCATCAAACAGGCAACACGCCGGGGTCTTACAGAAAGAAAATGCACATTTAACCAGGTACAGGCTGATCCGGCAGCGGCCGGGTTCATTCTTCACAAACCGGAAAGGTCATCGCTGCAGCTTCTTTTTGGGCATTGATCTAAAGTACCAGTTCAGCATATCAGCCTTCAAACAAGACCCAACCGGTTTTTATTCACTTTAGCTAATTGATTCCACTTTCTGAATGCATGTAAAAACACGACCAGCATTAAAAGCATGGCGAGCAGGGCCAAACCCATCAACAAATATTGACCCTTGGGCCAATACATGTATCTTATTTGCTCATACCCCGCCCAAAAAGTGACAATGGCCATAAACACCCCGGGGATAGCCGAACAGAGCACATATTTCCTGCGATTCATCCGGATCAGCATAGTAGTGCAAACAATCAATCCGCAGGCAGCCAGCAGCTGGTTGCTGATACCAAACAAGGGCCAAATGCTGCTTACATTGCCGGTATACACCAGGTATCCCCAGGAAAAAGTAAACAGCAGGCTGGTGATTACAATGCCGGGCATCCAGTTTTTATCATTGAATTTTGGCAGCACAGTGCCCAATAATTCCTGCAGAAAAAACCGGCCCACACGAGTGCCCGCATCGATGGCCGTGAGGATAAACACAGCTTCAAACATGATAGCAAAATTGTACCAATAGGCCATTACGTCATTTACAAACGGGATCCGGTTAAAGATATGGGCCATCCCTACCGCCAGCGAAACGGCGCCGCCGGTTCTGCCATGAAGATCTACCCCTATTGTTTCGCTGAAATGATTCAGGTCCACGGCATGCATATCGGGGTGTTGTGCTATAAAAGCAGCATACGCTTCCTTAGGCGTGTTAATGGCAAAATAATCGCCCGGCATCAATGTACAGGCGGCGATCAATGCCATAAGCGCAACAAAACCTTCCACCAGCATCGCCCCATATCCCACAAAGAGGATATCTTTTTCATTGGACAACATTTTGGGGGTGGTTCCGGTGGCGATCACTGCGTGAAAGCCTGAGATGGCACCACAGGCAATAACGATAAAAATAAAGGGTAGCACGGCCCCGCCAACCACCGGACCTCCACCGCTTGTAAACTGCGTGAGGGCCGGCATTTGAAGTGTTGGGTGCACAAAGATCACTCCTACAGCCAGCATGAGAATGGTTCCTATCTTCAGGTAGGTCGACAGATAGTCGCGGGGAACCAGCAGAAACCAAACAGGGAGGATGGAAGCAAGAAAACCATAGCCTGCAATTGCGACAGAAATAGTTTCCTTTCTCCAGCTAAACAGGTTACCAATTGCTTTTATCTGCATTAGCTCGTGCCCTCCCACAATCCCGGCGATTAATAAAACGCCGCCCATAATGCTTGCCAATAATATGCTGTTTTTCCGGTACCTCATTACCAAACCCATTACAATGGCAATCGGCATGGTGATGATCACCGTAAACAATGACCAGGGCGCTTCATGCATGGCGCTGATGCAGGCCAGGGATAAACCGGCCAGCGTGAGGATTAATATAAAAAGCACAGCAACGCCTGCCACCAGCCCTGTGTCTTTTCCAATTTCTCTGGCAGCTATCGTAGCCAGGCTTTTCCCTTTGTGCCTTACCGATGCAAACAATACGATCATATCATGAACCCCGCCGCCAAGCACACAGCCAATCAGGATCCAGAGGGTGCCGGGCAGGTAGCCAAACTGTGCAGCCAGTACGGGTCCTACCAGGGGACCGGCAGCTGCTATTGCGGCAAAATGATGACCGAATAACACATTTTTATTAGTGGGCACATAGTCCTTACCATCTGCCAACGCTATTGCCGGCGTTGGGTTTACCGCGTTTAACCGGAGCACTTTATTGGCGATAAAGACACCATATACCCTGTAAGCAATGGCGAAGAGCAATAAAGCCACAAATACCAGGGTGAGGGCATTGGCGCCGTTTAAGAATTCCATCATTCCATCATTTTTATTTCTGCGTTTCCAGGTCCCGTTCGGTAAGCGTTTTATCTTTTTCGGTTGCCGTACGCAGTTTCATGTAATTTACTTTGTCCTGTTTGGGGAACCCCTGTTTCCGCAGCCTTTTGCCTACTTCAATTAATGCATTCCGGTCTGCGGGTACAATGCCGCCATCAGGATATGGACCTATATTGATTAAAAGATTGGCATTATGCCGGGCAGCTTCCTCCAGCAGGGCCCACACCTGGGCGGGCGTTTTATGCGCCTGTGTCAGACTTTCCGCATAGCCCCAGTTTTCTTTCTGCATGGTTGTATTCAGCTCAGCAAGCTTTACCCTGTTCTTTTGCCAGGCGGCTTCGGCAGCCTGTGCTGTTTTTTCACCCTGAACCTTGCGCATGAGCTCGGTAATGGATTTTATCTGGTGCTCGCAGCTGATATAATCTTCATTCCCATTGAAACCCGTTTTATAAGAGATCAGCGCCTGGGGCTGCAACCGGTGTATCTCATCATAAATACTTTGCATATCAAACAAATCGGGGTTGGTATAGGCGCCGCCTACCGGGTCAAACCAAAGACCGGCAATGGGACCGTAATTGGTGCAGATTTCATAGATCTGCGTTTTTACATAATTCCAGTAATGTACAAAATCTTCCTTGCCTTTAAAACGTATCAGGCTGGCCGGATAATTTTCCTTTGAATAATGCGGGCGGGCAGCACTGTAGTAGTCCGTGGTCAGGTAAAAAGGATGCGTCCAATCGATGCCGATCGAATAGTAAACAAACAAGCCCAGGTCTCGTTTTTTGCAGGCCACTGCAAGTTCCTTTAAAAAATCCCGGTGCGAAGCCGCGTTCATACTGTTAAAAGGCCCCGCTTTGGAATCGAACTGTGCAAATCCGTCATGATGCTTGACCACATAAGTGATATACTTCATCTCTGCCGCCACTGCCAGATCGGCAATACTGTCGGCACTCCATTTTTCGCCCTTCCATTTCATTGCTTTGTCGATATACGGTTGCATAGGCAATTTCTTATTATACATCACCCATTCACCCGCCTTATATTCAGCGGAAGGCCCCCAATGTACAAACAGTCCATAGCGGGCATCTGCAAACCATTTCAAGGCGGCAGCGCGCGGGCTTTCGGCATAAAGCGATTTATAGGGCTTCAGGTAGTAGGGAACTTCCTGTGCACTGAGCGACCGAACAGCGCATAAGATGGTAAATAATAAAGTAGTAAAGATGATTCTTTTCATAATTTAAAAGTATGATCCTGGTATATTAATTAAACATTTAAAAAACGATTTTCATAGCATCCGGCATTCTTGTTCTAAATTGGGGCGGCAGCGATATCACGATCTTACCCCCCTCTCTTTTAAAGGAAAGGGTTTGCCCCGTTCTCAGCAAGGTTACTTTCTTTGGGTCTCCCGTTGTTTCAATCTTAATATAGCCCTGGTATGCCGGCATGGCAAAAGCGTACAAGATATTATTGCCCCTGGCGGTTACCGGTACTGTTGAAGCCTCGGGATAATTACCGCCAGTTACATCAATAACCGATTCCTTTGAATGAAGCATCCAGGCGGCCATTTCCTTCATCGCTTCGGTAGCCGGTGCCGGTATATGTCCGCTCCCCTCCGGCCCTATATTGGCCAGATAGTTTCCGCCCCAGGCCCGCAGTTTTACCAGGTTGCTCAGCACCGTGGATGCATCATTATAGATATCGCAAGTGCTATAGCTCCACCATTTATTAGGCCATACCGGATCGTTGGTCTCAAACCAGCCGCTAAAACGCTTTTCAGGTAGCCCGCCCTCGCTATCGCCGTAATCGCCGGGCGCCCTGTTGCGCCGGTTAATAACGATACCCGGCTGTATCTTTCTGATTTCGTCATTGCTAATTTCACCAGCGCCGCCATCGAACCACATCAGGTCGATCTTTCCATAATTGGTGAGTAGTTCCCGCACCTGGCTGGCCACCAGTTCCACTCTTTTTTTATCATGGTCAACAGGTTTTTTTGGCAATGATGCCAACGGCTTATGATTCATATCGAAAATCTTACCGCTACCCCAGCTCCGGTACAGCCTGTCAAACCACCAGTCCGGGGGAGAATAATATAATCCCACTTTAAGACCGTATTTACGGCAGGCATCTACAAAGGACCGTACAAAATCCCGGTTGTTCATCTTGGTTTGTGTACCCAGATCACCATATTTCGAAGGCCACATCGTATAGCCATCATGATGTTTTGTTACAAATACAGCATATTGAAAACCGGCCGCTTTGGCCTGTTTTAACAATGCATCAGGATTCCATTGCTGCGGATTCCATTTATCGAGCAGCCCATAATAAAAATTGGGTGTTACGGTGCCGTCGTTTTGCCAGGACCTATTGGCCAACATACACCAGGAAATATCGCCCCCGCCATAACCGGCAATAGCTCCCCAGTGAATAAACAAGCCCAATCCGGCTCTGGGGAACCAGGCCGCGCGAGGATCGGGGTTCATTTTTCCCTCACCCTTATCAGGCGCCATACTTAAAAGCTGGTGCTGCGCGTTTGCCGCCTCATTATTCTGGGCAACTGTCAATGTACCAGTACCCGACAACATAAGGCAGAGCACAACATTTTTTATTAAATTCATTTTACACTTTTTTCATTATTTTATTACAGGCATCTATTAAAGCGGCCTGTTTGTTTATAAGAAGATCTTTTATAACTGATTTTCGTTTACCATTTTTAAAAGACAATTTTCATGGCATCGGGCATCCTTGTTCTCCATTGGGGCGGCAGTGATATAATGATCTTACCCCCCTCTCTTTTAAAGGAAAGGGTTTGCCCCGTTCTCAACAAGGTTACTTTCTTTGGCTCTCCCGTTGTTTCAATCTTAATATAGCCCTGGTATGCCGGCATGGCAAAAGCGTACAAGATATTATTGCCCCTGGCGGTTACCGGCACCGTTGAAGCCTCGGGATAATTACCACCTGTTACATCGATCACCGATTCTTTTGAATGTAGCATCCAGGCGGCCATTTCCTTCATCGCTTCAGTAGCTGGTGCCGGTATATGTCCGCTCCCCTCCGGCCCTATATTGGCCAGGTAGTTTCCGCCCCAGGCCCGCAGTTTTACGAGGTTACCCAGCACTGTGGAGGCATCATTGTAGATGTCAGAAGTACTATAGCTCCAGCGTTTATCCGGCCAAACCGGGTCATTGGTTTCAAACCAACCGGTAAAACGTTTTCCCGGCAGCGCACCCTCGCTGTCGCCATAATCGCCGGGCGCCTTGTTGCGCCGGTTGATAACGATACCTGGCTGTATCTTCCGGATTTCATCGTTGGTAATTTCGCCACCACCGCCGTCAAAAAATAGCATGTCGATCTTTCCATAGTTGGTTAATAATTCCCGCACCTGGCTGGCCACCATTTCCACTCTTTTTTTGTCATGATCCGCAGGTTTTACCGGGCGCGTTTTCAGGGGTTCATGATTCATATCCAGCACGGTTTTATCACTGCTCCAGTTCCGGTACAGCCGGTCAAACCACCAATCGGGAGGAGAATAGTACAACCCCACTTTAAGCCCGTATTTGCGACAGGCATCCACAAAAGACCGCACAAAATCCCGGTTGTTCATTTTGGTTTGTGTACCCAGATCGCCATACTTTGAAGGCCACATGGTATAGCCGTCATGATGTTTTGTTACAAATACGGCATATTGAAAACCGGCTGCTTTGGCTTGCTTCAACAATGCATCGGGGTTCCATTCCTTCGGGTTCCATTTATCCATCAGGCCATAATAAAAATTAGGGGTAACCGTGCCGTCACTTGGCCAGGATTTATTGGCGATCATGCACCAGGAAAGATCTCCTCCGCCGTAGCCGGCGATGGCGCCCCAATGAATAAACAGTCCCAGCCCTGCCCTGGGAAACCAGGCAGCCCGGGGATCGGGATTCATTTTCCCCTCGCCTTTATCGGGCGCCATATTCAACAGCTGGTGCTGTCCATTTGCCGCATCATTGTTTTGAGCAGTAGTTACTATGCTGGCACCGGCCAGTGCCAGGCAGGTTGCAATTTTTTTTAATATTCTCATTATGGCGTTGATTTATATAAAATTTTAAATTAAAAACCTGATGTTGATTTGCTATTCATATTTCAGCCAAACCGTTGCCCTACAGTCTTTATCCGCTACAGCTCTTATCCAGTGCGCACTGTAGCCTGCAGGAAACAGATGGGTAATGGTTTTACCGGCCGGCACTTTTATCGATTGATATTTTTGCCAGCCATTCAGGTCTACATCCACTTCAAGCGTTATCACAACATCTTTATCAGCTGTAAGCGTAACCGTTTTTTTATCATAGCCCGTCATCAGGTAAGGCAAGGAAGGAGCATTTGCTTTTACGCTGGTATTTTTCCATACACCGCCTTCACCACGGGGCTTGCCCAGCTTCCACAGGTCATCAATGGCGCCCATCCAAAGCCCGTTATCTTTTTTTGAAAAATAATGGCCGTCTGCTTTCGCGTCCGTTTTGGTGCCGCTTAACACCAGCAGTCCGCGCCAGGTACAGAAGTCCATAATTTTTTTATTGTGTGTGGCTACCGGGCGCATGGCTTTGTACCCTGCTTCACGGCCAATTTCATAGAAACTGCCATGGGCATTCAACATCAGCCGCTCGCTTTCCAGTTCTCTTCTACCCCTGGGCCAATATCCTTCAAAAGGCTGGTCAAAGGCCGCATTCCCCTTTGGCAAACGGAATGTGCCGGTTTTATCTTTTACAATAACCGAGGCTTCGTCTATTTCGAAGTCCTTGCTAACCGGCATTAACCGCTTCAGTTCCCTGGTGCTATCCGCTGCCGGTGTAATAAATTCAATTTTTTCGTTTACTTCGGCATATTTATTTTTGGCGCCTATAAACGGCAGTACCTGCAAATTGGTATTATGCCCCGCCGGGCGAATATAACTGGCATTGAACGCCGATTTATCTGACGCGTTTGCCAGGGCTGCAAACATAGGCGCCGCAGTGGCTGTATGGTTGGGCTGCCCGTTGAAATAAAGGTAGGCAGATGCTACACAATCCTTATCCGTCCTGAAGCGCACCCAGTTGGCAGAAAAGCTGGCCGGAAATATAAAATAACGGTAGCCATTGACGCCTACGGTCACTGTTTTATACGTTGCCCATTTATTATTTCCGGTTCTGTCTATTTCAATTGTAAAAGTCACCGGGGTTTTTGCATTATGTACGAGGTGCACCACTTTCCCTTCTTTTCCGTTCACCAAAAAAGCATCGGATGGCATGTTGGCCTTTACAGTGTCATTTACCCAGGGGCCGCCCCAGGCATTGGGTGCTCCCCATTCCCTGAGGTCATCAAATTTACCAAACCATAAATTGGAAAGGGCCCGGCCGGCCATGGGGTTTTCCAATATCGTTGTTTCATCGGTAGCCAGCACCAGCTGACCATTCCAGTTACAAAAATCAGGTATATAACGCAGATGGGTACTTACCGGGCGAATACCTGCACTGTTGGCCCGGCTAAATGTTTTTGGAAAATCATAGAACATACCATGCATATCCATCATCATTTGGCCATTACCAATTTCACGTATACGCGGCCATTCGGTGTACCAGCCGCCGCGATGATCATAAGTATGTGTAGCTTTGGGCAGGCGGTAGGTATACCATTGCCCTCCGTCCAGCAATTTCAGGAGCACCGAACGCCGGTCCCAGCCAATGCTCCACAAGGGACTTTTATTATCGGGAGCGCCATAGATGCCACCGGGGCCTGTAACATCCGTAAACTGTTTACGCTCCACTATTTTCCAGTCTTTGCCATCCCAGCTGGCCAGTACTCCCATTTCTTCCCGGCCCCTGGGTTTTAATGAGCCCACTTTAAGGTCACTTTCCGATGCTTCCCCGGCGGGAATCTCGCCGTTATTAGCCACCACCAGCCGGCCCTGCGCGGTGTACGCTCCCTTGCCGTGCCAGCCGGGCACGGGTTTATTAAAAAGTTTATTCACTTTAAGATTATGTACGTTAGCCTCATACAACATGCCCTCCATGTCGTAGAAATAAACCCAGTTAGCAGGGTCTTTTAAATGACGGGCAGTGGCCGTCATCCGGCCGGGCATTACAGAAAAGGGAATGACCCGAACCTTACCTTTATCACTGATAAAATAGCTGCTCATGATCAGCTGGTTGGATTCTCTATGGATCATCCGGTTTGCCGGTGTACCTCCAATACTTTCCGGGTGAACGGTTTTTTCAAGATCCGGGGTTATACTGTAGAGCTTGTCAGAGCTCCCATGGGGCCGGTGGGGTGAGTAGGTAGCCATCCACAGTTGATCCGCCCAGGGCACAATGGCGCCGATTCCACATTCACCGCCATCGCCATACGCATTTTTGTAGGAGATCTTCCCGTCCTTGTCCCGCTCGGTTTTACTATGATCATTGAATACGGCCAGGTGCGGATAAACGCCGCTGATCTGAATTTTTGGAACCTGCGCAATGCCCGGAGCTCCAAAAAACGCACTGCCCGAAAGTGTTGCTGATAAAATTAAAGTTCTTATGTTTTTGGTATACATCTTTTCCTGTTTAAAATACGATTTTAAAACTTTTAATAATTGGGATTTTGTATGATATTCGGGTTTACCCGTGTTTCAACAGCGGGTATGGGCCAGAGGTATTGCCGCGTGGGGTCAAATTTGCGCTCAAGGATAATTTTCCTGTCGGCACCAAAACCGGAGTAGTCGGCAATGCCATCTTCATCGATCTCGGGCACCGCCGCAAAAGGCCATTTTTCTTTATCCTGAGGCACACCGGCCTTTGGATCCGGGAGACCGACTATGGGTTTTGTAAGGGCCTTCTCCGCCAGTTTCCACCGGATCAGATCCATATACCTGAGTCCCTCATCAACCAGCTCTACCCTTCGCTCACGACGTACAACGGTCCTTAACCGGGCCGCTCCCATCTCCACATTCACCGCGGGGTAAGATGCTGTTGCATTCAATGCAACCCCATAGGCTCTTGCCCGCACGCGGTTAATGGCATCAACCACGGATTGATCCACCTCGTTCAACTCAATTTTGGCTTCGGCATAAATAAGATAGATCTCCGCCAAACGGAAAACAATCGCATCGTTATCTTCAAGCAGCCTGTCGGCCCAGCTTTGATCAATGCCTTTCTTCCACAGCAAACCGGTAAAGCTGGCAAAAGCCGCCACCCTTTTACAATCATTGTTATTTACGAGGCTATTACTTTTGTAGCTCCAAACTTTTGTAGAATCCGGATTGGGTTGGTATGAAAATCCCAGCCAGGGCGTGCCAAACTCAACGATCGAGGCGGTAAGGCGGGGATCGCGTTTTTTAAAAGGATTTTTCCGGTCGTACAGCGGCGATTCATCAATCGGTTTTCCATCGGTGCACTCATAGGCATCCATAATATCCCAGGAGGGAAAATAAGCCCCGTAGCCACCGGCATTCCTGCTGATATATTCCTTTACCCATCCTTCCGGACCATTAAAAACCTTTTGCTTTTCATCTTTCGGAATGGACCAGATGATCTCCTTGCTCAGCTCCCCTTCCTTTAAAAACAATTGCGCATAATCGGGATGCAGTGTATAAACCCCTGCATTGGCAAGTTGGATTACCGAATCCGCCGCAGCTTTGGCCACGTCCCATTTTTGCATGTACAGGGCCGTGCGGGCCTTGATGGCAAAGGCAACGCCTTTTGTAAGTCTTCTTACTGCGGACGCCGCATAGGACGCAGGCAGGTTGGCGGCCGAAAAATCGAGCTCGCTAAAGATAAAGTCCAGCACTGCCTCTTTGCCGGTCCTTTTAATACCATAGGCCTGACCCAGCTCGATGGGTTCCGTTAAAAGCGGCACATCGCCAAAATGGGTCACCAGCTTTGCATACTGATAGGCACGTATCAACCGCATCTCCGCCTCATACTTTGTGATGATATTTTCCGGTGTATTTTCAGCGGCTTTATCCTTATGCGCTATAAAAGAGTTGACGCGCGCGATCGCTTTGTAGGCATTGAGCCAGTATGTTTTTACCGATGCATCTTCTGAGGTCATTGTACCGCTTACAACTGCATTGCCGTTGGCCCGGTAGATGTTATCATCGCCGAAGAACCGGTTGTCATTGCCCCAAAAGTCGAGCCGGTAAAGATCATTTACGGCCAGTTCCAATTCCGTTTGGTTATTATAAAAATTACCGGTTGAGGGGCCGGTGGGATCCGTTAGATCCAGTTTTTTACACCCTCCCAGTCCTGCCAGCAATACTAACGCCAGAAATATTTTGTTCATAATTATTTTTTTTAATAGCAGATTAAATACGGATCAGAATCTTATTGAAGCGCCAACCATCCAGGTTCTTACAATCGGATAAGCCGAGTTGCCGGACTCCGGGTCTACGTATTTTGGAAATTTGCTTAGAGCAAACAGGTCGTTAACAGCCACATAAAACCGCAAACGCTGTACGCCGGCCCTCTTTAAAAATTGCTGCCGGAGTGTATAACCCAGGGTTATATTTTTTAACCGGAAATAAGCGCCGTTCATCAGCCAGTGATCAGACAAGAGGTAATTGTTATTATTAAGCTCTACTGCTGATACAAGCCGGGGATAAATGGCCTGCGCATTTTGTTCCGCTGTATTATTCGTACTCCAGAACTTCCCAACCATGTCTACCGGGAAATTTCCAAAACCTGCTGCAAAAGGCCGGATCACATCAGCATTCATACGCGACAGCTGCTTACCAACCCCCTGAAACGCAATATTCATATCAAAACCATTATAGTCGCCACGCATATAACCGCCATACTGGTATCTTGGCAAGGCGCCGCCCAGCAGCACGCGGTCATCCGGTGTTATGCGGCCATCCTGGTTTATATCCACATATTTTATGTCGCCGGGTTTAATATTGTTGTTATGAACCGGTGCATTTGCCACTTCCTCCGCAGTCTGGAACAAACCCTTTGTGCGGTACCCAAACCATTCATTGTATTCACTACCGGAACGGATTACCTGATCGCCCAGGAATTGCGTACCCTTGAGGTCCCCGATCTTTGATTTTGCATCGGAGAGGTTAACGCCCGCGGTATAGTTGAACCTGCCGATATGGTCTCTCCACGACAACTCGGCCTCCCACCCCTTCACGTTTAAAACGCCGGCGTTCTGGTTAGGCCTTTCATAACCTACATAGAGCGGAATATCCAAAGGCAGCAAAATATCAATCGTCTTTTTATTGTAATACTCGGCCACCAGGCTCAGGCGGTTATTTAAAAAGGCAGCATCCAGTCCGATATTGGCCGAGCGGGTTGTTTCCCAGGAGATATCATGGATGGCATAGGTTTGCTGACCGGCTCCGGAAAGCGGAATAACGGCTCCGTTTTGATAAAACAGGGCATTGGTAAAATCGAGTGTTGCCTGGTAAGGATAATACACCTGGTTATAATTGGGCGGGCCGTCCGTTAACCGCTCGTTGCCCGCTTCACCCCAGGATCCCCGGATCTTTAAAAAATCGAGCCAGGCAATATCTTTCATAAATGCCTCACGGGATACCGTCCATCCGGCAGAAACGGAAGGAAATACCGCATTGCGATAGGAAGCTGCAAACCGGGATGACTGATCAGCACGAAGGTTTCCCTGCACATAGTATTTGTCCTGAAAATTGTATTGCAACCGCCCAAAGAAGGACCGCAGCGTATATTCCCTTGCGCTGCCCGAATTTTCCATAATTTCTTTTGATCCCGAATTGAGATACGGATAATCCAGCAACGGAAAACCGGTTCTTGCGGCCCCCATCGTTTCATACTGATTATAATTTTCCTCATACCCAGCAAGTACATCAATCGTATGCCCCTGACCGATCTCCCTGTTATAGTTGATAAGGAACTGCCCGTTCAATGTAAAGTTCTCATTCCTCGATTCCGTAAGAACCGCTCTTGGGGTAGCGCTCCGTCCAATAATACGGGACGGGTCATTCTTATCGGTATAACTAAGCGGTTTACTAAAATCTTTTCTTTTATCAAAATCATAGATGGGCGCTATCATGCCGCTGACCGTAAGTCCCTGCAGGGGCTTAAACTGCAGGCCAAAGCGGCCGGATAGCTGATTCAGACGTTCGCGTCTTGTTCCGCCATTGAGCACCTGGGCTACCGGATTTGTTCCGTCTTTACCCGGAGCAAAGCGGCCGTCATCGTAGTAATCATCATACCAGGCAGGATAAACCCGGCTGTCGGAAATCGGGTTATACAAGGTTGCATCACTGTTGGTTCGCCTGAAGGCCATGTCCAGGTTCGCCGCCAGTTTTTTATTGATCTGCAGATCATTGTTTATCCGGATCTGGAAACGCTCATAATCATAATTGTCGTAAAACGCGCCTGTTTTCTGATAGCCGAAGGAGGCTTTTGTTTTCAGTTTTTCCGTACCGGCCGTAAAAACAAGGTCGTGCCGTACCCGGGGCGCCGTGGGTCTTAGTATTGCTTTTTGCCAATCCGTATTGGGGAATTTGTCGGGGTTTACCCGGTTACTATCCAGGTAGCTGTTGATATAATCCTCTGAACGCAGCGGGTTGCCGCCTGCATTTACCAGCGACTCGTTGTAATACCGGAAATAGTCCTGCACCCCTACATACTCCGGCAGGGCCGTTGGCTGCTGTACGCCATATTCATAATTATAGTCCAGACTGGCCTGACCGGTTTTGCCCCGCTTTGTGGTAATCAGGATAACACCGGCTGCGCCCCGGGATCCGTAAATAGCGGCGGAGGAAGCATCTTTTAAGACAGAAAGACTTTCGACATCATTGGGGTTCACCAGGTCGATACTTGCTGCGGGCACCCCATCCACTATTATCAGGGGGCTATTGGCGCCGATGGTGGTGATGCCCCGGATGTTAATAGTGGCGCCTCCACCCGGTGCGGCACTGTTGCGTGTAACCGATACGCCGGCGATAGCGCCCTGGAGCGCTTCCGATACCTGTACGGTTTGCCGTCCCCCCACGTCTTTTGCACTGACGGTGGATACGGCGCCCGTCAGATCCCTTTTCTTTTGTGTGCCATATCCTACCACAACGACCTCATCCAGACTCTTGTCGTCCCTTAAAAGTTTTATAACCAGTGGTGATGGGGCATTCTCAACCGGCACCGTCCTGGTTTCGTAATTCAGAAACGAAACCTGGATCCATTTTGTGCCCGCCGGCGCCTTTAGTAAAAAGCGCCCGCTGTTATCGGAGGTAGTACCATAGCCTGTTTGCGAAACCGTAATACTGGCCCCCGCCACCGGCTCGTTTGTGGCCGAATCGACAACGTTGCCCCGTATTTCTGTTTGCTGGGCCAACGCTCCGGTGGCAAGAAATAGCGTCATGAAGAAACAATAAACAAATCTCCTTTGCATACAATCGTTTTTTAATAATGTGAAGTGCGAAAGTTTTGGATGTGTTCAAAACATTAAATTTATATTTGCATGGGTTGAAATTTCAAGTTTTTGTCTATTCAATAAATAAGCAAAACTATGAACAACTTTATTGATTGAAAATAAACGATTTACGCCTGGATGGCTGCAGAGAATGAACAATATAAAATCAGACAATCCTATCAGTATTTAGACCGGTGTTGTGAGCTCATAAGTGAAAAAATGGGTAATCCCGATATTGGGGCCTGGTCCAACAGCGATTATGTAAAACTCAGCGGCTTGCTTTACCGGAATACATCGGTTCAAATAAGCTCCAGTACGCTAAAACGTATTTTTGGCAAAGTAAAAACAACCGAAAGATACTATCCCCAGAAAGCAACCCGGGATGCCCTGGCAAAGTACGCGGGGTTTGGGGATTGGGATCATTTTGTATCGGATCCGGGCAATATCATCCCCGCCGGCGATGGAGAAACAGTGATCGTTGCCGATACAACATTTATAAATCTGCCTGTTTTAAAAAAACCGTCCCGTAAAAACAGGATTAAAAAATATGGGGTCCTTGCCATTTTACTGGTAATTGCGGCATTCCTGTTATTCTTACAAATTGCAAAACCCAAAAATAGTCCTGTATTGGACCTGCATGGTATCGAACTGATCTGCAAAAATCCGGAGGGCGGAAACCCTCATTCAGCAGAATTTATGATCCGGCTGCCCACGGAGTTTAGCGGTGACACATCCGGCTTCATCGTAAATTTTGATGATGGAAGATCGGAGAAAAGCGCTCCGGTCAATAAAACATTTACTTATTACTATGAACTACCGGGAACCTATTATGCAATATTAAAATACAAGGGCATTTCATTAGATACGGCTACCATTTTATTGAAAACAAACGGATGGAATGCTACCGCAGTGATGAAGCACGATACAACACGGGTTTACCCGGTTACGGAATTCAGCGCTGACAGCGCCAGGGACCTTACAGTAAATCCCATCGGGTTGTTTCATTCGGGTGTAGATACCAACAGAACATTTTTTGTACATTTTGTAAATACAAAAAAGTCCGGTATCAGCGGAGACAACTTTGAGTTAACCGCCCTTATCAAAACATCGAAATTGCGGCCGGGAGTCCGATGCTCCCAGGTAAACATCGAGGTTTTTGGAGAAAGATCCAAACATATTGCAGAAATCATCAAGCCCGGTTGTGTAGCCTGGGCACGCCTTCGGTTTTCAGATATTTATTTAACCGGCGACCGATCGGACCTGCGGTCGCTTGGCGCCGATCTTTCAAACGGCGGCGTTATAAAATTGCGGGTACAAAATAAGAAAGCGAGCCTTTTTCTAAATGACAAGCTGGTTTACAAAACGGACTATACCCTCTCCCTTGGTACGGTTACCGGTATTGATATTAACTTTGCCGGAATCGGGGTCATCAGGAGCTTTGAGCTGAAAGATTTGAACAGTGGACAACAATTTAACAGGTAGAAACGTTGTTCTCCCCTCAATAATAAAAAGCACCGCCATTGGTTTTTGTATGACCAATGACGGTGCCGGTTTTAGTTCAAAATCCTGATCTCAGGCTTTCCCCAACTGCCTTTTAACCGGTTGCCCTTTGGCATTTATTACCTCAAGTGTTTTTACGGCCGGGCCGGAACCGGGTTTTATTTTAATAGGGAGCTGTGGCATCTTTTCCGGATCTTTAACCAATAATACCTTTTCTCCCGGTTCAAGGGAAAACTCAATAATTTGTTTGTTTGATTTTTTAGGCGTCTTCCCCGCAGCTATCAAAAAAGCCGGGGCAGGAAACCAGGGATTCAGCAAACGGCAATCCTTCCCAAAAGTACTTTCGATCTGAACACACCGCGGCGCTCCTTTTTCGAGGGAGGCCGATACCAAAAAACCGCCCCGCGCCAGGAGGGTAAAGTCCGCCCGCCATTCGGCCGGCCATGCCGGCGCTATAATGATCGTGCCATCCACACTTTGCATCAATGCACTTTGAAGCGCCTCGGCCGACAAGCCCAGGTTGGCCTGTCCCCAGCTCCGTTGTAAGCCGTTGGGAGTCTGCTGAATGGTAGCCACATAAAGCGGCAACAGTTTGCGTACTTCATCCGCGAGGCCCAAACGAGGAGCATACGATGGCCAGGGAAATCCGTAAAAGGTTGGAGGAAGGTTCGCATAGGTAAGCTGCATTTTTTGAAAATCCGCTTTTTCTTCAGGCATCCCGGTAAAACGCCCCCGAACCAGTGAAACGTCTTCAAACGGGTATAAGGGCCACATCCAGACGGGATCTACGTTCTGCCGCCCAACGCAGGACAAGGCATATCCGGCGCCAAAAGTTCCTGCCGGAAACAGGGGAATACTTGCTCCGCGTGGCCCCGGCCCATCCTCCGGAGTTTGCAGGCGCACCACATCCGGGGCATTGCCCGCCGGGTAGGCCGCTATTTTCCGGACAAACTCCTCCCAACCCTTGCGATGATCCGCATCCACCCCTAAAATTTTAGAGCAGGCAATCACTTTGGGAGTGAGCGACCGTATAGCTGCCAGGTCTACAATGCCATCCTTAACTCCCCAATAAGATTCGTGCACGTTTGCCGGAAGAATATGAAAATAACCATCCGCTCCCTTTTGAGCATAGTCCTGGTAAAAATCAACCATACTCTTCATCATAGGGTATGCAGATTCGCGCAACCAATTTATGTCCCCGGTCATTTGATACCGCCAATAAAATTGCATAGCAAGCTGGGCACCCGATGAAAGGATATGCGATAAATAGGAGAAATGATCATTACGCACACTTCCGTATTTCGGGTTGATCCAATCCAGTGTTGTTTCCGAAAGGCATTCCAGGATTACTTCAGGAGGCAAAGAGGCCCGGGTACGTTTGCCCGCTAACACCTCGCGCACCATTGGAGCCGCCTGGTCTGAAAGAATCACCGGGCCGCTGGGGCCCACCGCCTCAGGCACAAACGCGCCCTTTGTAACGCCCCATCGCTGCCGGGCCGCAACTTCACAATCCGGCAACATCCTTCGGTACATACCCAGGTAAGCATCCGTTAACTCCATCTGATTTGCCGCATATAACGGCAAATACATCATCATATCGTTCAGGCCCGAATCCCCTTTGTACTCAAAGGAGATAGTACCTTCTTTTGTATTTTGTACCTGAGAGCGGAAAGCAGCTTTTTCTACACAGATGCCAACGCGGCACAGGGACAATGCATTATCGGTCGTTTCAACATTTTGTCCGGAAAGAACTTTGGGGTCATAATGCTTATGCGTCCGGTCCATGCCGAAGGTATCATTCCGGTTGATTTGATACATGATTTTGGCGCCATCGGTAGTATCGGATTTTTCGGTCCATACGAAGGTACCCATTTGACCGTTGCCGATCGGCAAACCTTCATCGTTCGAGCTTACCGGCCGGAAGTACCGGATGGCCGCGCGTGCCAGCAATGCGGAATGATCCACCTCAAACATTTGTTGAGCACCCTGGGTACCCGCCAGCACGTCTTTAGGAAAAATAGCCGCGCCCAATGCCATCATACCGGTCTGCTGCAAAAAATTTTTTCTTTTCATAATTAACAGTGTTTAGTGCGAAAGTTTTGAGTGTATTAAAAACGAGCACCTTGCCCGGCAGCCATCGTTTTAAAATTCAGAAAAATGAAACAAGCATAGCACTTCATCAATCGCGCCGCATCGTCAACAGCTTCTAAGAAACAGTTTAGATTTTCACAATTGAAATTCCGTATAACAGACATTAAGGTCCTCAAAAACCATTAAGAAGTTAAGATTCATTAAGAACTGCGGCTACTAAACTATTCTTAATGCCTTAATGGTTTTTAATCATTCTGTTTTTAAACAGCTTCTCAGAAACCAAAAATAAACAGCGTTGATTTAATAATATAGTCGTTAATCTGCAAAAAATAGCACTATATCGATATCATTCACAACTTAGTAATCCCGCTAAAAATCGGATTTGTATAATAAAAAGCCGGATTTCTGCAATACGCAGAACCCAAACCAATGTTACTTTGCATAGGCAGCATTTGCCTGAAAACAACTAACAAATAAATGCTATGTCCATAACAAGAAGAGCTTTACTCAAGTCAATGCTAACTGCCGTTCCGGCGATGTACCTTAATCCATCCATATTGCCGGCCTGCCTTACCAAACGTCCGGGGCCGTTTATGCCAACACTGGCGTCTCTAAAGAGATATACCATACCCGATTGGTTTCGCAATGCGAAGTTTGGCATCTGGGCGCATTGGGGTCCGCAATCGGCCATCGAAGCCGGAGACTGGTATGCCCGGAGTATGTATATGCAGGGCAGCAAACAATATAAGCACCACGTAGCACACTACGGTCATCCGTCAAAATTTGGTTACAAGGACACTATTAAAAACTGGAAAGCCGAAGCCTTTGATGCCGACTACCTGATGGGCCTGTATAAAAATGCAGGGGCGCGGTATTTTATGACGATGGGTGTGCATCATGATAACTTTGACCTGTGGAACTCCAGGCACAATCCATGGAACTCGGTACAGATGGGGCCCAAAAAGGATATTGTCGGCCTGTTTAAAAAGGCTGCAAAAAAACAGGACTTAAAGTTCGGGATCAGCGATCATTTATGGATCACACCCAAATGGTTCTCCGTAAGCAAGGGCAGTGACAAGGAGGGGCCGCTGGCCGGCGTGGGCTACGATGGCGCCGGTGGTGCATTCGACTCGCTATACGGCGATTCCAAAGAAGTGTATACAGACCTGACCTGGACAGAAGAAGGCATCAGCGAAGCCTGGAAGCAGCACTGGTATGAGCGGATCAAAGACCTTGTAGACCAATACGAACCCGACCTGTTATACAGCGACGGGCAGCTTCCGTTTCAGCAGCATGGGTACAACCTGCTGGCACATCATTACAACAAAAAAGCAACCGGCAAAAAAACAGAGGCGGTTTATACCAGTAAGCGCGCTTCAGATGCTGCATCGGGCATTTGTGTATTTGACGTAGAACGGGGTGTAGTAGACAACATCTGGCCCCAGCCCTGGCAAACCGACACCTGCATTGGAGACTGGCATTACAATAAAGACCGGGTTGGCCACTACAAATCTGCCAAAACAGTGATTGACCTGCTTGTTGACATTGTAAGCCGCAATGGCAACCTGATGCTGAATTTTCCCCTACCTGCCAGCGGTATGCTGGATAGCGATGAACTGAAGGTGCTGGATGGCATTACACAATGGATGAAGATCAACAGCGAAGCAATTTACGACACAAGGCCCTGGAAAATCTTTGGAACCGGGCCACAACCGCCAGCGGTCAAAAATGATAGGGAGGCCAAGTTTAACGAAAGCAGCCGAAAACAGCTCACCTTTGAAGATGTCCGTTTTACAAAGAAAGGCAATACCCTTTATGCATTTTTTATGGGCTGGCCCGAAAGCGGAGCGCAAATCGTCATAAAACCGTTATCAACTACGGGTAGCCAAAAGCCTGGCATCATCGAAAATATTGAACTATTAGGCGCCGGCAAGGTAACATTTAAGAGAGATGAAGAAGGGCTAAAGGTTAACCTCCCTGGTCATAAGCCTTGCGAGCATGCTTATGCATTAAAGATATCTGGTAAAGATCTTACTTAGGAACTGTTGTTTGCGATGTTTACCTGAATGACTCTTTGGCAGGCTAATTTTTGTCCCTTGGGGCTGCAGCGCAGCGCCGGTAATCATTGCGGGTAGTACAAGCCCGGCGTACGAAATTACTGCCGCGCTGCGGCTACGGGAGTTTTTGGGCGCTCATAGTTATAAGGGTCAACGGCGCGCTGCGCCTGTTTGCCTTTTAAAAGATGAAATTTATTCGGCCTGAAAGGCTTACCCGTACTATCTTTCATGGTAACAGCCCCGTTTCTAACTTGAAGCTCATACGCCCGGCGGGATGCCCCGTGTTTACGCGGCACCTACCAGAGCCGGTATTCCAACACGCGTGGCGTTTGCGATAAATGCATCGCAGCACAACTCCGATCTTTTAGATCTGGGGCATTGCAGTTCAGCCGCGAGTAAAAAAAATTTAGTTGGCTTTTTTGTAAATGTATTCGCGGGTTTCAGCCAAAACATCAGACCCCCTGTTATAAATTTCTGCTTTTACCGGATAGCCGGAATCATTATAAGTGTATTTCCAAATCTGATCCAGCGATATGGCACCTACCTCCACTCCCATTGCTGTTAACTTTTGGGCTCTCGCATTGCTGATTGAACTTGTTTTCCACTTCCAGGGATAGTTGGTCAAACGAAAATGCTTATCGTCATAATCTCCATATTCGAGCGCACTTTGGAGAAACCCTCCACCAGTGATTACCGTTTTTATGATATTCTCATCCTTGCTGTCGAACGTATAGGTATTGTGACCGACCTGTTCTCCCTCTTGATTAATGGTCATCTCTGTTACCGTGTTTTTACCATAAAGGTATTGAACGCTGACATCTCCATCGGAATAGCTCCACACGCCGGAAACGGGCCTATCTCCCGAGTCATAGGAATATTTTTCGGTTAAAACAGGCGCTCCCCGCTACCTGATCAAAAATGCCATGGCCGAAGAAGTATTGGCTGGAATACAGGCAGTGGCTGATGGCGAGATCTTTCTTTGTCATGAAATCAATGTAATGATGAAGCGTCCAAAAGAAACCCATATCTGGCTCAGTCAACGCGAACGGGAAATGCTCAAACTGGTGGCTGAAGGACTAACGAATGGAGAAATTGCCGAACGCATCTTCCTGAGCCCTGAAACCATCAAAAGCTACCGAAAAAATCTGTTACTGAAACTGGATGCTAAAAATACCGCCGTAATGGTAAGAATCGCCATAGATAAAAAACTAATTTAAAAAAGAAGCGACCTTGAACCGGAAAGTATCAAATAACTTATCCGGAACCATTTTTTATAAAGAAACATCCAGGCCATACATAAACAAGCCCATTAACCTGTTGGCCATTTCTGAAGAAGACAGTTCCACCAAAACAACAGTATTTAGCACCGATACTGCCGGCGCATTCCGGTTAAACGGGTTTGAATTTTTGGGACCAACCCGGCTCCTATTTAGTCCGGTTACAAAAAAGGGAGGGGCTATAGATGTAGTTTTAAACTCCGGAAATAAAGATACCCTGGAAATAAAATACCCGCGTATAAAATCCATCAACCGTTTGTCCGAAAAAATGAATAAGTCTCCTTTTGACAGCCTGGTATACGCTAAGGGATTTATGGAAAATATAGTTGTTAGTACCAAAACAAAAGATCGGGCTCAAATGCTGCTGCGACGATATGCTACCGGCCGCTTCAGAGATCTTTATGGAGCGGTGTTTGACCTAACCGATCTTAGATCACCGAAGGGAAACCTTCTTGACTATTTAAGAATGCGGCAACCAATGATAAGAGTTGATATTGACGAAAAAAATGAATACCATATAAAAACGAAGAACTTAAATGGAGAACTTGTTGAGCCGGCGCTTTATTTGAATGAAGTTCCGGTACTCGAGTATAAACAACTATTTTCTGTTAGTCTTGGAGACGTTGCTATTATTAAAATCGTACAAGGCTTTGACATTGAATCTCCAGGTCGCAAGTCCATTCCCGCAGTGGCCATTTATACAAATAAGGGCCGGGATTTTAAGGCTGCCGGCAACGCGTATGATATTGAATATATGGAGGGGTATTCAAAAGCGCTTGAGTTTTATAACCCGGTATACCTGCACAAGGATACAGCCGGTCCTGCAGACAGGAGGATAACATTATACTGGAATTCCCGGGCCGCAACATCTAACCGGGTTCATTTTATTCCTATTCATTTTTATAAAACTGATAGCACGATAAAATTTGCAATTAAAGCAGAAGGGATTACTGAAAACGGCAAGTTGCTGTCGTTCTATAAAACACTATTTTAAGTGAAGAAGTAGAATAGTTTTGGTTAGCGCATATTAAATTCATAAATAGGTGTATTATAGAGTGGAAGGGCAACGGTAGTCAAAGTTTTTGCCACCGGACCAAGCAATTGAAAATCTCGCTCCGCAATTTTCTGAATGGTTACGGAATGCGGGAGCTTAATGTTTACCGGAAACAAAAAAGGCAGCAAATAAGTGTAAAATTACAACCTGTTTGCCGCCTTTCTTTACAAGCATTGAAAATCAATGCTTAAAGTCGGGATGACAGGATTCGAACCTGCGGCCTCGTCGTCCCGAACGACGCGCGCTACCGGGCTGCGCTACATCCCGAAAATGAGAAGGGGCCGCAATATAAAATAAGTTTTGGAATTTTTTTAATGACTTCTGCTATTTATTTCAGCAGCAGGCTACGGGATTCTATTTAGCTGCGGCACAAACCTGTACTGAAGGGTCCCGCTCCCAGTTGTCATCCCGGTTTTTTTTAACGGGCACAAAAGCAAAGCTCCAGTTCTGCTCTGCGTAGGCGCGGGGTACCCGTACCACAATCTTGTTCCAGCCCTTTTTCAATGCCATGACTGCCGGTGGGCGGCTCCAAAAAAACTCTTCATCGGTAAACGGGATCTCATTGGCCGGAGTTGCCCAGGTAGCTTTAAGATACCGGTTTCCTCCGGGGTTGTTCCAGACCGGGCCGGGCAATCCGATATCATTGATAAAAATAGCGCCGCCGTTTGCATCCCATTTTCTGTTCTGCGGAATGCCGCCACTGCGCCGGTTGCTGCGGGCAGCCGTTTCAAAACCTGTTATGGCATGTATCTGCCGGGCTGTTTTAGCAAATACATACCCGGTCAGGTAAATGGTTTCTACTGCCGGCTTCCGGAGTGTTTTAGCCCCCAGCATATCGCCAAAACGAAAGACACCTCCGGCTACAAGAGTGGCAGGAGCACCTTCTTTCCGACCGGCGCTTTGCTCCGGCGCAAAAGCCCGGCTTATGGAGTCGGTATCATTGCGGTAAAAAGGTCCGGTCATTGTCCACTCCATATCTCCCATTGCCGTATAAGGAAACGGGTCCTTTGCAAAAAACAGTGAACGGTGCCGGAACATGCGGCGCTCAAACTCCCGGAAGTACCCGCTGGCAGGCGTACCCGGAAGCGGAAGCCAATCCATGTACCTGCTGTTGTAACCCGGCCTGCCGCACCAGGCGGCCTCACTATAGGTAATAGCGCCCGGCCATACAGGATTGTGCAACAGGATCCTGCTCTTATCATCTACCCGCACATCGGGCCAGCAACATACGATCCCTCCCCATGCCAGGCTATCGCCCCGGGGCCGGCTACAGATCTGCTGAAAAAAATAACGTTGTATCAGACTATAGGCATCAAAATAATTCAGATAGCCGGAATAAGAATCCACAACAGGATTACCGCTGTTCCGGATGCCGGCGCTGCCATCATCCCGCCAATGTTGTTCGATCGTACCCGGCTCCGGCGGCAACCCGGGGTTCCAGACCATTACCTGCCGTCCATTACGTTTGACCCGGTCCGTCATCCGCCTGATAAACACCGCAGGGTTGGGGATCCCCACTTCATCCGAACCGATATGGATCACCGGACAATCTTCTGCAGGAATCTGCGCGCAAAATTCATCGATCAGTTTTTCGAGCACTTCCATGCCCCGCTCGCTTTCCATTTTAAATCCAAAACTAGGTTCAAAATACCGGCTATGGCCGGGCATGTCCAGCTCGGGTATAATCCGGATCGACCGCTTTTTGGCAAAGGCTATAAGATCTCTTATATCATCAAACGAATAGGTGCTGTCCGGATCCCGGCCGGGCTTCCGGTTTGCCGGGTTATTCAGCAGCGGGTATACCCTGCTTTCCGGCCGCCATGCCGGGTTATCCGTTAAATGCCAGTGAAAGGTATTGAACTTATACCAGGAAAGCCTTTCCAACTGGGCTTTTAACCGGGCCACCGGCTGAAAATTGCGTCCGTTATCGTGCATAAAGCCGCGCAACCCAAATGCCGGCCAATCCCTGATGATACATCCATACAAGGTATTGTTCCTGGTCTTCTGTGCCAGCAATTGCCGGAGGGTTTGCACTCCGTAATAAAACCCCGCAGCGTCATTGGCACCGATCTTAATAACAGCAGGCATCACCTCCAACTGGTATCCTTCCCCTACCGGTTGCTTTTTTTGCTCAAACAGGATACGGGGAATAGTGCTTTTCCGGTTTTTGCCGGCCTGTATCCCGTATTGCTGCAACAACTCCTTTAAGGAGCGAACGGCATCACCTGCCAGGCCGTTCACTGCGCCCTGTACTTCGATGATCATACCCTGCTGTAATTTCAGGAATTTCCCCGTCCACAGTACTTCCTGCGGAAAGGGAATCAGTGCTACCGGTGCGGCACTCAATGCTTCCATAGTATGCGGCGATTGCCACTGCCCCTTTGTATCCTGCTGCCCGGCAACCGGCCGTACAGCCAGCAACAACAGGAGCAGCAATCCATTTCTAAAATTCATGATGATCAAATTCCGTCTTTAACGGTGCCGGTCCGTGGTTGCAAAAAAATTTGCCTGGTAAAATAATGGACAGTCACAAACGCCACGGTAAATATAGAACAATTCAGAGAAACCCGGAACAGCTGCCAACAACGAGTCACCCGTCAATAACACTTAGGGCCCTTTTATTGATTGCCTACCGGCAGGGTATCATTTCGGGCCGGGCGGCTGTTGGCTGATACCCTGTAATTCTTCAGCAGTCAGTTCAAAATGATGTTACCGCAGCCGGTATACTTCACTCCCGGCCAGTAAAAAGCAACCCAATCCATAATCTTCAAAATCCGGCTTGCTGTTGTAAGCCACCGGCTGACCATCCTTTGGTTCTTTGCCGGTACCCTGCACATAACCCAGGAAGCCGTTGCTATGTACCGCGTCTTTTACCATGGCGTTCCAGGCTCGTATAAGCGCGGGCTGGTATTGCCTGCGGTTCAGGATTCCCTTTCGCACCCCCCAGGCAAAGCCGTATGTAAACAGGGAGCTGCCCGAGATCTCCTTGCCTCCATAATGTCCGGGGTCATGCAGGCTGGCCGTCCAAAGCCCATCGGGTTGTTGAACTTTTAAGAGCGCTGCCGCCATATCGGTAAAATCCTGCAGGTACTCTTTATAATGCGGATTCGATTTTGGTAAAATATCCAATACCCTTACCAGTGCGGCAAATACCCAACCATTTCCCCGGCTCCAATAGCAATTTGCTCCATTGGGCTCTTTGTAGGGCGGCACAAAATCTTTATCGCGCCACCACAAATGCTCTTCCCGGTTATACAGTCCCTTGCCACCATGGTTGTCTTTTGTAAAGGCATACAGCGCATACATCTTGTCAAAATATTTAGGATCTTTATACACCACGCCCAGTTTGGCAAATACCGGCATTCCCATTTGAATCGCGTCAATCCAGCTCCAGGCCTCATTTCCATCATTTTCGATCACCCGGTCGATGCAGGCTTTTATATCCCGGATGCGTTCCGCCTTTTTGTCCACCAGGTATAGATCAATATAGGTTTGCCCGCAGCATTGGTTATCGGCATTCTTTGTAGCTGTACCGCCCCATAGACCCCACTGGTGCTTTTGCCCCCAATCAACGGCATAGTCATAATATTTTTTCTGACGGTCAATCGCATACAGGGCCATCAACCCTTCATAGTAAACAGCGCGTGTCCATAAATTGCTGGGGCGCTCCTTATTAGTTATCACCGATTTTCCCGGATCCGGCCATTTGTTCATAAAGTACTGGTTGGTCAGTCGCATAACTTCCAACACCTGCTTTTTTTTAGGGAGGGTTTGCGCAGCTATCGCAATGGCACTCATTAAAAACGTCAGAAATACAATTAAATGCTTAAATTGATTCATGGCAAGAATTTTATACAAGGATTCAAAGATAACGGCTATTACTGCGATAGTTATAGGCCAGTGACATGCAGTTTTGAAAATTTACGGAAACGATTGCATAAAAAAACACGCGCAACAAGGATAGTACAGGACGGTTTATTGTTTTCGTGAGACTATATTCGCAGCAACGGTTGTTAAAAAACAAACAGATGAAACAAAGGCGTTGACGGCAATTTAACATCTGATTATTTCCGGGTCCGACCCCTGTCCAAAAGACTGCCGGTTATTGACTGTTTTTATTGCAACCATTTTGCAATCGATTACAATTTATACTACATTTTAAGCGCATATATGACCACAACAAAAAACCTGCTCCTGTTTTTATTGCTTCCGGCGCTGCTGGCGGTAAGCTGCAGAAAGAAGGAATGGGATGCCTTTTACGGACGTCCTGAAAACCTGCCCCCTCCCATTTACCAGCAACTGGCCGGCAAGGGCCATTTCAAACACCTGCTGGCGCTGATTGACAAAAGCGGGTATAAAGAAACGCTGGAAAGCGGCGCCGGCTACTGGACCTTCTTCGCCCCCAACGATGCTGCGTTTGAAACCTACATGGCTGATCATAAAATTGATGGTACGGATGCCATTGACGGATCCATGGCGCGGGCTATGGTCCAGTACATGCTCGTGTACAATGCCTTTCAAAAAGACCGGCTGGATGACTACCAGGCCAGTGAAAACAATACCGGGTGGACGCCCTCCATCGCTTTTAGAAGGAGGACGGCCTATTATACCGGTTTTTATAACGACACTTCGGCCACCGGGCCGGTTGTAGCCATTGCTGCCAACCGGAATAATACCGCAGGCTCCCTCACCGGCAATTATATTTCCTCCGACTACAATAATAAATACCTGACGTATTTTACGGATGACTATATGTCGAGAGCCAACCTGTCTGCCGCAGACTACAACTATTTTTACCCGGGTTCCCAATATACTGGCTTTAATGTAGCCCAGGCAAAAGTGGTCACAGCAGATATCCAGGCCGAAAACGGCGTGATCCACGAAATAGACAAAGTTATTACGCCGCTGCAGAGCATTGATGAGTACCTGAGAACCCGGCCGGAGTACAGCAGTTTCCGGGCCATACTCAACCGGCTGTTCATCAACAATACGGTACAGTTTATTTATAACGAAGACGCCACCAGAAGGTACCAGGTACTAACCGGCAGCGGCAACCAGGTATATGTAAAAGTATATTCTTCATTATTAGCCTATGCACCCAATAATGAAAACTTTTTAAAGATCGGCGACAATGATGGTCAGAAAGACTGCTGGACCCTCTTTGCCCCCAACAACACGGCAACCGATACTTATTTAAAAAATACGTTGTTAAAGTACTATGCCTCGCTTGACAGTGTTCCTGTAAGTATTATTTCCGATTTTCTAAATGCCCACATGTTTCCCACCGCGGTATGGCCCTCCAAATTTGCGGCAACGGTAAACACATTTTCGGAGCCGGCGCGGTTTGATCTGAATACCGATATCATCGAAAAAAAGATCCTGAGCAATGGCATCTTCTATGGAACCAATAAAATTGAACAAGCCGATATCTTCAGTACGGTTTACAGCGAAGGCTATTTAAACCCCCGGTATACCTTCATGACAAGACTATTTAATACATCGGGGTTAAAATTTTTGATTGCCAAATCCAATATACCGGTTAATATTTTTCTGGTACCCGATGCGGTTTTCCTGGCCGCCGGCTTCACCTACAATTCGAACCAATCGCAGTTTTTGTATAAGGGAAGTACCAATGGCGTTCCCGACCGGCTCGACCGGATTATACGGACCTGTGTATTCTTTGGCAACTACAAACCCGAAACCGACAATCTTTCCGGAAGCGCCATTGTAAAATCCGGAGATGCCGATGGAGAAGGCGAATATATAAAGTTCAACAACTATAAAATAGTTACGGCAGGGCTTGAAGATGCCGGGCTGGTGGCAACAGTAGACAGCATAAAAACCGCCGCCAATGGCACGGTGTACTATCTTGATCAGATTCCGCTGTACTCCGAAAATGGCATCGGCTACCATTTGGATAACCTGGGCTCCGCTACGACATCCGACTTTAACTATTTTTGGCAGCTGATGCAAAATGCCGCCGGCGTGTTCAGTTCAGCCACCAACCAGATCGTGGGGCTTACCGGCTATAGCACCCTTTTTGTTCCTACCAATGCAGCCATCCGGCAGGCAGTAAAAGACGGCCTCCTTCCCGGAACGGTGAGCACCGGCGTACCCAACTTCAAACCTTCGGCGCCAGCCGATGTTGAGAAGGTGCGCAAATTTTTATACTACCATATACTGGCCACGCATACGGCGGTGCCGGACGGCAATACGGATGCTGCGATGTACGATACCTATCTCAAAAACAGCATCGGCACTACCCTCAAAGTTCGGGTAGAAAACAACAAAGACGCCATGAACATCCTCGATGACTACGGACGGGCTGCGCATGTTATTATGGCGCAAAGCAATAATCTTTCCAATCGCTGTGTGATTCACCTGATCGACAACTACCTTAAATATAACGACCAGTAATACTTATAAATTTTGCTATGGGAATCGTGATGAAAAAAATAATAACGGTCTGCTTTTGTTGCATCCTTCTTTTGCAATGGAATGCCATCTATGCGCAGGATGCCATCGTATTAACGGGCAGGGTAACCGACCGGAACGGCCAGCCATTAAGGGATGTATCCATTTCAGAAACGGATGCCGAAAAGAGAACCGTAAGGGGAACCAGCACTGATATTGACGGTAATTTTTCACTAACCGTTGATGATGTAAAGCATCGGGTTTCCTTCTCCGCCATTGGATATAAAAGCCAGGAAGAGCTGGCCATCAACACCCGCCGCATCTATAACATAAAACTGGAAAGCAGTGCCAAGGATATGGATGAAGTAGTGATCGTATCCACCCACAAGTCGGACAATGGCATGCTGCCTATCGCAGACCGGAATTCAACACTGGCGCTTTCCCATATCAATGCCAAAGACATGGAAGAAATGCAGGCCACCTCCATTGACCAGGCATTGCAGGGCCGTCTTGCGGGTGTAGATATTGCGGCCAACTCCGGCGATCCGGGCGCTGGCCTGCAAATCCGCATCCGGGGTACTTCCTCCATCAACTCCTCTAACGACCCCCTAATTGTAGTAGACGGCATGCCCTACGAAACACAGATACCGTCCGACTTTAACTTTGGAACAGCCGATGAGCAGGGCTATGCCTCGCTGCTCAATATTGCGCCAACCGACATCCGGGAGATCACCATCCTCAAAGATGCAGCGGCCACCGCCATCTGGGGATCCCGGGCCGCCAACGGCGTACTGGTGATTACCACCAAGCGCGGACAAAGAGGCCGGCCCAACATCTCCTACACCTTCAAAGGCTCCCTTTCTCCCAAAGCAAAACCCATCCCCATGCTCAGCGGGGCGCAATACTCCGGCCTGGTGCCCGAAGCTTATATGAACCGGAACGGGATCCCCTTAAACACACAAACGGTTAACGAGTTTAAGTACGACCCCAACGATCCTTATTATTATTACAACTACAGCAATAATACCAATTGGGTGGATGCGATTTCCCGCAAGGGTTATACACAGGATCATAATGTATCGCTAACCGGCGGCGGCTCAAAAGCTATGTATTATGTTTCCATGGGCTACCTCGATCAGCAGGGGATTACAACGGGAACCGATCTCAAACGGATCAGCAGCCGTATCAACCTCGACTACAACGTATCCGACCGGATCCGCATCCGGACGGACCTTTCCTATGCCCACTCCGACAACAACAGGAATTACTCGGATGGCGTGCGCAGTGTAGCCTATATAAAAATGCCCAATATGAGCATTTATCAGTTTGACGAATTTGGAAACCTCACCCCGGTTTATTTTTCACCCGAATCGAATATCCAGGGCCGGTACAGCAAAACCTATAATCCCGTTGCCCTGGCGGCGGCGGCAGTAAACAAAGTAATAACCGAACGGGTAACGCCCAAATTTAATATGCAATACCAGATTGTACCGCGGCGGCTTACGGCTACGGTAGATGTGCAATTTGATATCAGCAGTACCAAAAGCAAAAGCTTCCTGCCTCAGATTGCCACCGGACTGGAATGGACCAATACCAATGTAAACATGGCCTATGACGGCGATAATGACAACTTTAATGTTCAAACAAAATCATCGCTGGTGTGGACACCGGAGTTTAAAAACACCCGGCACAATTTTGTAGGACTGGTCAATTTGATGACCTATGATGCCAAAAACGTTTCCTACCAGGCACGTACTTCCAACACCGCCTCCTCGGACCTGCAGGATCCGTCGATTCCATCACGGGTAAACGGAACACAGTCTTCACTCAGCTCCGGCACTACACAAACAGCCAGCTCCAGCGCGCTCATCAACGGGCAATACAGCTATCTTGACAAGTATATTATCAATGCCGGCCTGCGGGGCGATGTCACTTCGCGGCTGGCGCCCAATAATCGCTATGGCTTGTTTCCGTCCGTATCCGGCCGCTGGAGAATTTCGGGAGAAAAGTTCCTGGCAAATGTGAAAAAGATAGACGACCTGAGCCTGCGCCTCAGCTATGGCCGCAGCGGCAATGCGCCAAAAAGAGACTATAGCTACTATAATGTGTACGACAATTTCGACTGGAGCTTTATGGGAGAACCGGGCGTATACCCTTCCAATATGGAACTGCGGAACCTTAAATGGGAAACCGTTGTGGGCACCAACCTCGGCTTCAGCCTGGCCATGTTTAAAAACCGCCTGTTTATTGACGCCGAAATTTACCGCAACCGTACGAAGGATCTGTTCTTTAACGGGCTGCAGATTGCCTCCATCAACGGCTTCAATTCGGTAAATATGAATGTGGGTACCATGGATAACCAGGGCTGGGAAATTACATTGCAAACGCAGCCCTACAAAAAAGGCCCCTGGCAGGTCGATTTTACATTTAACCTGGCCCGCAATATCAATATGATCCGCGAAATATCGGAATACTATCCCCTCGAAAAAGGGAATATTACTGCAAACGGGGTTTATAAAACCTATATGCAGGTAGACAATCCCTTTGGTTCCTTCTATGGCTTTAAATACCAGGGCGTTTATAAAGACCAGGATGCCACCCTGGCACGGGATGCCAATGGCAATGTGATCGTAAGGCCCAACGGCGAACAGGTATATATGCGGTTCAATTACCCCTCGGTGGATTATACATTCCAGCCCGGCGATGCCATGTATGAAGACCTGAACCACGATGGCACCATCGACTACCGCGACATCGTATACCTGGGAAACAGCAACCCATCCGTTACCGGGGGGTTTGGGCTGAATTTGGGTTATGGCGGACAATGGAAGCTATCCACTTTCTTTAACTTCAGAACAGGATACCAGATCATTAACGGCACCGAAATGAACAGTACCAACATGTACGGTTACGACAACCAGAGCACGGCTGTACTGCGCCGCTGGCGAAAAGAAGGCGATGTTACGGATATACCCCGGGCGCTCTATCAATCGGGGTACAACTGGCTGGGCTCATCGCGCTATGTGGAGGATGGATCTTTCCTGCGTTTCAGAACCGTTACATTGCGCTATATCTTTAAAAAATCATTTCTCGACAGGGTTAATATAAAAAACCTGAGCTCCTATATAACGGCAGAAAATATATTAACGTTTACAAAATACACCGGCCAGGATCCGGAAGTAAGTGTAAGAGGTTCCGACCCCTTTAGGGTGGCCACCGACAATTCGATGACGCCGCCCGTTAAGCTATTCACCTTAGGGCTTACCGCTTCCTTTTAATCCTGAATAAAAAAGCAGCTATGCGTTTAAACAGAATCCATCAAATTGCAATCATAATCATCGTCATTGGCGTGTTCAGCGGATGCTCAAAAAAATTTGACCTGAAGCCCTCCGATGGTATTATCCGGAACAACTTCTGGCAAACCAAGGAACAGGTGCGCGCCGCCGTAATTGGCTGTTACGCCGCTTTAATGGGCGACCCCGATGGCGGCAAGAGCCTTGCAGAAACCCTGTTTACCTGGGGCGAGCTGCGGGGCGATATGATTACGGCCGCTCTTGGAACAAAGGCCGAAGACCTCGAAATCATGAACGTAAACACGCAGGCTACCAATACCATTACCGACTGGCGCCCGGTTTACAAGATCATCAATTACTGTAATACGGTGCTTGATTATGCACCCTCCGTACTCGACAAAGACAAAACCTTTACACAGGCAACCCTCAACGGCTATATAGCGGAGGCCAAAACCATCCGAGCCCTGATGTATTTTTACCTGGCGCGGAGTTTCGGAGCCGTACCGCTGAAATTAATTTCCACCTCCAGCGATGAAGAAATTGTACAAATAGCCAAAAGCAGCCAGCAGGATGTATTCAACCAGGTATTAAAGGACCTCAATGAAGCCGAGCCCATGGCGGTGCTTTCCTATGGAAACCAGGCCACAGACAAGGGACGTATAACCCGCTACACGATCAATACCATACAGGCAGATGTGTATTTATGGATGGAGAAATATCCCGAAGCCATCGCCGCATGTGACAAAGTGATCCTTTCCAAAAAATTCGGGCTGATCGCCAATAGTACGGCCTGGTTCACGACCCTGTTTCGCAACGGCAATTCTGCAGAAAGTATTTTCGAAATCGAATTTGATCAGCAAAAGCTCAATGTGTTTTACAACATGCTGGGCGTAAGCACCCGCAGGTTCGAAGCCTCCAATAAAGTCATGGACCAGATTTACACGACCGAAGTAAATTTTTTCACCAATGCTTTAGACCTGCGGTCTGATGGGGCTTCCGTACGGGCGCAGGACAATGTAATATGGAAATACATTGGCCATAACGCAACGGACATGATCAATGCCGATGGATCTTACACACATTGGTTCTTTTATCGCTATGCCGATGTATTGCTGATGAAAGCCGAAGCACTGGCGCAGGTTCCGGGCCGGGGTCAGGAAGCGCTGGACCTGTTAACCCTCATCCGGCAAAGAGCCGGAGCGCCGGAATCTACCAACAATGCGCCGGATATAACCAACGCCGATCAGCTTTCCTTATTTATCCTGGACGAGCGTGCCCGTGAACTTGCCTTTGAAGGAAAGCGCTGGTACGATGTTTTACGATACTCAAAAAAGAACAACTATCAAAATATAGCCTATCTGCAGGATTTTGCGTCCAGCCTGGTACCAGCCAACTCTGTTCGTACGGTGCAGGCAAAAATGCTGGATCATAACAGTCATTATTTTCCAATTTACATCTACGAGCTGCAAACCAACAAACAATTAATTCAAAATCCTTTCTATCAATAAAAAAACTCGAAAAAATGAAAAATTGTACGTTCATCTGCCTCATTACGAGTTTACTTTTAGCCTGTGCCTGGGGAACAGGTTGTAAAAAAGCCGAGATAAAAGAAACCACAACCAATGACCCCAATGTAATGGACTATCTCGAAAAAGATTCGCTTGGGCGGTTTACCAAACTCATATCCATTATTGACAAAGCAGGATATGAAACGGCGCTCAACACTTACGGAACCTATACCTTTTTTGCCCCCACCAACGAAGCGATTGACGCCTATCTGAAGGCAAACAATTTAGCTTCGGTTGACAACCTGCAAAAGGAAGACCTGCAAAAGATGCTGCAGTTTCACCTGCTGTCAGATGCGGTTTTAACGAATTCCTTTAACGATGGCAAGCTTTCCTCCATTACCGACTTTGGTCAATACCTGATTACAAGCGTTGTAAATACAGATGGCGTTTCTTCCTATGTAGTTAACCGGCAGGCAAAAATAACACAACCCAATATCGTTGTGGGCAACGGCGTTATCCATGCCATTGACCATGTACTGACTCCGTCATTGCTTACTCTTGCACAACTTATTGAGCAGGACAACAGCTATTCCATTTTCACACAGGCATTAAAAGAAACCGGGTTCTATGACACCTTAAATACCACTAAAAATAAAAACGGGGCGCAGGTATGGCTCACTGTTCTCGCGCAAAAAGACCAGGTTTATATCGACTCAAGCATCCTGAACTATGAACAGCTAAAAGCAAAATATTGCAATACCGGCGACCCAAAAAGAACCGATGACAGCCTCCATCTGTATATGGCCTACCATATACTGCCCGACATTAAATACCTGGCAGATATCGTAACCAGCAATTCCCAGGAAACACTGGTACCGCTGGAAGTAATCACCGATAAGTTTGTAAATAATAAAGTATTGATCAACGATGATTCTTATACAACAATCGATGGCACTGTTAATGAACCCGGTGTGGAACTGGATTTAGCCACCAGCGACCGCTCCGCTACAAACGGGGTACTGCATAATGCGCTGGGCGGATTTAGCATTAAAATAAGAAAACCCTTTCCCGTTTACTGGGATCTTTGCGCAACACAGCCGGAGCTCACGCGCCTTTCTTCCATCTATCGTAAAAAAACCTACCTGTTTGACTACGGCGACTCCACCAACAACACGTTTAAAGACATTAAATGGGAAAAAAGCTGCTTAAAATACCGTACGGGAGTAAAAGGATACCTGGGCGATTACTGGCAAATGGGAATGGGGCGCTCCTCTTCCAATACCGACAACCTGGGCACCTGCTCCGGCAATAGCTGGATCGAGTTTACCACTCCCCTGTTGGTAAAAGGCAAATACAAGGTTTGGTTCTGCTATTATACGCAAAACTCAACGGTGAGCGCGGTACAGGCCTTATTTGACTCGGTTCCGCTTACCAGCGCATTGATCGAATTTCATAAAAAAATATCATCGGTAGATCCGGCCCAGGAAGCCAGTTTGGCCGCTGTGGGCTGGAAGTGGTGGGCCATATCCACTGAAAAAGCAGGCGCCACCGCCGCCCGCATGCTGGGCATCGTTGATGTAAAAGCTACCGGCAGGCATAAAATAAGGTTTCAGCTGGTATCCGGAGCCAACGCCGATTGCAACTTTGATATGGTGCACTTTATACCGGTAGACTGGCCCAGCCAGACCAGTCCGCGGTTTAGCAAAAACGGCAATATCGAATACTAAACAAGTTCAATGACAAAAGCAACAAGCAGACAGATGAAAAAATATATGTTAATAACCGTCATGGTAGCCGTCCTCTTTGCAGGTTCTTGCAAAAAGTGGGAAGATCATACGGCCATAACCAGCGCAGCATTAAACGAAACGCTGATGGAGCAGATCAACAAAACCCCCGACCTGTCTGTATTTGCAGGGTATCTTTTAAAAGCCGGACTCGACTCTCTTTTAAATGCCTCTAAAAACCTCACGGTGTTTGCGCCCGGCAACGCTGCCATGAACAGCCTTTCTTCTGCAATAACATCGGACCCGGCACAGCTCAAAGCCTTTCTTTTGAACCATATTTCGGGCAAGGCGTACTATACGCGCGATGCATCCGCTTTGCTGCGCGTGCCTATGCTGAATGGGAAAAGAGTCGCTTTTGATCATGCACATTGGGGGGATGCGGCTTTAACACAAAGCAATATCGCTGTAAAAAACGGAGTACTGCATATAATCGACAAAGCAGTGCCCCCCCTGCCCAATATCTGGGAGTTTATTGAAACGCAAAAAGAGGATTATGCACAAAATGCCTACATCGCTTCACTCAAATACCTTGCCCAGGATCCTGCCCTTGCAGAGTTAGACAGCATTAACCCCCAAACCGGGGAGCCGGTTTACAAACCCAATACCGGCATTACCGAAATCAATACCTATCGCACCAAAGTGTACGATATAGCACAGGAGGATTCATTGTACACCTACATCCTGTTAACAAACGCAGCATATACTGCCGAAAAGACGGCCCTGCTTCCCTACTTTAATGCAAGAAGCGCTGATACCGCTAATAGCAATGCCTCCTGGAGCGTGGTAAAAGACCTTACTATAAAAGGCGTTTATACGGCAAGCCAATTGCCGGCGATTTTGCTTTCAAAATTTGGCGTTCACATTACACTGAACACATCTGCCATCCAGCAAACACAACAGGCAAGCAACGGCATTGTTTACATTGTAAATGCGGCACCGGCAACATTGTCAGAAAAAATACCAGCCGTGTATGTACAGGGCGAAAACCCGATGGGTTTTTCAACAACTGATTCAAAAGCACTGGCCAAAATATTTTACCGGCAACGAATGAATCCGGAAACCAGACTTTCTTTTAATGATATTTATGCCAACCTGGGCTCCTCCGGCGCTAATTTTTATATCAACTATTTCAGCAACGACCTTTACACGGTAAGGTATAAAGTGTACTGGGTAGCACTAAGCGACCGTGTTCTTTCGGGCCAGGGCGATGATGCCTATGGATCCGACTCCACTTTAAGCCAGCGGGTGCAGGTACGACCGGCGGATTACCCAGATTCCCTCCTGTTTGATGCCGAAGCGCCCTTACCACCCAACACGTATACCGAAGTATATATAGGAGAATATACCAACACGGATTATAACTGGCTGCTCTCCTATCCTTCCGGAACGCCCGATGGCAAAACTTATATTTACAACCCAGCCACAAAATATATACGACTGCAGGCTCCCGCAAAAGCCGGTTCGGGAAAACCCTATAATATCACGTTGGATTATTTCAAGTTTGTACCGGTTTTAGATTAACTCAACTATTAATTCCTGTTTTTTCAGATTATGAGAAAATCACTAAAAATATTCAGCATTTCACAGACAGCATGGCTACTATTAACGGGTATGGTTCATGCACAAAACAAAAGTACTCCGCTGCAAAAAGATGCGGTCATCATCAAAGGTACCGTTATCAATGCCATTACAAAACAACCGGTAAACGGGGCCAATATTATGTACAAGGACTATGGGGCGGCCATTTCCGACAGTACCGGGAACTTTTCGATAGGCGTACCTGGCAAAAGCGTAACCATCCTGGTGAAAGCGACTAATTACAACGACAAGGAAATAACCCTTAAAGGTGCAGATCAAATGCTGATTCAGCTGCAGCCCCGCAGCACTTTCAGCTTCTATGATGAACTTGCCACAGTTTCGGGTATAAAACGGAGAAGCCGGGTAACCGGTGCCGTTGAATCCATCGAAACCAATGGCGCCTGGCCCGCGGGTTTGGAAACGCCCGACAATTATCTCCAGGGCCGCATTGCAGGATTAAACGCTATCCGGAGATCGGGAACGCCCAATTCGGGCGCCAATTTATTCCTGCGCGGCTATACTTCACTCTACGCCTCCAACCAGCCGGTGATTATAGTAGACGGTGTTTACTATGATAATGGCACGTACGGTGCACCGTTAACCACCGGCTATTATAACAACCCCCTCTCCTTTATAGACCTCAAAGACATTGACAACATCACCTTTGTTAAGGACGCCTCCTACGCCTACGGTGCAAAAGCAGCCAATGGCGCCATTATTATAACCACCGCCAGAGCAAGGCAGGAAGCTACCGCCATCGATGCATCCGTTTACGGGAGTATGACTTTTGCCCCCGAAAAAACCCCCATGCTGGATGCAGCCGGCTACCGCTCTTACCTGGCTGAAATGCTTCAATCCAAAGGCCTGTCTGCAGCGCAGATAGCCGGCCAGCCTTATATGAACGACAATCCTTCCCTGCCCGACTATTACAGAACCCATAACAACAACGCCTGGCAAGACCAGGTATTCCGCAACACTTACACGCAAAACGCCTATTTAAAAATTACCGGAGGCGACAATATTGCCAAATATGCGCTTTCTATGGGATACGCCAACAACAAATCGCCGTTAAAAAATACCGGGCTGCTCCGGTACAATATGCGGTTCAATGCAGACTTTAACCTCAGTAAAAGGCTTACGGCAAGCGCCAATGTAAGCTACTTCCGGAACGAACAAAAATTAAGAAACACCGGCATAGCGCCGTCCACCAATCCCATTTTCACCGCATTGATCAAAGCACCGTTCCTTGCGGCAAACGATATATCCGACAATGGAATTCAATCTCCGCAACTTGCCGAACGGGATACCTTTGGCATCAGCAACCCGGCAGCCATTATAAATAACGCAACGGGAGAAAACAACAGCTACCGCTATGTAGGCGCCCTCAGCTTTAATTATTTATTAAGCAGGTACCTTACATTGGGTACAACCATTGCTGTAACCAGTCAAAAAATCAGGGAGAATTTCTTCATTCCCCAAAGAGGAATTGCCAGCGACACATTAATGAATGGGGTTCCTGCAAACAACCGGTCCGGTGCACAGGTTATAAAAGTATTTAACATCTTTAACGATACCCGTATCGGCTACAAAAGAAATATCAATAACCTTCACGATCTTGCAGCTACCCTTGGGGTGCGGTATAACAAAAGCAGCACCGAACAGGATTATGGCCTGGGCTTTAATTCCGCCACCGACCAGCTCACCAGCGTGGGTTATGGTTTAAATACCCTCCGGCAAATCGGCGGCTCTTTAGGAGCGGCTACCTGGCTCAACACGTACCTGAATGCAGACTATGGTTTTAAAGATAAATATTTCATAACGTTTAATGGCGCATTAGACGGCTCATCGCGCTTTGGCAGAAAAGCCGGTCAGGCGGGTATAAAAATAGCAGACCGGCCCCTGGCTTTCTTTCCCGCAATCGGTATTTCATGGATCCCATCTTCCGAAAACTTTATGGCCGGCAGCAAAACCTTTAACCTCGCAAAAATCCGGTTATCCTATGGCGCCACGGGTAATGATGATATTGGGAACTATACGGCAAGGAGCTATTACAGCTCACAAAATCTGTTAGGAATATCCGGGCTGGTAAGAGGCGGCATCAGTGATGAAAAATTACAATGGGAGCAGGTTACAAAACTAAATGCCGGCATCGATCTCGCCCTGTTTCAGGAGCGTCTCAACATCACCCTCGATGGTTACCGAAACGTTACCAGCAAGATGATCCTCTACGAACCCGGCCCCACCATCAGCGGACAGGACTACATTATTACCAACAGTGGCGGCATGAAAACAACCGGCATTGAAGCCAACGTAAATACGATCATTATTAATAAGCAACAGCTGAAATGGCAACTGGGTTTTAATATCTCAAAATACAAATCCCACATCACCCAATTGCCCTCCGGGAACATCTATACCCGTTTTGCCGATGGTACGCTGATCACCAGTGAGGGGCATGACCCCAGCTTATTTTACGGTTACCAGACAGGGGGCGTTTATACCACCGATGCGGCAGCCGCCTCAGCGGGTTTAAGCAATAAAAACACCGATGGTTCGCTAACGCCTTTCAGGGGTGGCGACATGATCTTTACCGATCGCAATGGCGACAAGATCATTGATGAAAATGACCGGCAGGTGATTGGCAACCCCAACCCTGATTTTTTTGGCGGCATTCATTCACAGCTCACCTACCGTAACTTTACCCTGGACCTGCTGGCCACTTTTAGCAAGGGGAACGACATCTATAATTATGTGCGCCGCCAGCTGGAATCAGAAAACAACTACTACAATCAGACCACAGCCGTCTTAAACCGGTGGAAAACCGATGGCCAGCTCACCACTATACCAAAAGCGGCCTGGGGAGATCCCATGGGCAACAGCCGGTTTTCGGACCGGTGGATCGAAGACGGCTCCTACCTGCGCCTGAAAACCATCTCCCTTACTTACAAGGTACCGCTAAGGCCTACCGCTTTAAAATATATTGACATTTATGCTACGGGCAGTAATCTCCTTACGTTTACAAAATATATGGGTTACGATCCCGAATTCAGTGCGGCATCCGGCGTGTTTGGCCAGGGCGTAGATACCTTTTTGGAACCGCAGTATAAAAATATACAATTAGGCGTAAGAGTAGGTTTATAATAAAAATGAGGCAATAAAATAATGGATATGACAAAAATATTGAGGCCGCTGATCGCCGTGCTGTTTTTAGCCACCGCATTGGCGTCCTGCAAAAAACTGATCGATGTGCCGGCAAAGGAAGTACTGGAAGATCAAAATATGTACAAGAATGTCTTTGACGCAGATGCCGCCATCATTGGCTTATATGGCAAATTCTTAAAGCTGGCCGAACAGCAGGTGGTACTAAATGAACTGCGGGCCGACCTGCTAACCACTACCGCCAATGCCGGTGAAGCGCTGAAGCAGGTTGAAAACCATAACACCCCGGAGGGCAATCGATATACAGACCCCAAGCCCTACTACGATGTGCTGTTAAACTGCAACGATATCCTGTACCATTTTGACCGGATGCTTGATGATAAAAAAATACTGGAAGCGGACTATCACACACGCTATGCCGATGTAGCAACCATACGTTCCTGGGTATATCTCCAACTGGGCATTCAATTTGGCAAAGTACCTTATATCAGCAGCCATCTTCCCAATCTTGATGCGCTGAAACAGGTGATGACTTCCGCCGCATACCAGCCCATTTCTTTCGACAACCTGCTGGATTCGCTGATTGCCGTACAGGAAAAGCTCTCCTTTCAATCGCCTTACCCTCCATCCACAAGCCTTATTACAACGGTGGATGGCTATTCTACTGCAAAATTTTTTATTAATAAACAGGTAATGCTGGGGCAGCTGTACCTCTGGCGCGGCAAAGGCCAGGACTATCATAAGGCAGCCGTAGCGTTTAAATCCGTTATGGAAACCGGCGGCACCGGCAACTTTTTTACCTATCGGATAACGGGTGCCTCAAAAGCAGACAACAACGATATTGCGGTTAGCTATATCCGCTACCAGGAAGAAAATGAAAACAGCCTCGTAAACAACAATAATCAGGGCTGGCGCTCCATCTTTGCACGTACGGAAGATAAACTATTCGGATATGAGTGGATTTGGTACCTGCCCTACAACAACCTCTTCAAACCCGAAAACCCTTTCCGGAAATTATTCTCCGGCAGCCAGGGCAGCTATCTTCTGAAACCATCACAGGAGGCTATCGACAATTGGAACAGTCAAACACAGAAAAACGATTTCGCTTACGATGCAAGAGGCCCGAAGTTTTCCTACAACATCATCAACGGGCAGCCGGAAGTGATGAAATATCAATATGCCCCAAATACCGAAAAATGGTTTCTGTACCGCGCCGCAGCCCTGAACCTCGATTTTGCAGAAGCGGCCAACCGGGATGGCCACCCCGCTATTGCAGACGCCCTGCTGAACCAGGGCATCCAGCCGGCATTTGGAAAGATCTTTGTAAATGAAGGCGATCCTTATTTGTTTGACGCCAGAAAAAGCGACAACCCCAGCATTGCCGGCGACTGGTATCTGAACGCCGGCTTAAGAGGAAGAGCAAACTTATACAGTGTGCCGGCAACAGGAGACAGTATCCTGTCTATTGAAGACAACACCATCAATGAAAGAGCCCTGGAACTGGCTTTTGAAGGCCAGCGCTGGTCCGACCTGCTAAGAATAGCAAGAAGGCGCAATGATCCCGCCTATCTTGCCAACAGGATCTATGCAAAATTGGTAAAGCAAAACAATCCCAACGCGGCCGCGGTAAAAGCAAAATTATTAAACCCCGACAACTGGTACCTCCCGTTTAAATGGTAACGCCGCAATTCACAAACAGCCCAATGAAATATTATGGCTAAAAAAACAAAATGGATCCTCTGTCCGCTCCTGTGTTTCTTAAGCATTTATACCGCGGAAGGGCAAGGCAGCAAGATTAATCGCAGGGCCCTTGTGGAGCGGCATACCGTTCAGCTAAGCACCGCCGACACCCTGGCATCCTTATCTGTGGGCAACGGCTCCTTTGCCTTCACCACCGATGTTACTGGCCTGCAGTCCTTCCCCGATGCCTATCAGAAAGGCGTACCCCTGGGCACACAAAGTGAATGGGGATGGGATGCATTTCCCAATGTAAACCATTATAAATTTGAAGATGCCTTAAAAACCTATCATCTCAATGGCAGGGATGTATCCTACGCCGTTCAGTGGGGCAGTGATCCCGGAGAACACAGAAAGGCAGCCGATTATTTCCGGCAAAATGTACACCGGCTGCAGCTGGGAAATATTGGACTGGAAATTCAAAAAAAAGACGGTGAGCTGGCTACGCTCCATGACATTAAAAACATACGCCAGCAATTAAATATGTGGACGGGAGCCATCGCCTCTTTCTTTACTGTAGAAAACATCCCGGTATCGGTAATCACCTATGGCCATCAGCAGCAGAATGCCGTGGCTTTTAAAATAACATCGCCCCTCCTTCAGCAGAAAAAGCTGCGCATCCGCATCCGGCTTCCTTACCCAACCGGCGGCTGGGCCGATATGGGCAACAACTGGAAGGACGAAGACAAACACCAGTCATCCATTATCAGCAATGAATATAACCGTGCGCTGATCCGGCACCAATTAGACACTACTACCTATTATGTTGCCGCCTTATGGAACAGCTCGGGACGGCTTGTACAAAAACAGGCACACTATTATTTGTTAACGCCCGAACCCGCCGGCAGTTTTGAAGCAACCATCCGGTTTGATCAAAAAAGAAATACGGCAGCTATCCCATCATTTGCGGCTACCGCGCTCAACAACCGGCAGCAATGGCAAAAATTCTGGAGCAGCGGGGGCGCCATCGACTTTTCAGGAAGTACGGACCCCCGCGCCGGCGAACTGGAGCGCAGGATCGTTTTATCACAATACCTTACCAAAATCCAATGTGCCGGCAATAACCCGCCGCAAGAAACAGGGCTTACATACAACAGCTGGTATGGCAAACCGCATATTGAAATGCACTGGTGGCATGGTATTCATTTTGCATTATGGGGCCGGCCGCAATTGCTGGAAAAAAGCCTGTCGTGGTACGCCCGCAACGCCGCGGGGGCAAGAGGTATCGCACAGCGGCAGGGCTATGAAGGACTACGCTGGCAAAAGATGACCGACAATGATGGCCGTGAAAGTCCCTCCTCTGTAGGGGCCTTCCTGATCTGGCAGGAGCCGCATTTCATTTATTATGCCGAACTGCTTTACCGGTCCAAAGCTTCAAAGGCGCTGCTTCATCAATACAAGGATCTTGTATTTGGCACCGCCGATTTTATGGCTTCCTTTGCCCGTTATGATTCCGCCAGCCAAAAATACATCCTGGGAAAAGGGCTGATACCCGCGCAGGAACGTTTCAAGGCAGAGGAAACATTCAACCCCAGTTATGAACTGGTATACTGGCATTGGGCGCTTGAAGTGGCCCAGCAATGGAGAACCCGCCTGGGCCTTTCGCGAAATAAAAAATGGGACACCGTTCTAAAAAAATTGTCGCCCCTGCCCGTGCAGGACCAAAAATATCTATTTACCGAAAGCGCCACGGATTCTTATACTAATCCCGAATACAGAACCGATCACCCGGCCGTACTGGGCGCCCTCGGCATGATGCCTCAAACGCCTTTAGTAAATAAAAAAATAATGCGCAATACCTTCGACTGGATCTGGGATCACTGGAGCTGGAACAAAACCTGGGGCTGGGATTTTCCCATGACCGCTATGACCGCCACCCGGCTGGGACTTCCGGAGAAAGCGATTGACGCGCTCCTGATGCCCATTCAAACCAATACTTATTTGCCCAATGGTCATAATTACCAGGATGGGCGCCTAACCATTTATTTGCCCGGCAATGGGGGGCTGCTTGCAGCCATTGCGATGATGTGCGGCGGCTACAGCCAGACTGCAGGCACTTTACCGGGCATCCCCAAAAACGGAAAATGGAAGGTAAAAGTGGAAGGAATTCAAAAAATGCCCTAATTTTTTCGCACATGAAAACAACAATTTTTGTCCTGTTCATGATCGTAAGCGCCGCATGCAATGCGCAGCCGTTGTTGCAAACGGGCGCCCGGATGCCAGAGGAATGGATCGATGCAGCTACCCATCACAAAATAGTCCGGCTTACGAACAACGACCGCAGTAACCTGAGTTTTTACTTCCATAACAATCCCTTTGTGGGGAACAAAATGGTGTATTACAGCACTCAAAAAACAACCGTTCCTTCGGCAAAACAGGAAACCTACAATAGTAATGCCGCCGACCGCCAGCTGTACCTGCTCAACCTGCAAACCCTGCAATCTGAGCGGCTCACCAGCCACCCCGGCCCTATGCAGGGGGAAATAGTATCGCCCAAAAGAAATGAAGCATTTTACCAGGTAAAGGATAGCGTTTTTGCCGTCAACCTTTCTACCAGGAAGGAGCGGCTGGTATATGTTTTCCCGGACGATTTTAAAGCCAGCATCACCACCATCAATTCGGACGGAACCCTGCTGGCTGGCGCCCGGTCGAGTGATGAAGAAAAAGAGTTATTCCGAAAAAATCCCAGCAAAAGCGACTACTTCAATAAGATCTATGAAGCAAAATTGCGCAGAACACTGTTTACGCTCAACATCAACACCGGCAAGCTGGACAAAATATTTTCAGACACGGCCTGGCTCAACCATATACAATTTTCTCCAACAGACCCGGCGCTGCTTATGTTTTGCCATGAGGGCCCCTGGCATAAGGTAGACCGTATCTGGACCATCCGGATCCATACCAAAAAAGTACAGCTCATACACAAAAGAACCATGCCCATGGAAATAGCGGGGCACGAATGGTTTAGTGCAGATGGCAGCACCATTTGGTTTGATCTGCAGCAACCGCGCGGGGTTACTTTTTTTGTAGGCGGGGTCAACCTGACAACCGGTAAAGAAATAAAATACCGGCTGCAGCGCAATGAATGGTCGGTACACTTTACTTCTTCGCCGGATGGCAAACTATTTGCAGGCGATGGCGGCGACCCCGGGGCCGTAGCCAAAGCCCCGGATGGAAAATGGATCTACCTGTTCACCCCGGAGGGAGATCATTTTAATGCGCAGAAGTTGGTCAACATGCAACAACACAACTACCACCTGGAGCCCAATATCCATTTTACACCCGATCAGAAATGGGTGCTGTTTCGCGCCAATTTTGAAGGAAAAGAAAACATTTACGCAGTGGAAATCAAATCTGCTCATTAAAAATCACAATTTGAACTAAGCCATAAAATCAATAAAAAGAAACAGATGAAAAAAAGAAAACGATTCAAACCCCGGGCTGCCATCCTCAGCTCCTGCTTGCTGTTGCTTGCTTCCGCCTCCTGCCAAAAATCAAGCCAGCAGACGGCACCGGCGGAAATGGCCACGGGCCATTCCGCAAAGGAGGCTGTACAATTAGCGTTATTGAGCGACCGGAGGCCGGCTTTTCCCGGAGCCGAAGGTTTTGGACAATATGCAAAAGGCGCCCGCGGAGCGGCAACGCAATCGGTTTATGTGGTCACCAATTTAAACGACAGCGGCCCCGGTTCTTTCCGCGATGCAGTGAGCAAACCCGGCAGGTTTGTCGTATTTGAAGTAACGGGCATCATCTACCTTAAATCTACCCTCGCCGTTGCCGCCAACACCACCATTGCGGGGCAAACTGCTCCAGGAAAAGGCGTTGTGCTTTACGGGAGAAAAGTATCCTTCTCCGGGGCCACCAACTCCATTATACGAAATATGCGGATACGGCTGGGCACCAATGGCGGGGCCTCACGCAACGATGATGCTTCGGGCATCGCCAATGGCAAAAACATCATTTTTGACCACGTTTCCTTTACCTGGGGGCAGGACGAAGTTTTTTCCATCAACTGGGACAACAAAGGATCGGAGCCGGATAGCATCACATTACAAAATTGTATCATTGGCCAGGGCCTGCACCGCTGGAATCATTCCGCGGGGGGCTTAATGCAAACCGGCGGTAAAATCAGCATTTTAAAAAGCCTTTATATCAGCAATAAAACCCGGAACCCGAAAGTAAAAGGGTACAATGAGTTTATAAACAACGTGGTTTATAACTGGGGCAATGATGGCAATACTTACGGTCATAGCATTGGCGGCGATGGTTATATTATGGGAGGCGAATCGCAGGGCACGTCTTGGGCCAATATTATCAACAACTATTTTATTTCGGGTCCGTTAACCAAGGCTACGGTGAAAACGCCTTTTTCAAGAGGATCCGGCACCTTTAACTTATATGCTGCGGGCAATTATTTTGATTCCAATAAAAACGGGGCACTCGATGGCCACCTCGTACCCGAAGACCCAACCGGATATCCCGGCCTGGATTTATCCAATTTTATGACTGCGCCGTTTACATATCCGCTCAGCAATCCCACTATGTCGGCAGCGGCTGCCTTTAAATATGTGGCAAAAGAAGCGGGGGCGCTTTACCCGCACCGGGATGATGTCGACAAATTATTGATCGAAGAAATGCGGTCTGCTGGTTTACAGGGTTTGTATGTGTACCGCGAAACCGATCTGCCGCTGGCCAACAAAGGATTGGGCGATTTTCCTTATGCCGCACCACATAAGGATACCGATGGCGATGGCATACCGGATACTTTTGAAAAAAGACTGGGCACCGATCCCACCCTAAGCGATGCATTAGAGCCCAATAGTGGCAATCCCGCATATTTAAATATTGAAGTATATATCAACGGGCTGGTCAATTAAAAAGAAAGTTTAAACGCAATGTGCGCAAGGATTTCGCAACGATCGCAACAGGGAGGTATTAAAGAGCTCCGCGAACCTGGCGGTTAACACGCATGATTATGAATCGTAAATCATTTATAAAAACCTTTCGTTACTCAGCGGTGGGCTTATGACCCCCTTTTTTAATGCAGTGCCACCCGTTTCAGTTTTCGCAAAACGCCTGAAGCCGATCGGGCGCATACTGGAACTGGAAGGATATTATGTTTGGTGCAACAGTCCCATTTTTGATGCAGCCGGCAGGGTCCATATTTTCTTCTCCCGCTGGCGATCCGAAAAAAGGATGAGCGGATGGATCAATGGCTCTGAAATTGCGCATGCGATAGCCGATACACCGGAAGGGCCCTATACTGTTACGGGAACTATACTGGAGCCCCGCGGGCCGGGGTTTTGGGATGCCACCACCTGCCATAACCCTTCCATCACCCGTTTTAACAACAAATATTACCTTTATTATATGGGCAACAGTAATGGCAAAACCAATACCAAACGTATTGGCCTTGCCATTGCCCATTCCTTAAACGGACCCTGGCAGCGTCTGGATCATCCCATCCTGGAACCGGGGCCCGAAGGCGCCTGGGACGATCATTGCACTACCAACCCCTCGGTACTTCGTCATGCCAATGGCCAGTATGGGTTATACTACAAATCATGGAATACAAGAGACTACCAAACGCAAACGGGGCCGGTGCGGGGCAACCGTAAATACGGGCTGGCATTTAGCAGGGCCCCGGAAGGTCCGTTCAAAAAATATGAGGGAAACCCCATCATTGACTTTTCAGCAAGAGGCCATAACGCGCAACTGGAAGACGCTTTTGTATGGGAAGCACAAGGCGTTTACCGTATCATTGCCCGCGATATGGGATATTATAATCATACAGATGGTATCATCATGGAATCTAAAAACGGGATCCGCTGGCAAGCCCCAAAAACAGCTTACTACCCGGTCAGTCACTATATTCAACAACCACCGCCCCCCTCCTACCTCACCAAATACGGGCGTTTTGAGCGGCCCCAGTTACTATTAAAAAACGGGAAGCCGGTATATTTGTTCACCACTACCCAGGGGGGCATCTACAACAGTTCCAGCCCGTTTATTTTTAAAATTGACCCCGCGTGAAAAAACTGGTTATAAAAATATTTTTTCTCTTTATTTCTTTAATGCCATGGGCCATCAGGGGACTTGCACAGATAGCATGGTGGCACAACAAAGAGCGAACCGTACATTACCAGCCCCGGGGCAACGATTTCATCCTGTACCAGGGAACAAAAAAATTCAACCGTGCGCTGTACGGCAGCAATACCGGGTTTCGTGTAGAAGCAGGCGACCAACCGGAGTTTGCCATGTACATGCCGGGCATGGGCGGCAACTGCAAAATAGGCATTATGCGTCAGCGGCAAAGTAAATGGATCACTGCAGCCAACAACATACAAACCATTTACAGGCCGGGCGCTATGCTATATACCATAAAAGATCCTTTGCTGCAAAACGGATCGCTTGCCATTACAGCGCTGGCATTAGCCAACCAGGATGGAATGATCCTTAAATTAGAAGCCAAAAACATTCCCAAAGACGTATCCATACTCATTTTATATGGCGGCGCCACCGGAAAAAAATTCAGCCGTGATGGCGATATCGGCGCCGACCCCGAATCTTCTTTTTACCTGCAGCCCCATTACTGTAAAGACAATTATTATACGATACAACAAAACCGTTTTCTGCTGCATTATGGGTTTACCAGGCCTTTAAGCGAAGACGAGCGTTACGAAATACAAAACGGCAAGACCCCCGATACCACAAAAAAAGACAGGGGCAAAATTATTTCCGGTATTTTTCCCGTAAGCGGCCGGGTAAAACTAATTGATGCCACTCACCAGGAAACACCGTTGCAGCTTTGGCAATCCACCGCATCGGGTACACCTGCTATTGCAGCGCTCCTGCCCCTTAAACAAAACGGGCCGGCTTATTTTATTGCCCAAAAAGACCCCGGCAGCGCGCATTACAGCGATGCCCCGGAGCTGTTTGCAAAAGCGGAAGCTGCCCGGGCAAAAATTGCGGGCCGTATTATTGTTGAAACGCCCGATGCTTATATCAATACATTGGGAGCTGCTTTGTCCATTGCAGCCGATGCCATTTGGGAGGCTCCCACTTACTTACATGGCGCCGTTGCCTGGCGCATGCGTCTGCCGGCCTGGCGAGGCGCTTATACGGCTGATCCGCTGGGCTGGCATGATCGGGCAAGGATGCATTTTGAAAGTTATATCCGATCCCAGGTAACCCATATCCCTCCGGGGCCTGTATCGCCCGACACGGCACTACACCTGGCAAGGCAGCTGGAAAAAATGGGCACCGCTTTGTTCAGTAACGGCTATATCTGCCGCAACCCCAATGGTGATATACGCCCCCACCACTACGACATGAACCTGGTGTTTATGGATCAGCTTTTTAATCATTTTAATTATACCGGCGATACCGGTTATGTAAAAAAAATGTGGCCGGCCATAAAATTACACCTGCAATGGGAACGGCGCAATTTTGACGCCGATGGCGATGGCCTGTACGATGCCTATGCCTGCATCTGGGCCAGCGATGCGCTGCAATACAGTGGCGGCGGGGTAACACACTCCACGGCCTATAACTACCGGGCCAATAAAACCGCCGCCTTCCTGGCCCGGCTGATTGATGAAGATGCCGGCCCCTACGAAAAAGAAGCCGAAAAAATTTTTGCCGCCGCCCAGAAAAAATTATGGCTGGGCGATAAAGGCTGCTTTGCCGAATATGTTGACCTCGGCGGGTTGCAACGTCCGCACCCCGCAGCCGGTCTATGGACCATTTACCATGCGATTGACGGAAAACTGGCAACAGCCCGGCAGCGATACCAGATGCTGCGATATATAGATGCGTACATCCCCCATATCCCCATCGCCGCCAGGGGGCTGTCATTAAAGGACGGTTTCCTGCTGGCAACCACCAACTGGCAGCCTTATACCTGGAGCATCAACAATGTGGCGCTGGCAGAAAATCTGAATACGGCGCTGGCCTACTGGCAAAGCGGCGAACGCGAAAATGCATACCGGCTCTGGCGCAACAGTCTTATCGAAAGCATGTATTTAAGTTCCAGCCCCGGCGGCTTTCAGCAACTAAGCTTTTATGATGCTGCCAGGGGCGAACTTTACCGTGATTTTGCAGACCCCATCGGCGTTGCGTCCCGCACGCTTACCGAAGGCCTCTTTGGCATCCTGCCCGATGCGCTTAACGGCCGGTTGCTGATCCGGCCGGGGTTTCCGCAAGGCTGGAACCATGCAGCACTATCGGTGCCGGATATCCGTTTTTCTTTTAAACGAGGCTCCGGGGCAACTATCTATAAGATCACACAGTTCTATAGAAAAAAGCTATCGCTGACTTTGAGCATTGCAGCCCCCGCAGACAAAATAAAACGCGTTACAGTCAACAATCAGGCCGCCCGGTACACCTGGGCGCCGGATGCCTTTGGCAATCCGCAGCTTGATATCGCAGCGGGGCCGCTGCAGGAAGCAATCATTAAAATTGAATATACCGGGGCGGCTATCGATTCACTGCAATACCCGGGCACCATCACAAACGAACCCTTTACCATTACCGCCACAAAGGCGCAGATATCCGGCATTGATGCGCCCCATTTTACGATTGTCAGCTCCGGCTCCAAAAAAATGGTACTCCGGCTAAAGCCCGAGGCCGATACAGCCGGCTATGCGATTTTTGTAACGCTGAAGCAGGGCGATGCCCGATGGATAAAGCCGCTTTATCTGAAAGCAAAAGAGCCGGTTAGTATTACCTTAATTAACCCGGAGGACAGCGGTGCGCTCAACCTTTTGTTAAAGAACCATACAGCCGCCATTAAAACAGGACGCCTGTACCTTAACAATTATGAGCAGCCGCTATCCCTGCCAGCCGGCGGCGCGCAAACCCTGCAGGTGCCGGCTATCTATTGCCGCAAAGGCACCAATACCGTAAGGGTTGTATGGAACGATGGAACCACCATCGATAAGCCCGTTATCAGCTGGAACCTGCCTGCCCCGCGGGCAGATTACGAAATAGTAGACCTGAGTGCCGCCTTCAACGACAATGTGGCCCAAATCTTCCGTCATCAATACCGTTCACCGCGGCCCGCTTCGCCAACGCTGCAAATTCCCTGGCAGGGCATCGGCAACTGGTGCTACCCGTTGGTGCAACCAGAGATCACCGATGCGGGCTTAAAAAACAAACCGGCACTTTATCTTGACCATATTCCTTTCAAAACAGGCGCGGGCAACAATATTTGTTTTACCTCGTTGTGGGATACCTTTCCGGATTCGGTGGTACTTACCCTAAAGGGAAAGGCTTCTCACGCCTACTTTATTGTTGCCGGCAGTACCAACCACCAGCAGGCCCATATTGAAAATGCCCGGATCACCGTGCAGTATACCGATGGGTCCGCTGCCACCCTGCCCCTGGTAAACCCTGCAAACTGGTGGCCGGTAGAGCAGGATTATATGAACGATGGCTATGCATTTACAACCGGCGCTCCCCGCCCCTATCGCGTTCTTTTTAAATCCGGCGTTATCACCCGTAATTTTGAAGCCTACCAATCCATAAAAGGTTTTACCGGCAGGGCCATTGAAGGAGGAGCAGGCACCGTGGTGGATTTACCGCTGGACGACAACAAAACACTGGCCTCCGTCAGTTTAAGAACCCTGTCGAACGAAGTGGTAGCCGGCCTTATGAGCATAACATTGGTAAGAAAATAATTTGATTACAATGACTATTTCAAGATCATTTGCATTGCTGCTTTTGTTAATTCCGGTATTGCTTTTTGCCCAAACTGCAGACAATAAAACGCCGCATGCTCCCGGAATGGGGCGGGGCCTTTTGCTAAAGTCCATAAATGTAACCGCTCCCTTTAAAATGCCGGCACTGACGGTGCCTGATTTCAGCAACTGCGTGCAGATCCGCATCACCGACCTGGGCGCAATGCCCGGCGACAAAGAAAAGAATGCGCTGGCCATTAGCACCGCTATCGACCGGGCCAATAAAGCCGGCGGCGGCACCGTCATCATCCCCGCGGGTGAATGGCTTACCAAAAAGATTCAATTGAAAAGCAATGTAAACCTGCACCTCGAGAAAGGAGCGGTACTCCTGTTCTCCGGCGACCCTGCCGATTATTTGCCAGCTGTACATTCGAGCTGGGAGGGAATGGAATGTTATAATTATGCCCCCCTGATCTATGCCTGGCAATGCAGGAACATCGCCATTACCGGCGAGGGAACCCTGCGGGCAACAATGAACATCTGGCAACAGTGGTTCTCCCGGCCCCCTGCGCATTTGGAAAGCATTAAGCGCCTGTACAATCTTACCTGGGAAGGCCGCCCGGTGAATGAGCGCCGGATGGTAAATGACACCGCCCACCTGCGGCCGCAATTCATCCAGTTTAACCGCAGCGAAAACGTGTTGCTGGAAGGTGTTAGCATAATCAACAGCCCCTTCTGGACCATACACCCTTACCGTTGCAGCAACGTGGTGATCCGCAACATCCGGGTATACGCACATGGACATAACAATGATGGCATAGACCCCGAAATGACCCAAAACATGCTGATTGAAAACTGTGTCTTCGACCAGGGCGATGATGCCATTGCCATTAAATCCGGTAGAAACCCCGAGGGCTGGCGCTCAAAAATGCCTTCCAAGAACATTGTAATCCGTCATTGCACCGTTAAAAACGGCCACCAGCTGGTGGCAATAGGCAGCGAACTTTCCGGTGGCATTGAGAATATTTTTGTAGATAGCTGCACCGTCCTGGACGGCGCCAAACTCAACCACCTGTTATTTATCAAAACCAATGAACGGATGGGAGGCTACGTAAAAAACATTTATATGAGACATGTGAAAGCAGGCCATATCGACCTCGGTATCCTGGGTATCGAAACCGATGTACTGTACCAGTGGCGCAGCCTGGTGCCCACGTATGAAAAGCGGTTAACGCCCATTAGCAATGTATTCCTGAGCGATGTAAGCGCCACCGAAGTAAAATTTATATCAAGGATCCTGGCGCAGCCTTCATTGCCCGTTAAAAACATTTCCCTTACCCGTGTAACCGCCGGAAATGTGCCGAAGCAAAACAACATTCATGAGTATGTAAGCGGCTTCCGGATGCAATAACGCCACCAAGGCGCCAGGCAACACAAAGGCAGCTATTTTTCTTCGTGCTTCTTTCTGTCTTTCTGCCTTCGTGACAACAGCAATGCTACATGCAATACATATTTGTTAACTTCGGGCAAAAACACAGCATACGATGCAAGTTAAAACAGGAATCGCGATCTTGTTGCTGGCGGCCTTCTCCATTAGCGCCAGGGCCCAGCAAAAGCGGCCCAATATTGTATATATCATGAGCGATGACCACGGCTACCAGGCCGTAAGCGCCTATGGATATGGATTGAACCATACGCCCAATATAGACAGGCTGGCCAAAGAAGGGGCCCTGTTTACACAGGCTTCCGTAACCAATTCACTTTGCGCGCCCAGCCGTGCCGTATTGCTTACAGGAAAGCATAGCTTTATAAACGGCAAGGTAGACAATATGGCCCGCTTTAACTGGAACCAGGACAATTTTGCCAAGCAACTCCAGCAACATGGCTACCAAACGGCCCTTATCGGCAAAATTCACATGGACGGTCTGCCACAGGGTTTCGATTACTCGGCAGTGCTGATTGACCAGGGCGAATACTATAACCCCAACTTTATCATCAATGGCAAAAAACAACAGGTAACAGGTTATGTTACGGATCTTACTACGGATATGACGCTCGACTGGATCGCTAAACGGGATACCAGTAAACCATTCTGCGTACTCTTTCATCAAAAAGCACCGCACCGGGAATGGCTTCCGGCGCTGCGTCATATAGGAGAATATACCCGGCAAACATTTAAGGAGCCGCCCACTTTGTTCGACAACTATGAGGGACGGGGCACGGCAGCCCGTACCGCCGAAATGAACATTCTGAAGCACATGAACTGGGCCGGCGACAACAAGATACCGCCCGCTCTGATGGACGAGCTCGGTATTAAACAATACCTGAGCTGGGATAAGGCAGCTTACAACAACAACCTGGGACGCATGAGCCCCGAAGAACGCCGCACCTGGGACTCCGTTTATAATCCCATCATGGAAGATTTTAAAAAACGCTATCCGCACATGTCGCAGGCCGATTTAATGCGCTGGCGCTATCAGCGTTATATGCAGGATTACCTGGGTACGGTAGCGGCCGTGGACGATGGCGTGGGCCGTTTGCTCGATTTCCTGAAACAAAACGGGCTGGATGAAAACACGATCGTAATTTACACCTCCGACCAGGGATTCTACCTGGGCGAGCACGGTTGGTTTGATAAACGGTTTATGTATGAAGAGCCCTTGCGTACGCCGCTGCTGGTGCGCTATCCCGGCGAAATTCGTGCCGGCCAGCGCTCGGATGCCCTGGTACAGAATCTTGATTTTGCGCCCACTCTCCTCGACTACGCCGGCATTGCACGGCCAAAAGATATGCAGGGTCGCTCTTTCCGGAAACTGCTTAATGGCAAAGACCCTTCCTGGCGCGATGCTGTGTATTATACGTATTACGAATACCCCGGTATTCACGCCGTAAAACGGCACTATGGCGTCCGGACCCAGCGGTACAAACTCATCCATTTTTATTATGATGTAAATGAATGGGAGCTTTATGACCTGCAAAAGGATCCGCACGAGCTCAAAAGCGTTTACAACGACCCCGCTTATGCAGGCATCCGGAAAACCATGCACAAAAAACTCGAACAGCTTAGAAAGCAATATGGCGATTCCGATCAGAATGACCGCCGTTTTTTGCAGCGGGTTTTTAAGAAGGGCGCACAATAGAGCAGTTGTCCTGTACTTGCGTGGAGGATGTGGCCCCGACAATCTCTGTCTCCCGTCAACGGGGGCTATGCACACTGGGCCCTTCTTTGCTTTATTGTTTTACCATTACATTTTCAATATTTCTGTTAATTCTTCAAATGATGAAATTCCATTAATGTCCGCTGTGGCAATCCAGTCAATTCCGCCTGCTGGCAAATAGTTGATGATACCAGTTTTGAAATTGTACTGCTCGTTAATCTTCTTCATATCAATAAACCAGTCCATAGGAAGTTTTTTCAATCGTACAATTTCTTGAAAATCGTTTGATAGTTTGTTGGGCGACATTCCTTTTTGAATAAGAAGCAACAATCCTAAATCTATGGTTTTGGCGACCTGTAAATACCCAACTAATTGAGAATAATCTTTTAAACTCAATTGGCTTAAATACTTTGCTTCAATTAATATCAATCGCACTTTTTTGTCGGGGTTGATGATAGAAAACACTATATCGACTTTCAGTTTAGGAATATACGTTCCGTCTTCTTTTATGGTGATGCCTGATTGCTTTTCCAAGTCCGTTACAATGAAATCCAAAGTCTTGTTACAAGAGTAAAAAACACTGTAACCCTCCCCAAGATATGTGTTTAGGTATTGGCTGAATTTCTTCGAAAATTCTTCATAATAGCTTATTTCGTTCTGTATCACTATTTCAATTTTACGATTATGTTATCTACTTTAATTTTTGTTTTAATAAGCTGTTGGTTCAGTCTATTACTTACGGATGAACAAATAAACGCTCTATCATTTATTGAATTAATGACTAATAAAGGACTATCAAAAGAATTTCCAATCGTTTTCAAAGTTAATATTTCCGGTGTATGGCTTTGAATAATATCACCCATTGAACCTGTGTGTCTTTTTCCGTTTAAAGTTTCTGCAAAAAGATAGGCGACACCTTGGTCAATTCCTGTGAAACTTTCAAAATCTTTGTGTTCTATAAGTCTTGAAACCTTTGTTTTATGTGTTGAAATTTCCAGTTCAGGAAAATATTCTGATTGAATTTCTTTCAGTTTTTTCAAAAGTTCTTTTTTCGTTCCTTTTGATAATCTTGGAAAGAAGTTGATGTATCTGTTTTTGTTTTTTACTAACTTTTCAATTTCTTCAACAGGTGCGTGTGGACATTCCAAAACAGCACAAAAATGATGATAGTGAAAAAACAATTTATTTCTCACTTCAATAGGTAATTCGTTGGAATTTTGGTCTGTATGAACTGAAACTGGACTTGGTGTTCTTAACTTTCGTAAAATACACGGAATTTGTTCTTCTTTCTTTTGGTGTTTTTCAATTTTTGTTACATCAATAGATTTCGCCTGTAATGCAAACGAATATTGCGTAAGAAATGAACGAACCAAAAATCGAATTTTAAACCCTTTTTTCCAACCTTTGTAATCGGGGTCAGATGCCGAATGTTGGTTAGGATGATTGTATAAAATTTGGTCGGTTATCGAACCCAAATCCGTTAGCCAAGAACACAATTGTACAACTAATTTAAAATTTCTTGTGCTTCCCGGAATTTCAATAGAAACAACTGGTGCATCATCGGTAAATCTTCTGTGCGATAATGTCAAACTTGCTCTTGTGTCAAAAATTCCCGATAAAAAACTTGCAGTATTTACTCCTGATAATTTTTCTTTTGCAATAGCCAAATCAGTAGTTGATAACAAGAAACCACCAATCGGCAAACCCAAAAATTCCAAGTCTTTTTTTAGACTCGAAACATCCGAATTGTCAATAGGCATAATCAACCATTTGCCATTTCCAATCTCATAAGTCACATTGAAGTTGTACGATGAATTGAAATATTGGCAAATTTTCGTAAGAATATCCGTAGCGATAAAATTCATACGCTTAGGTTCCATTCCCCATTTTTTGAAGGGAAGGTCTATTACGAATGTGTTTTCGTCTATTTTTCCGCCTCCTACTAATAAACCAAGTATGTATGCTTTAATGTGGTTAATTTTCTCCATTTTCAAAATGCTTTTCTAATGCTTTGGCAATAACCCAAGCAAAAACAGGTGGAACAGCGTTACCGATTACTTTATAAGCATTTGCTATGGTTTTGTAAGGGAAATTAAAATCATCCGGGAAAGATTGAATTCTTGCAATCTCTCTGATTGTAAATCTTCTGTTTTCAAAAGGGTGAGTAATACCGCAGTTTTCTGGTTGAGCGGAAGCGGTAATTGTACCATTAATTTCGCCTAATGCAAACCTGCGATAAAAGTTAGGTGCGTGATATTTTTTCGGGTTGTTCCAAATTTTTCTAAAACGCTCCGACATATCCTCAGGATTCATACTTTTCCAAGATTTACCTTTAGAAATTGTTTTACTAATTTTATTTAATGGCGTTTTCTTTTTGAACTTCTCCAACGCTTCTTTCCCATCTTCACAAGGGCCAATTTTGTCAACCATATATTGCCCTCCCGGGGAATATTTCCAAAAATCATTCGCTTGCGGTGCATTTTTAGGAATATCGCATAAAGCAGAACCCAGGTACAAATCATAAGGACTATCTGTTTCACTTGGCAAATTATACTCGGCTACAATTTGGTCTAATAACCTGAAATCAAAATAACCTAACTCTTTTCTGATACCAATAATGATTAGTCGCTGACGATTAGAGGGAACTCCGTAATTGCTTGTTTTTAGAAGTTTATAACAAGTTTTAAATCCTAATTTTTCAGTTCGTTTCACAATTTCATCGGGAATACTTGTGCCATCTTCCATTTTTGAAGACATAATACCCTTTACGTTTTCAAAAACAAAACCGATAGGTTTGTTTTCTCTTTTCAAACCTACTTTGAGTAATTTTTCGCATTCTTCAAAAAGATTTCCTCTTTCGTCATTGATGCCTTTTCTTAATCCTGCGTTTGAGAATGGCTGACAAGGAAATCCTGCAAGCAAAAAATCAAAATCAGGAATATTTTTGAAATCAACATCTTTTATATCCTCACGATGTAGTTCGTGATTATTGAAAAAAGAAGCATTGGCATTATAGACATATTCAGCAGCAGGGTCAATGTCGTTTGAATATTCAATTTTGAATTTTGTTTTGTCGAAATGTCTGTCTCTGAAATCAAAGTTTCCCGAAAATCCCAAATCCAAACCTCCGCAACCGCTAAATAGCGATACGATTTTGAAATTCTTATTTTCATTTGTGGATTTTTTCTGCTTATTGGGTTTAAAGTCAATAAACATTTGCGGTTCTTCCACAGTTGAAATTGTTTCTAATTCTGTTTGGGTGTACATAATGTTTATAGCTTAATCGTTGTTTGTATTGTGTTTTTCTGTCTGATGTATTTTACCTTTTCCTCTACGAGAGTAAGTACATTATCATTGCACTTGTTTTGATAAAGTGTGTATGCAATTTTTTCGCTTATCAATTCAGATTTTAGTGTTTCCAAATCAAGGTTAAATGTTTCTGCAAGTTTAGGCAAACAATTTTCATCAAATGCTTTTTTGCCTGTTTCGATTTTGCTCAAAGCTCCTGAGTCAATGCCAAGTTTAGCACCTAACTGAGTAAGTGTCAAACCGCTTTGAGTTCTTAAAGTTCTAATATATTCTCCAAAGTTTGCCTTCATTGTCTTGTTTTTTTCGTCTTGACGATTTTTACAAAAATAAGAACTCACACTCTGTTATACCAAATTTTTTAGCAAAATATTTTGGATGGCGGGTGGGCGCGGGTGCGTTGGCAAAATTGCAACTCTTTTGCAAACTCGGGTCAGTGCGTGGGCTTTGTGCGGCTTGCAAATGTCCGCAATGTGCATCAAGTTGTCGAGTTGATTGTTGTACGGTCGTTCTGTAGGGGTCGCAGCCAACGCATAAAAATATACACAATATGAATTTTACGGATAAATGAATCTTCTTTGAACCCGGTCCCAATTTAATTTCCATCCGGCCTGGTGGCATCCCTGCCGGGGCTTTGGGGCCAGTAAAAATCGGCGTAGGCATCGGGTTTCGAAGGATCAAATACCGGCTCCTCCCGCTTGATCAGGCCGGCCAGTTTTAAGCCCGCCCTCCTGACACCCGTTACCATCAGCCGGGCCACTTCGTAGGCGCCAAACGGGCGAAAATGGGTGTTATCCGCAATGGCCTCTTTCCGGTTGGGAAAGGTACCCGCGGGGAAATGTGCAAAAGCCAGCAGAGACCCTTTTTCGCCCATGGCTTCAAACATTGTTTTGCTCATCGCATTCAGATCCACCAGCGCCACCTTTCTTTCTTTTGCGGTTTGGCGCACCGCTGCCGGGTAATCGCCCAGGGTTTCCACGATCCTGCCGGTGCTATCAAAACGCCGTCGCTGCACCGAGGTCACCAATACCGGGATTCCTCCTTTCTTTTGAACCTCATCAATAAAAAAAACCAGGTTCTTTTTATAAGTAGTAAAAGCGCCAACCCCGGGTCCTTTTTGTTTCTGATCGTTATGCCCAAATTCTACAAACGCATAATCGCCTGGCTTCATCAGGCTCAGCATCTTTGCAAAACGGCGTGCTGCAATAAACCCGCTCAGCGTTTCACCGGATTCCGCAAGATTCACAATCGCTACTTTTCCCGGCTGAAAAAAATAAGGAAACATCTGCCCCCAGGCGGAATAGGGTTCACTGGCGCCATCCACCACGGTGGAGTTTCCTGCCAGGAAAACAGATATGGCTTTCCTATTGGGCGTAATCTCAATGGCATTCACTTTTGGCTGCCTGCTGTTAAATTCCAGGGTCAGCTTATTGTCCCAATGCAGGTACCCATATTCCCGCTCCTTAAGACGTACTTTCCGGTTGGTACCGGCAATCAGGCTGTCGCGGATATTCACCGTAAATTCAATAAGCCGGTGCCGACCCTTTTCCGTTTGCAAGCGGTTTACAAACATACGCCTGTTTTCGGCCCGCACGGTAATATCTGCGGTACCCTGATCATCACCGGTCCAAACCTTCACATTATAATTCCCTTCGGGCAATCTCACCGAAAAATAAAACGGCTGATCGCTGGTAACGAACCCATCTGTTAATGCGGTTTTCCCAACCACTGTATTACTCACTACATGGGTACCCAAATCGATCCCATAGCCCCGCTGCTGATCGAAACCTTTTTCGGGAAAAATTTTGGTGTACCCCTTAGCTGTTTTTCCCTTTCCAAAATCGAACCGGAGGGTTTGGGCGCAGAGTCCGGTACTCCCGCACCAGGCGGCTAAAGCAAGAATACCCGCCCGGTAAATCAGTTGTTGTATCATGTGTATTCCTTTATCTTTTCTATATATCCTGGCAGCTATCTACCAAATTTTTACCTGATCCACCACCACGTCTTCATCCAGTGCTTTAATGGTTACCGTATGTTTGCCTGCCCCTGCCAGCTTATGATGCGTAGTACGCCGGGCCTGGTTGCGCAATACATTTTCTTTCCATTCCTCACTGCGTCCTTCGGTGGCATAATCTATTTCCTGTAAAGGCCCGTTATCCACCTGTATAGCATAACGGATCGCCTTACCAACCGGATGATTGGGCGCCAGCGCCAGTTCAATGTTAACAGAACCTGCATCCTGCATCGTAAAGTTAAAAACAATGGTGCTTCCCTTTACCAGGCTCACAGCGCCCCGCTGGTAGCCCAGCCCATAGCCAACCGGCCGGGAGCCGGTGTAGCGCCGGTACTCGTTTCCGTTGAATAAAAACCGGGGCATCGTTTTCCCGGCCATTGCCACCGCGGATCCTGTGTGCTGTAGTTTTTCAAAAACAGGAAGCGAACGCGGGTGGTCGGTCATCATCCCCTTCCATTTGCCATTATGCAGGGCATTGTATTTCCGGGTGAGCTGGTCGATGGCACCGTGGGCCTCATCGCTCCGCTCCCATGTGGCCTTATCATGCCTTGCCAGTTGCCCGTACAAAAACTTCTTATTCATTTCAGCAGCTGCGCATACGGGGTACTCAATCAGCTGGTACCAGGCATCCCGTTTTCCGGCGGGAAGCTGCCGGGCAAGCCGGGTTACTTTTGCTGCTATTGCCTCATAGTCCTCAATCCGCTGACGAATTTCCTGTTCGCTCCAGGGAAGATCCACTATCATCTTGTATTTAGGATCGGTTTCTTCCGTTCTTGTGCCTCCCATAAATTCCGGTTTACGGATATAGGCCAGCCGGTAATATTCATTCATAGCCGGTAACAGCTGGCGGGCATTGGCTGCGCCAAATTCCCGATGCAGCCATGCATCCAGGTGCTGCTCCAACCCTTTTTCATTATCTGCGATAGAACTGATATTCCAGGCCATGTCCATAAACAGTTCTGTTAAATATTCTGCCGGTTTGATATCTCCTACATTCAGGATCCAGAATTTTTTTGCGCCCCGCTCATAGGCATGTTTCATTTGCGTATACAACAGGGCGGGATGGGTGGTTGCCAGCCAAAGGTAATCGTGCGGCCGGCCCCAATAGGAAACGTGGTAATAAATACCGCTGCCACCTTCTCTTGCCTGTTCCTGTGCATTGGGGAAATGCCGGATATATCCATAGTTATCATCACACCATATCAGCGTTACATCCTCCGGTACTTTTAGCCCATCATTATAAACATCCAGCACTTCTTTATACGGAATAAAGATCTGGGGCAGTTTTTCCGCGTCTCCTGAAGCTGCATACTTTTTTAAGAGCACCCTTTCATCGGCTATCACCTGCGCCAGTACGGCTTTGTGTGCAGCCAGTGTTTTTACCCCCTGCATCATACCATCGTGTTTACCCCTCAATCCGATTGTATAGATATGATCCGATCCCTTTAATGCCTTAAGCCGGTCCGTCCAGTAAGACAACATCGCGTCTTTGTTCGTTACATAATTATAATCGCCCTTACCGTAAAGATCCCATTCCGTTACACTGTTGCGCATCAGCGGCTCACAGTGTGAGGTACCTACGACAATGCCATATTTATCCGCCATTTCCTTATTGCCTGGTATCAGGTAAAAAGGAACGGTTACCTCGTGCATAGCGGGCCAGATGGTATTGGCTCTTAACCGCAGCAACAGTTCAAATACCTTCGCATAGGTTTTGGGGCCGATGGCGCCTTTTGTTTTCCCCACAGTGGGCAGGCCTTTTTCAAAATTTTTGCTACTCCAGGGCAATAGTCCAAAATCTTCATCATTAATAAAAATACCGCGATAGGCAACGGATGGGTATTCCAATTTGCTATACCCGTTTTCCAGGCGAAAGTCGCCCCGTTTTTGAGGAGTGGCATCCGCCCACCACTCCCAGGGCGATATGCCCATCAACCTGGACAATTCCAAAATACCATAGGCCGTACCGCGCTTATCACTCCCAAGAATGTACAATTTATTTTGCCGCACTTCCATAACAAATCCTTCGTTATGCAACCGCAGCTGGTCCCGTTGTTTTTTGCTGATGCCTTTTTCGGCATCACTGTTATTTCCAAGCGTGCCAATCAGCAGCCTTGCATGGTCCCCTTTTAGCACAGCGCCATCTAATACTTTTTTATAATCTGCTCCAAACAATTCCAATGCCGTGTAAACGACCGGGGCTTCGCCGGTATTGACGGATATCTCCAGGCTGGCATGGCTGCGAAAAACAACACCGGCACCGGCTGCCAGCGGAAACAGCCATAGGCATGCCATGCCTGTGATCACCCGAATATAAAATTGATAAAAACACATAGGCCGGTTTTTAAACATCCTATTTATTTTATTGTAATATCTATTTTATCGCCACCGGGATCAAAATCAAAGATTATTTTATCGGCTACAACCCGGTAAGCCAGCTTCTTTTTACCCTGGTGAATCAACGGGCTTCCTACCGCTCCTTTTTCAACTACCGCCGTTAGGGGTTCGGTATAAAGCGACCGGTCCAGCCTCAGTTCAGGCCGGATCGTAAAGCCACCACGGGTTTCACCAATTTCATAGGTAACCGCTTTCTGTTCTTTTATATATGCCGCTACCTGGCGAAAGGTGGCCACCCATATTTTATCTTCCCGCGCTTTTACTTCTTTTAAATGATCCCAAAAGATAGCAGTGTCGCTAAAATGGTCATAGCCATAGGTAAGCCCATGCGTCATGGTTACACCCCATGCCCTGTTGGCCAGCAACTCCTTTATCTTTTTCCCCAGATTATCTTTCGTACTTTTTCCACCAACCGAAAACTGCAACAACCGGGTAGCCACCCGGCCCTGGCTGGCCAGTATAACGCCTTCGGTCGTTTTGGTATTATTCGGATAAGCGAAGGTGCGCGGCATAGCCCGGATATTTGCCTGTATGGCGCTGTCATTCCCAGCAATATCCGCAGCGATCTCCTCTAACGAAAATTTTCCAAAATTGCGATGTTCCCAACCATGGTTGGATATCTCATGCCCCTGAGCCGACATCTTTTTAAGCTGCGCCCAGGATACGCGGGGCTTTCCGCCGGCAGCTACCGTATCTTCGATGGATTTTCCATTTACAAAAAAAGTAGCTTTAAAGCCCAGCTTATTGAAGACCGGCGCTGCGAGCGTAGCCTGTTCCAGCAACCCGTCATCAAATGTATAGCTGATAGCGCAGGTTTTATCATCACGGTATGGCGCTACCCGGAAACCGTATTTGTTAGGGACCATTATTTTGGCTAATAGCTTATACATTTCGCTGCCAAGGTACTCTGCCGACTTTTTGGTAAAATGAGTGCGGTCCCGCTGCAATGTGCCCTGTGCCATGTCTACAAAAAAAGCATTGGGATCTTCTTCGGCAATCCGCCGCATTGCCCCATCTACCAGGGGCTTAAAATGCCGGTTAGATTGAGGTATAGATCCAAAAACAAACGGCAACTTCATATAATCCTTACCGGTCTTTTCGGTTAAATGCTTCCGCACATAGGCCACGACTGCCTTCAGGTTGTCGTAATATTTTTTGTCAAACCGGTCATCGCTTTCGCCCTGATGCCAAAGAAAGGCATCTACCTGGTAGCCATTTTTAAACTTCGACAAGGTTTGATCAATAGCTGCATCAATGGCATCTGTGAACGAGAGCAGGAGGGATTTCCCACCTTTTTCAATGGAGGTGGTATTGGCCAGCCAGCTGGTATTGGCCGACCAGTACCGGCCTTTTGCCGTATCATTTGGATATTGAATAGAAGTGCCGCCCACCGCATATTTAATAACATAAAAATCCTGTTGCAATGCCTGCTCCAGCCGGTAGTAGGTTACGGCGTCATAGGTCCAGTATCCTTCCGAAATTCTTCCCTTTGGAAAATAGGGCACAAAGCGCCCGTCATTCCGGTTCTGCGCCACTTTGCAATAGCGGTAAGCTCCCTCCGAAAAATTGACGGTGTCCGTTGCCAGAGCTTTAATATAAGCGGGTAATAATTGATTCGGTACCCGCCCGTCCGTATTCGACTGCCCGGCGGTAATGATAACGTGGGTTTGGGCGCCGGCAATTGTGCATGAGCCGCAGAAGAGCCCGGCGAGCAAGAGGTAGTTGCATAGCTTCATCGGTTATTCAGTATACTGTTTACCATTCACCAGTACTTTTTTCAACTGCAGGTTTTTAATAAAATCCAATCCTACAACGGCTTTTTCAGGGGCCGTAATCTCCAAGTTTTCCAATGCAAAACCCGAAAGCTCGTATTGTTTTGAAGATTTAATATTGAGAAAATCATTGCAGCTCAACTTGCTGTTGCGCATCGTTATAAAGCGCGCGGAAGAGTGCGGCTCGGGCTGCCCTTTCAAATCAAAAAACTGGGTCCAGGGTGCTATTGAAAGAAAGCTGCGCGCCGTTCCCGTAATATCCTCTACCAATACATATTCATGCTGCTGTGGGGTATCGGGCCGCATTTTCAGCAACAGCACATGGGAGGTATTTTTGACGGTGCAGCGCCGCATAATCACGTTGCGGGTAAAAACAGATTCGCTTCCCAATGTCAGCGAGGGGCAATTAACGATCGTATTATCTTCGATGATAATACTACGGTTGGCACCGTTATTGGGATCCTTGTCTGCTGTTGGCCCCTTGCCTCCTTTGAGGCAAACGCCATCATCATTTACTGAAATGTAACAGTTTTTTATCAATACATTCTGGCATACATCCAGGTCGATACCATCGGAACTGGGGGCGCGCACTGCATACCCGTTATTGGTACCGGCAAGGATACGCACTCCAAGCACTTTAAGATTTTCACACTTATAGTAGTGCGAGGTCCAGAAGGGCGAGTTCAGCAACTGCACGCCCGATACCTGCACATTTTTACTATTGGATACAAATAAGAGCCGCGGACGTTGCTCATCCATATTGGTACATTTGGGATTCCACTGGCGACGCAGCCAAAATGCCTTCCAGTAACGCAACCCGTTACCATTAATGGTACCGCTGCCCGAAATGGTAAACCCATCAAGACCATCGGCGTTGACGAGTGCCGCAAAGTATTTTAGCGACTGGCCTTCTATGCGGGTTGTAATCACTTTGAAATCGGAAATATCATCACTGCATTTGAGTGTGGCGTCTTTCTCCAGGTAAAGATGTGTTTTGGGTTTAAAAAACAGCGAGCCGCTAAGGAATACGCCTTTAGGAATGATTATAACGCCGCCTCCGTTTGCAGCGGCCTGGTCAATAATGGCCTGGATCTTTTCGGTTTGCACCACCGTGCTGTCCTTTGTTACGCCGTAATCCGTAAGGATATATTTTTTGCCCAGTGTATGAAGCTTTACAACTCCCGCATCGGAGAACCAGGCAGGGATGGGCGATCCATCGGGAAAAGTTTGTGCCCTGCTCTTTATAACAGGAATAGTAAACATCAGCACCAACGTAAATACAATCCATTTTTTGTTTCGCATCTTTTTTTATTTTATTTTTTGCGATTGAATTATGCCGCCGCTAAGAAACACAAAGGCAGACCATCTTTTCTTCGTGCGTCTTTGCGCCTTCCGTTTTCGTGGCAACAACTCCGCCCTATTGCTCCCTTTTTAATATGCTCTTTCATAAAACTCCGCCTCAATAATACTGAGCGCACCTTTGGCCTTCGCATCATCCCGCGCTACTCCATCATCCAGTTTCTTTCCTCCTACTTCAACTTCTTTTGTTGCGTTACCCGATGCGCTGCCAGCCAATTGTATTCTTACCTTGCTGCCGCGAACCGGTTTGCATTTGATCGTATAATACCCCAGCGTGGTCTGGGTTTTTCCATTAAACACTTCTTTACCATCTACTGTAATGATGAGGGGATAGGTTTTTGTACGAAAGTTATTCAGTTTTAATGAAACTTCATCAATAGTGGCCGGTTTCGACAGTTCATATTCGATCCAGGCCGTATGGATAGTTCCATCATTAACCCAGTCGGTACGCTCATTATCATCATAGCTCAGCGATGCCTTGTCTTCATTGGCCCCGGCTTTTGCAGATTGCACCGGTATCGATTTCCGGGTCACCGTATAGGAGGGCGTTAATGGTGTGGGGCCTTTTACAAGCAGGGAGGACAAACCATCTGATGGCAACAATTCCGACAGGCCCTTCTCCTCCGGCACTGCTGTTGAATGAAGCGCTATCACTGCGGGCTTTAACCCGGCTGCAGTGGCACGAATGGTGATGGCACCCGGGGTATTTGTGGATCGGATCAAAAATCGGTTTACACCTCCTTCCACCGGAAAATCCTGCTTCAAAATATAATTGTCCGGCCCCATGGCAATGCCTCCCCGCCACTCTCCGGGGCCCTCCATCTTATAATGAATCATATCAAGCGCAACCGGGCAGCGATTGCCTTCGGCATCCACTACTTCCACTTCCACCAGGGCCAGATCCTGACCATCTGCCCGAAAGGGCACCGGTCGCTTTATTTCCGTAAGGCGCAGTGCTGCGGGTGCACCGATGGTTTTGATCCTGGCGGTACAAACCGGTTTATTTTGCGCATTGTAACCAGTAGCAGCAAGGGTGCCCGGTTGCCATTCCACATTTTTAAACGTAAAAATAAAGCCATCGCTTTTTTCACCAAAACCCAGCGACCGGCCGTTGATCTTTAGCTCCACTTTAGGCGCAGACGCAATTACATAAATATCTTTTTTTACACCGGGTTTATAATTCCAGTGACCGATAATGTGCATGCTGTATTTTTCCGGTACTACCCAGCCATTCCACATTACCTGGTTGGAATAAAAGTTTTGTTTGATGATGCGCATCGCATCTACCTCGCCGCTCCTGCGGTAGTTCTCCTCTCCGCGATGATGGGTATTGGTTTCGGACCAAACAATATTAACACCGCCGCTGCTTACGCGGCTCCCGGTACCCGGTCGCTCGCGCCAGAACTCATACCATCGTTTTACATTCTCCAATGCGTGCGATTCCATATTCCGGTTATAAATAGCAGCGTTTTGCCCATTGTACAGGGGTCCATCGCCATCTTTATGATAAGGAGGCGTCCATTCATCCCAATATCTTCGCGACCCCTCGTCTCTCGAATATTCCATGGCCCATAACGGAATACCTGCACTTTTATTGGTATAAAGCATCTCCCCGCCATATTCTGCCGTTTTGCTATCCAGCATTTCCCTGCTGCCTATTGCCCGCCCCCCATGGGGATCGTATTGATTGCGGATCGCTTTCATCTCCGTTATATGCGCTTCACTAATACCTTTATTGCCACACTCGTAAAAGATAATGCTGGGATTATTCCGGTTATAAATGATGGCATCCCGCATCACCGCCTTGCGCTGCTCCCACCGGGTGCCCTGTACATCGGCTTCTGCATCGCCCGCCGGCATGGCCTGCATTAAGCCTACACGATCGCAGCTTTCCACATCCTGCTTTGCCGGCGTAATGTGCATCCACCGCACCAGGTTGCCGTTTCCTTCCACCATCAGGCCATTGCTATAGTCGCTTAGCCATGCAGGCACGCTCAAACCAATGGCCGGCCATTCATTTGAAGTGCGCTGCGCGTAACCATGCACCATCATTACCCGGTCGTTCAGATAAATCATACCGTCTTTAAATGCCGTTTTACGAAAACCTGTTTTTGTAGTCACCACATCAACCGGCCTGCCATTTACCAACAGGCTGGTGAGCACATTATACAGATAACCATACCCCCAGCTCCAGAACTGTAACCCACCCAGTTTTCCTGCGGCATTGAGGGTTGCAATGGCCCCGGGCTGCAGGGGCATTTTTTCTCCCCTGAAGGAACCGATGGTTTTGCCATCCGGCGCAGTAACTGCCACCGCATATTCCACCATCTGCACCTGCTCCGTTTCATTTTTAATTTCAGAAGCGGCATGAATCACAGCCGTATGTTCCCTGATATCAAAATCACTTGCATAAATATACACCCCGGTGGTTTTCAGGCCTGAGTAGAGAGGGAGCGTTTGGTATAATTTGGGAGTTGTGTGCAGGTATACATTTTTAATAATGCCTCCGTAGTTGGCATTGAAATTTTTGTCTTCCCATTGATATTTGGTATGGGTGGCCCTTTCGCGGTAGTCCCAGGCATTGTCGATGCGTGCCGCAATCACATTATCGCCACTAAACTGCACGGCATCGGTAATATCGAACCCAAAGCCCGTAACACCGTTTTCGTGAACGCCTACCGGCTTGCCGTTTACATAAAAATCGCCAGCCTGGCGGATGCCTTCAAATTCAATAAACACTTTTTGTCCCCGGGCCGATGCCGGCAATTTAAAGTGTTTGCGGTACCATACGATTCCCGTTGACAGGTCTTTAATATCCTTTTTAAAGGCTTCATCTTCGTTCCAGGCGCGGGGCAGCGTAACCCCTTGCCAGCTATCTTCATTGTATGCAATGGCCTCCGCCCCGGAAAGATCGCCCGGATGAAATTTCCAGGAGCTGTTGAAATTATATTTCATCCGGGCCGCCGGCTGCGCCCAGCCGGCAAAGGTGACTATCAACAGCACAAGCGTTACAATTCCTTTATTCATTTCTGTTGTTTAAATTTTTCATTTTGTCTGCAACTTCCCGCGGACTATTGCCTGGTACTTTTAATATCCGGCTTTGGCGGCGGCTTCATGCCATCTCCAAAAAAGAAGCTGGTATGGGGCGGTTGGTTGTAGCCCACATTTTGCCAGGCAATACTTAAGCGGTATTGCGGATCCTGCATCAGGGTATAGAAGCGATACTGCGTGGGAGCGGTGGTTGAAAAAATCCGCAGTTCTTTATTATCAACGGTGCTGTAGATCACTTCTTCGCGCCAGTCGCCCAGGATATCGCCCACCAATACGGGTGTGGCCTTGGTGCCATTATTGCTGCGGCATTGGTACTGCGCGGCGCTGAGAATCCTGTTGGTTGACTGGTTCATGTAATCCCATTTATCGATATTGGTGCCACTTAGTATCTCGGCCAGCAGATCGCCATCCCAGAGGATTCCCATATTGCAGGCGGGCGTCCGATCTTCAATTTTGTTTCCCTTACAATCGAACATCCCCCTGATACCCGCCCCGGCTACCCAGCATTCCGCACCGGGGTACCGCGGGTCCACATCTAACGCCAGGCCGCGCCCGGGGCCCTCCCCATCTTCACCCGCTTTAACTGAAGGCTTTTTCCAATAGATGGCGCCGGTGGCCGCCGAACGAAAACTGCAGCCCGCATCATCAAAGCGTTCCTGGATATCAAACACCTCCAAACCGGGGATGGAGGGGTCCAGGTCGGATACATGCAGGGCATCGCCATGACCCAGGCCCGTACTATATAAGCCTTTACCATTATCATCTACACACATGGCTCCGTACACAATCTCGTCCCGTCCATCGCCATCCACATCCGCAATACTAAGGTTATGATTGCCCTGGCCGGCATAGTTTCCATTGCCCCGGTCATTGGTGTCAAAAACCCAGCGCTGCTGTAATTTTTTATTTTTTAAATCCCATGCGGCAATTACCGTTCTTGTATAATAGCCGCGGGTCATAACGAGGCTGGGATGTACCCCATCCAGGTAGGCAATGGCCGCCAGAAAACGGTCCATGCGGTTGCCATAGCCATCACCCCAAATCGCCTTCAATGCCTCAGGTGTGGGTGTGAGGGAGTCGTTGGACCGCGGCGGTACAAAACCGACCGTGTGTATGGCGGCTCCCGTTTGCCCGTCAAACACGGTTAAATATTCCGGCCCTGCCAGGATATAGCCTTTATCATTTCGCCAGTCTTTGGTGCTGTCGCCAATTATACGGCCCTTACCATCCCTGGCCCCATCGGCCGTCTTCATCGCCACTTCGGCCTTACCATCACCATCAAGGTCGTATACCATAAACTGTGTGTAATGCGCCCCTTCTCTTATATTTTTTCCAAGATTGATGGTCCACAATAAAGTGCCATCTAACTTATAAGCCTGTATCAACGGGGGATCGGTAAAGCCGGCATGGCTGTTATCATGCCCTTTGCCGGCAACATGCAATACAATTTCATAAACGCCATCGCCATCCAGGTCGCCCACCGAAGCGTCATTCGCAGCATAGCCATCCGGGATGCTAATGGGCACCGATAAAAACGGATGCTCTTTATCCCGGAGCACAAAGCGGCCGGCCTCCGGCAGTTCCCTGCCATTAAGCACCGGTTTTACGATATAGATTCTTTCAGGCGCTGCACCCGGCGCTTCATCCAAAAAGCTGGTGGCACCTGCAAGCGGGGCTTTGTTGAGCTTTTCTTCATGATTGCCGGTTTTCCGGTAAAGATTAAATGCGATATTGTCCGGGTCTGCCGCCAGCAACCTCCAACTGACAAAGACCTTACCGCCACCATCTGCAATGGCTACCACACCCCTGTTCATCGGTTCCATCAAACGCTGGCACGGAGCCGCTGCGCTGCATAGGAAAAACAACAGCAGCAACCCAAGCCGGCTTTTGAAAGAAAAACTACCGATATATGTATCGTTCATCATTTTCAAAAATAAGTTTTACTCATCAACTGCTTTTAATCTTAAAAAATCAATCAGGGGCAAACTCCCGCCGGGCTGCCGGGGAAGGGTGAGCGCCGCGGGGTCAATACTCATAAAATCATTCTCCGACACAGCTTCCGCCGATGCGTTTAAGAAAGAATTGGCTGCAATGATACAGGCAGTCTCATTTACATGAACGATATCTGCCCCGGTGGTCCTTGGAAAATAGGAACGGTTATTTTCCAAGACATGGCCGTAGCCGTTTACGTCAACCGCTATAGCGGGATCAGCATTGCGCTGTCTGTTGACCATATTAAAATTATACCGGTTTTTATAAGCGGTATTGTTTTGCCAGGTGATTCCGCCAAGATGATGATTGGCATAAAAGCCGCTGGCTTTGTTGGCAAAAGCGATGCATTTTTTTATAACATGTACCGGCACGGCATCTGTTGAAACCATTGCTTGTTCACTGCTGCTGAGAGTACCCATTCCATAACCGCCGGCCTTAAACCCATTGCCATCACCGGCGGATACCAGGTTGCCGTAACGGGGAGGCTTATATCCATTATAAAATGCCCAGCAGTTTTCGATGGTCACGGCACTTTGTGCTCCAATGAGATCAAATCCGTCATCGCTGTTGTACCATGCCCGGCATCCCCTAAAGGTATTGCCGGTACTGCCCGTGGTGTTTGCATGCCCCCCAAACCCATCTACATTGCCCCCTCTGCCGCGTTCCGAAACCGGATCGTAATTATTATAGGCATCGCAGTTTAGTACCAGATTATTACTTCCCCGCACCAGGTAAAAACCGATGGCCATTCCATCATGCATCGCCAGGTTTTCATAAATATTGCGGCTGCCCCCGTCATTGCGAAAACATTCGGATTGGGTATGCGTGGTAATAGTAACCTGCGTACCCGTTATTTCAAAATTCTTAAAATACAGATCGCTGCCCGATACCTGAAAAACGGTCACCCGGTAGCCGGATGGTTTCACCTCCGACAAATCAAAAACAGGGCGCTCACCGGGATACCCCCAGTAGCAGGTTTTACGGGCGGGGCTCCCGCTCCTGTTCATTAAAAAAACCTGCGCGTAGGCCCGGGAATATTGCATAACCTGGCGCTCCGTAATCTTATAAGTCCCCCCTCTGAAGTACAGTGTATCGCCCGACACCATTACCGACTGCGCCTTGTTTATGGTTGCAAAGGGCCTCGCAATAGTGCCGGGATTGGCATCGCTTCCGCCAGGTGCCATATAGTAAGTTACCGCCGCTGCCGGCAATGAAGCAACGAGCAGGAGCGCCGCTCCTATAAGGCTTTTGTATATCACGTTCATTGTTTAAAGATCCTGGATATTAGATACGAGATGTTAGACATTAGACATTAAAAGTCGTTTAATGCTGTGAGCTACTATCTGTTTGTATTCTTCTATTTCCGACAAGTGTGGTTAAACGTTGTTGAGCATTGTTGAATATGGCTGAACATTGTTGAACACCGTTTAAGAAGGTTTAATACTGGATCCCCACTTCATTTCCACACCTCCACATTTTCACATTGTCACATTTTCACATTTTCACATTCCCACATTCTCAAATTTTCAAATTGCCCCACACTGCATTTTCAATAGTCGTTTTATCAATCCCTGAGGCATTAGCCGCTTTTATATCCAGGTTTTTAAACATAAAATCATGAAGCCAACCTGTTCACTTTTTATTCCCCGATTTATCCGGGTTCAGTATAAAAGGCAAATACCAGTTCTTCGGATCCATCAGCTTAGCCCTTACCGCGCCGGCCCGGGGATTACCAGCTTTGAGCAGCTTTTCATAAATCTTGTCCGCAAGAAAGGCCGGGTTATTGCGCCGGCGGGCTATGCGGGTAAGATCGCTCCAACGCTCGCCTTCAAAAGCCAGTTCCAGGGCATCTTCCTCAATAATTTTATCTTCCAGCAAAACGGGATCCACATTAAAACCCGTCATCATGCTTCCATAGCCATCTGCAGTTCCGGGTCCGTAGCTAATGCCGGGTAATGGCAGGTTGGGCAGGGCCGCACGGGCGCGAATGCCCCTGTTCCGGTACCAGGGCCCGATACCCTTTTGATCCTTAACCCGCGCATCGAAATAATAGGGCGACCCTTCCGGGTAAACAATCCGGGCAGCGTCAAAACCCTGGTAAGTAATCATCGATTCCAGTTCAAAAAAGCTGCGCGGAATTTTGGTTCCGCCGGAACTAAAAGCGCCGTAATAAAAAGTATTAATAAGGCCATCATTTAAAAGCGCATAAGCCAGCCGCCCCTGGCCATCCCTGTTGGCGGCTTCGGCAAACCGGAGATGTGCGCCGGCAGCCCTGAAAATATTCCACTGCCCGCCCTTATTTAATAAAGACAACGCCCCCGAAGCATTATCCGTAAACTTGGTAATCACGGGATCGTTGCCGCTCATCTCATAAGACAACCGTCCTCTTGCATCCCAGGGGATACCGCCAATATTCGTTTGTCCATTCCAAAGATCAATAGCCCTTTGCGATGGCTTTATTTTATAGCTCCCGGCCTTTGACATCAGATCCACAAAGGGATTGCCGGGTGCAAAAGAATTGCTGTAGGGGATGGACCAATTCCATTCAAAAGACCAGGACATGTTAGTATTGGGCAAGGCAAAAATGCTGCGCCAGCTATTGGCATCGTCTGTTAACGAATTAACCAATGCGGATGGATCCTGGTACTTCTTGTCGGTAAAAAAAACATTAAAATTGAAGGAACTAATCCTGTTTTCGTTTACCTGGTACTCAATACGCGGCGCGCCCACATCCATACCAGAAAGCAGTTTTTTATACCAGTAGGCAGCCTGGTAATAATCACCCTTCCACAAATACAGCTCGCCCAAAACCTGCTGCTTATTAATAAATATTTTTTGGGTATTGCTTCCATCTACCGTAAAAACAAGGGAGCTCCCGGCCGGATAGGCAAGATACTCCGTGTAAGGCAGATCCTTGGCATCTGCTATCAACCGGTCAATCAGCTGATCAAAAGAAAGCCGGGCCTGGCTGTTTAGGGCCGGTATGTCTTTTACGGTTTCTACCGGTTCCGTTATATAAGGCACGGCGCCGTAATGAATGCCTAACTGAAGATACAACCAGGTCCGCAGCACCGCTATATCCGAATACCGCTGGGCAAATTCCGCCTGGCTTAGTTTGCTTCGATCGGCCATAATTTTAAAGTTTTTCAATGCATCATTACAATTGAAAATAATTTTATAAAACGGCGTAGGATCCGCGTAGGGATTGTCTTCCGTAACCTCATGGTTCGACAATTGCTGCAACCAGGGGTTTGCATTGGCCGTAACATCCACGAGGTCGCCCCGCAGCTCATTTAATAAAATATACCGGTCGCCCAGGCTGGCCACCTGGCCATAAATACCCAGTACCGCGGCGTCCGCATCCGAAAGGGTATTATAGACCATCATTTGATCCAGCTTGTCTTCGGGCAGCACATCAAGCGCTTTTTTACAGGCGCCCAAACACAGGACAAACGCCAGTAAAACCGCTGATAAAAATCGTGTATAGGATTGTAGCAATTTCATCATAGTTTTTTTTAATTCATTTTTATAGCCCGATGCGAACGCCTAACTGGTAAGACCGGAACAGGGGTTCCATTGTAACATCGGCTCCTTCATTAAATACATCTGCTGACGCTGCAAATTCGGGATCATACCCCAGGTACCTGGTCCAGGTAAAAAGATTATTGGCCGTGCCGTAGAAGCGGATGTATTTCACAATCTGTTTATTGACCTTCAGATCATACTCCAGCGCCGCCTGGCGTACGCGCAGATAAGACCCGTCTTCGATCCACCGGTCAGAAAAACCTGCATTCCCCATGGGGTCGCCATAACTTACCCTTGGTACATTGGTAACCTGGCCCCCGGCCCGCCAACGATTGAGCATCACCTCGGTTTGGTTATAAAAATTTTTTCCGGACTCCAATTGCGCCCTTGTGTAGTTATAAACATCATTACCCACACTAAATGTAAACAGCGCAGAAAATTTCCAGCGTTTATAGGATACCGAATGATTCATGGCTCCGAAGAAATCGGGTGAAGGGTTGCCCAATATAAAGCGATCTTTATCATCAATAATTTTGTCGCCGTTACGGTCGGTAAACCTTGCATCACCGGCGGCAAAGGGGATCCGTTTTCCGGCCTGGTCCCGTATCGCCAGCCCGGCGGCATCGGCATCCGCCTGGGTGCTGTACACCCCTTCAAACTTTAACCCGTAAAAGGAATTGGCCGCCGCGCCCTGTTGTGTAATATAGGTGGCGCCTCCGTATTGCGTGTATACCGTTTCAGGAATGGCCCCCATTTCGTTTTTATATTTACCCAATGTAATACCCCCATCCCATTTTACACGCCGGTCTACAAGCCGGCCATAAATGCTCAGATCAATACCGGTATTTTTCATGGACCCGTTATTATACAAATAGTTGCTGATACCGGATAAGGAATTGCCCCTGTTATATACCAGCATATTTTTTGTGGTATGCTGATACACATCTGCTTTAAGATTCAGCCGCTCCTGGAACAGGGCCAGATCAAGGCCGGCGTTTAATTTTTGCACCGTTTCCCATTGCAGCCAGGGATTCGCAACGCCCTCCCGCACCAATCCCTGCACCCCCAGGAGGTTTTGAGAAATATAATTTTTCCCGGCATTGAAATTACCGATATCATCATTCCCCACAAGGCCGTAGGAAAGACGCAGCTTCAACAAATTAACAATGGCGCTTCCCTTTAAAAACCCTTCGTTCGACAAAATCCAGCCAACGCCTGCAGCGGGAAACACGCCATAGGGATGGCCCGAAATCCTGATCCCGTCTGCCTCCGGGCCGAAGCGGCTGGAGCCGTCAATACCCAGCGACACATTCACAAGATACTTGTTCTGTAAGGTAAGATTGGCCAGGCCATAGCCTGTTGCATTAACCCATTTTCCAATGTAGCCTCCATAGGTCCTGGAAACCGGCGTGGCATTGCCAATGGTTACCAGCTGATCGGTTGCCGAATTAAAACCTAATGCATAGTCCTGCTCTGCGTCATTTTTCTGGTACCGGAAACCGGCAATGGCCTCAATATCGTTTTCATTGCCAAATTTTTTATTGTACCGAACCCGCAAATCGTTTGAAATGGAATAGTAGCGGGCCACCTGGGCTCCCAGCCGGCTAAACACTTCCATATTGTTAACCGTATCCTTCGACACGCCTTTTTTGGGAACAAAGAAGTCTTCCTGCGCCTTATCGTAGGTTACCGCCGTAAGATTGGTGATATTAAAACGCTCGTTCAGCTTGTAGTCAAAAACAACGGACCCCAGGAACCGGTATGCTTTTTTGTTGTTAATGCCATTATAAAGAATCTGCAGCGGGTTGGAGTAACCAAAATAATCAGCATCTGCATAGTTGGGCGAAACCGAACCATCATTTACCACCTCATTGGTATGCAGGATGGGCGCTTTTATAAGCCCCAGGAAAACGGGGTTGGTTACCGGCGCCAGACCCTGATCCTTTAGCCGCTGCTGTCCGTAACCCATGGAAATATTGGTTTGTGCCGTTAGCCTTTGTGTAAGCTTCATATCCCCATTAAACCGGGCGGTGTACTTGTTTTGCTCCGTATTGGCCAAAACGCCCCGTTCATTATTATATCCTACCGAAAGCGCGTACTTAGCAATATTGTCTCCCCCCGTCACCCTTAAAAACATATTTTTATCAATGCTGCTCTTTAATACCTGTCTTTGCCAGTCCGTATTGTTATGATAAGCCCGGTAGTCAGAAAAGGAGGGATTATCATTATTAAAAGGCATAGCCGCAATCTCATCGCCTGTATAGGAGGAGGTTGCCAGCACATCATTCAGATAGCTGCGATACGCGTAAGCGTCTAAAAGTGGCAGCGGTTTAGGCGGCTGGTTATAGCCGGTCGACAATTGCAGATCGATACGGGTGGCCAGTTCTTTTGCATGACTGGTATTGATGACCACTACGCCATTGGCAGCACGCGCTCCATAAATAGAAGTAGCCACCGCATCTTTCAAAACCGTAATATCCTGGATATCCCTTAGATCAATATTCTGAAGCGGATTATTTTCATGCCCTATAGTAATAGAAGGGCTGAGTATCTCCGCATCGTATACCACCCCGTCAATGATATATAAAGGCTGGTTATTGGTGTACAGGGAATGAAAATTACGGATAAACACATTGGCGCCCACCGAGGGGGTGCCAGACTTGCGGGTTACCAGTACGCCCGAAAACCGGCCCTGCATATAATTATCTACCGTTTCCGAGTTTTGGCCCCAGCCATCAACATCCTGCTTTTCTACAGCACCGGTGGTTTTCAGTATCCCGTTATCTCCAAAAATGGTCGTTGTTTTCTCGTAGAGCGAGTGGTAATCGGATGGATATAATACAATCGTAAGCGGTTTACCCGACAATGCCGGTACTGTTTTGGCAGTATAGCCGTCCAGCGAAACTTCCAGCAAGGCGTTTTTACTGGGCACATTCAATTCAAAACCGCCGGCGGTGTCCGTAATTTTTGCCGCCACATTACCGTATGTAACCCTTGCACCTGCGATGGGGTTGCCCGACCAGCTATCCACCACTTTCCCCCTCACCGTAATAGAAGCGGCGGGTTTGTTTGCCTGGCCGTTTACGCCTGCCCCAAGCGCCAACAGCAGCAGTAAAAAAAATCCGGTTATTACACGACTCTTATTTAACTTGATCATCATTTTGGTTTGGGTTATTGTATTTGAGGAACAAAGCGCAGGTACTCTAAAATAATGGGACCTGTTCCACTGGACATGATCAGCAGCCGCAAATAACCAAATTCATCCTGGGTAACTTCTCCAAGATATACTTCATCATGATTTAATGGCTGCACTACAAACGGCACACGTGTGACCGTAGCGCCGGCCGTATCTTTCACCCGCAGATTGTATAAATCGGGTTCATTAACCGATACCGCGGCAGGGTTAAAATATTGCAGGTATTGCGTAAACGTGGCCGTTTGAGGATCCCCGGCAAGCCCCATGATGGCGCGGCCATAAACTTTGTAGGTAACGGAATATGCGTTAGCGGCCCGGTATTTTACATAAAAAGAAGTCACCTTATGATCGTATATTTCAATATCGTTATACAAATTACCAAGGGTATCTCTTTTACTCCTGAAAAAAGTATTGGCTCTTTTATCATTTTGCTTGTAGCCTGCCGGCAGGGCACCCAACACTTTTATTTCCTTTACCCGGTCGGTTAATTTGCAATCCAGTTTTTTTACCCGGTATACCGTACCATTGCTCGCCTTGAATTGAGTAACGATATCTTCCGGATCTACACTAAAAACGGTACCCGACAGGGAAGTGAGCACAGCCGTTTGTCCGTCAATATGAATATCGCCTGGCACAACCAGGTCCCGCAGCAAGGCCTTGTTGGTAAAATAAGCGGTGGTACTGTCCCGCACCGTTTCATCATAGTGCGTATAGTAGAACGGCGTCAGCTTGCTGTATGCATCGTTATAATAATCGTCATCCACTACAAAATAGGTGTACCTGGCATTTTCGGTAACCATGGGCCGGCGGATATCGTTGATCCAACTGGCAATGGTGGTCGTATCAAAGGACAGTACGAGACCGGCCTGATAGGTCTCCGGAAATTTCGTTGTAACCAGCGTATAGATATTTTGCAGCGGCGTTAACGGGGTATTAACCACATGAAAGATTCCGTTGCCCGCAATCCTGTTTTTTTGAACGGCCGGTACTCCGTCAAAAGCGCCATGGGTAAATTCTACATATTTATTGCGCAGGTTTTTGGCACGAATGGTATCGGGCAATTCATTTACATTGTATATGGAATTGATGATATGATACCCTACAAAGCTCCGCACCACAGCCGTATCATTAAAATCATATTGCCCCTTAACCGTTTGTATGGCGGCATTGGTAGGCACGATCACCGTATAATTTTTTGAAGCCTTTAATACATCGGCGTAGCCGGACTTTTCCAGTAAACCGAAGAACGCAGAAAAATCGGACTGTGCTCCTATTACCTCATATAAATTTTTTTGTGATTCGGGATCAGCAATACCGATATGATCCTCCCATTTATGGGCGCAGGAACTACCCGCTATAACGCTCAACAATAATAAATAACTGATATAAACTTTCATGGTATGGTATTCGTTATTTTGGCCTGTAAAAAAGCTCCCCTGCTATTTGGTGAAACCTGGGGTAATTTTGTTCCAAATCATCCGCCGGGATAAACTGTATCATATCTAAATAAACGAGGTTACTGCCGCATTTAACATCCCGGATCGCCTGCAGGCGAATGGTATGCCGATCCGTAGTCTCCACATTGATGGTACCTGCCAAACGACCTACATTTAAAGCGCCATCACCGGTTTTAGACAGGATGCCCCCGGTAACGTTGTTGGCATTATAATCCCCCTGGGTAGCCATATACCGTTTATATCCCTGCGCCAGCATCAGGTTATCGGCATTGGGATCCGCCAGGTTAGACACACCGGAGGCGCTCAGCGATTGACTGAGAAATACGATATTCGGAAGCGTTTGCTCTTCCGGCTTTCCCGGATCGTAAGTCACCTGCAGATCCGACCCCTGCCCGTTTTGGGCGTAACATACCCATACTTTGTATTTCCCTTTTACGAGATAGGGCGTTTTTATATCGATATATTTTACGCGGTTTGCATTGCCGGAACACATAGAGAGGCTTAGCAGGTCTCCATTTGCGTATGGGCGCTTGGTAGTAAGTCCCGAATAAAAAATATACTGGTTGGATGTAATGGTAATAACATCCAGTTTTTCAAAGTCAATAGAACTGGCAATGGGCAGGTTGTTTGCGACCAGGCTTTTGCTGGTATTCCGGTAGGCAGATCCCAGCCCCTGGAGCAGCTCGGGAGAAGTGGCCAGGTCAAAATACACCGGCACCTGTGGTCGTACTTTGATCCTGAAATCATTCAGGCTCTCGTGCAATACACCGTTTATAGCCGTCACATCGCTATATGCCCTGTTTAATTCCGCACCCGGTTCATAGACGCCATTGAACACTGCATCATTCAACAGTACACGGGTACCCACCAGTTTGGTGCTTACAATTTCTTTAGGCGCCAGGGTATAAAGCGCCGAAAGCGATGCTATATCTTCCAAATAATTGACCCCATTACTGATATGATATGCTACGTATAACCACAGACTGTCGGCGTGGTTCATCGGGTCGCCGGTTTGGGAGTATTTCTGCTGCAGCGCTGCATAGCTTTCGATACCCGCAGCATTCAATACCGAATCGGATTCCACGATTGCCGTCTGAAACCGTTTAGCCGCTGATATTTCTGTGCCCCTTTTATAGTAAAGCGTGTCGTAAAAGCCTGTAGCCTTTAATGCCTGGGAAAAAATAGAATAACGGGGGTTGCCTTCAATGACTTCGGCCAGGCTTTTTTGCGGAGGTAGCAACACCTTATTGATGGAATGAATAATACCATTGCCGCAGGCGATATTCACCTGGGTGATCTGCGCTTCCCTGTTAATACGGAACGCACCATTGACCACATCGGTATACAGGTATTCACCAAAAAGCGTAGGCGTCTTTATCTTCCCATCTGTAAACCGCAATGATCCCACCGTATCTTTTACAATATGATATCGAACAAGGCTCTGCAGGTCTGTATCACTAAAATCGGCTAAGGATACTTTTCCGCTTTCAGTGATCCATTTTTGCATCGCATCATTGGTAGGCGCAAACAGGGTATACGTGCCATAGGCGCCTAAAAAGCCGGAGGCCTTTGCGCGGTTTAATGCTTCAAGGAACAAAGAATAGGTATCGGCATGCGCTTCAAGATACCCGGTAATATTTACCTCGTCATTGGTAGACTGCTTGTAAATTTGCTTATTGCAGGCCAAAACACACCAGCATACCAGCCCCAAAAACAGCAAACTGCGTATTGCAATATTTATATGCTTCATCATAACAGCTTATTTTAAATAAAACGGGTTTTGTTTTAAGGCAGGATCTCTGAACAGCTCCGTTTCCAGTATCGGTAAATAATGACTGTCGGGATCCTTTATTTTATTGATAGCAGATTGCTGTACCGCAACATCCGCTGTTTTAGCAACCAGGTCTGTCAGCACATCCATATTGGCATAATTCTGTTTTTTTGCCAGCCGCAATAAATCAAACCAACGCTTGCCTTCAAAAGACAGTTCTCTTGCCCGCTCTTCAACAATATACCGGTTGATGCCATCTATATCGCTCTCATTAACCTGCCGCGCGGTAGCTTGCAGGGCGCCGCGCTGGGTTCTTAACTGGTTCAGCATGGCAAGGGCTTCGGAGCCGCGGCCCAATTCATTGGCGGCCTCCGCTTTTATGAGCATGATATCCGAAATGCGGTATACCTGAAAATTGTAGTAACTGGGCGTTTCCGTTCCAAACTTAATAATTGAGCCGCCGGTCTGAAACAGGGAGCCCTCTCCCCGGCTGTCCTGGGCATCTACATCCACATCCGTATTGGGTGTAAAAATGTCGTTATTAATGTATACATTGTCCGCAGCAAAGGGTTTCCGGGTATCGGCCGCCATCGTGTACAGCGGGTTGGGTCTTGAGTTTTTATGGCTGATCTCAAAGATTGTTTCGGAACTGGTTCCGTCAAAAATACCCAAAACCGCTTTTCCAATTAGTTTGTAGCGGTTTGTTGCCAGGATCTTGTCGGCCTCCGCTTCTGCCTTATTGTATTGTTCATCCCATAAATACACATCGGCCAGTAATGCCGTTACCCCGGGCTTGGTGATCCGCCCTTTGTTTTCGGGGCTTACAGATCCGGCACCGGCGCCAGGCGGCACAATATAGTCGGGCACCATGGTTTGCGCCCGGGTAAGATCCCCGATCAACTGCTGTATTACCTGCTTTGCGGTTGACTGAGGCGTAGGCTGTATGTCCGTATCCTTATAGGATCCCTTTAATTTCAGTGGTATATCCCTGAAGGTTCTTACCAGGTAGAAATACAACAGACTCCGGATCGCAAGCGCTTCGCCCACATAATCGTTATAAAGACCTTCTGTAAAAGTAGGATCCTGTGCTTTGGCGGTTCCCGCAAAATCGATCAATAAATTACAATTATTAATGGCCGTATACAAATCGCTCCAATCCGAAATATCATTGGTGCTGAGGATGTTTACATTCTTTACAAAGCGGTAGTCATCGCTGGCATAAGAGGTTGCCAATACCATATCGCCACGCAGCTCTCCCCATACGAAAATCCGCTCCTCTACCCCGCCGCCATTCAGCGAAGCGTAAATTCCGGTTAACGCGGCTTTTACATCTTCCTTGGTTTTCCAAAACTCGGCCTTTGTAATACCATCCTGTGGCTGAAGATCGAGCCATTTGCTGCAGGCGCTAATGCTAACAAGAAAAAAAACAACCGATATATATTTACAGATCTTATTCATATATATATTCTTTTTAAAACTGAACAGACAAACCAACCGTTACGGTTTTGAGCGGCGGCGTCATGGAATAATCCACCAGTGTTGAAAAAGCATCCTTGATGCGTACCCCTACATCCGGATCCTGCCCTGTGTACCGGGTAAAAGTGAACAGATTTTCAACCGTAACATAGGTACCCAGGTTCCTGATCCCGATGCGCTGCAACCCATCCCCAAAATCGTATTTCAATGTGAGTGACCGGAGCCTAAGAAAGGAAGCATCTTCTACATACCGGCTGGATCCTAAAGAATTATAGCCCGATCCGTACAGAGCCCTTGGCATGTCGGTCACATCGCCTTCATTCCTCCAGCGCCGCAGCACCGCCATGCTCTGGTTGTTGTAACCCAGCATATCGGTGGTGTTCATCTTGGTACCATTAATAATATCAAGCCCCTGCCTGTAGTTAAAGAAAGTACTGAGCTTTAGCCGGCTGTTATAGCTTACAGAAAAACCAAAACCACCCGTCAACTTAGGATTGCTATTGCCCAAATACACAATATCCTTCTGATCGATCACCCCATCGTGGTTAGTATCTTCGTACATTGCATCGCCGGGCTGAAAAACATAATCCACTGCGGGGTAATTAAACCGCATATAAATGGTTTCTCCATCGGGGCCTATGATGGGATCTCCGTGCTTGTCGGTTGCAACCGTAGATGCTTTGTCTTTATATACGCCCTTATACCTGAACCCATAAAATGAGCCAAAAGGATTATCCTCCTGCAGGTAGGTAAAGAACGATTTATTCTTTAATGCACTCCGGGCGTTTTCACGCGGGTACAGCGATGATATTTCCCAGATTACGTTTTCGTTGTGGGCAATATTAAAATTGAAGTTCACATTCCACTTTTTATTCCGCACAGGCGTGTAGCTGAGACTGGCCTCCCAGCCATCATTATCCATTGTGCCCACATTCATCGTTAAAGAATTAAACCCATTGTACGTCGCAATCTGGATGTTATTCATCATCAAATCGGTAGTGCGTCTTTTATATATTTCACCTCCAAAAACCAGCCGGCCTCTGAACAACTCTACATCCAACCCCACATTGCGCTGTGTAATGGTTTCCCATTTAAGATCAGAGAGCTCGATATTGGAGGAATAAACGCCATTTTCATCGAGGTAGGCATAGTCATAAGTCCTGTATATATTAATGTACCCGTAGTCACTGCGGGGCGCGTTACCGCTTCTGCCCCAGCTGGCCCGCAGTTTAATATCATCAATAGCCCTGATCTTTTTAATAAAGGCTTCCTGACCCAGGCGCCAGGCGCCCGAAACAGAAGGGAACATGCCATACCGGTTATCTGAGCCAAACCGGGAGCTTCCGTCCTGACGTATACTTGCCGCAAAAATGTACCGGTTTTTATACATATAGTTCCCCTGCAGCAACACGCCTACTGCCCGTGATTGTGTAGTGGCCGAGGTTGCAGAACCGGTTAAGGTTCTTCCCGGAATACTGGGATCCTGCAAAAATGAAGACGCTGTATTGGTTGAAATCAGCCCCTGGATGGTGTATCGTGTTTCATCGGTTTGAAAAGAAAGATTACCGGTAAACAGGTGATCGTCTCCCAGCCGGGGTGTAAACAGTAAATTGGTTTTCGTATTCATCGTAAACCGGTCGTAGTCTGCATCCGAAGCGCGGTTCACAGCGCTTTCGGTAAAAGGCCGCCCGGTAGCCAGTTGCGGCAGAAAGGTTTTTGTTTTATTATTATTGATATTAAAAGACACATCACTTCGTAATTGCAATACCCGGGGTATAAGCTTATACTGCAGGCTGAACCGGCTTGCAACCACATCGCCCAGCTGCCTGTTAACGGCATTGGTCACCATTGAAAGCGGGTTATACGTACCGGCAAAAGTGCCTTGTGCGGTACTAACGGGTGTAAAAAGATTGCCCGTAAGCTTTCCATATTCATCATACTCCCAAACGACCTGGTTGGGCATCTTACGGTAAGCTACGTCCCGGATGCTGTTTGAATACAGCATATCATTGGCTACGTGGGTGTAGGAAACATCCGATTGAAAAGTAATGCGCTGCGACACTACATAATCCAGGTTTACCCTTGCAGAAAGCCGGTCGGTGTTAGTGCCCTTTGTAACGCCCTTCTGACTAAAATAACCGAGGGAGGCCAGGTACCTTGCTTTTTCACCGCCGCCCCTCACCTGCATATTATGATCCTGGTAGTAACCGGTTTGAGTAATGGCCTTTATCCAGTCCGTATTATTACTAAAGTTGTAATACGTGTAGGTATTATTAGGATCGTATTGAAATTGCTGTGCATTGTCGGAGGTAGAAAACAATCTGCCGGCATTATAAAACTCTTCAAGCAGCAAAGTGGTATACTGGTTACCGTTCAGCATCGGGATGGGTTTGGGCTGCCGCGAAACCGACCCTTTAAAGGTGTAGCTCAAAGCAGGCTTGCTTACCGCGCCGCGCTTCGTATTAATAATTAATACACCGTTTGCCCCGCGGGAGCCCCATATAGCGGTGGCGGCCGCATCTTTCAAAACAGAAATCTCCTGTATATCCGAGGGCGCAATATTTAACAATTGGCCGTAAGCATTATCATCTGAAGTAGCAAAATTGAAATCATCGGGAATCGTAATATCATAGGGCATCCCATCCACAACAATCAGAGGGTCTGATGCGCCGTTGAGCGAGGAAGTTCCACGGATACGGATCTGCATGCCTGCACCCGGATCACCGGAAACGGTACTAATATCCACGCCTGCCAGACGGCCCTGCAGGGCCTGATCAATAGAAGCAGACTGCATTTCCTCCATTTCTTTCATACTAATGGAAGAAATAGCCGAAGTATTGCGTGCCCTGGAAAGCCCCATACCCGTACCGTCATCCACTTTTTTATCGGCGATAACCACTACTTCATCCATGGTATGCTGGCTCGATTCGAGAACGATATTGATCATTTTTTTGGCACCGATCGCCACGGGATCCTGTCCTTTATAACTTGTGTGTGTAACCGACAGCAGCAGGCCGGTACCGGTATAACGCAGGCTGTAATTGCCCTCAACATCAGTAGTAGTGGATGAAACCGTCCGGTCGTCCTTGTCTATAATTGTTACCGTGGCGCCCTCCACCGGCTGCTTATCCGCTTTATTTGTTACCCGGCCCGTCAGCAGGCTCCCCCCCTGATCCTGGGCATGCGCATTGCAGAACCCGAGCAGGCATATCACAAAATTGAATACGACAAATACTTTTCTCATAATTACAGCCTGATTAAAGCCCATTTTTTAAATATCCGTTCAAGGAATGCACCATCACTCTCTGCCCCAGCAGGTTACTATTGGCTACGTCAGCAGCAACGGTATTACCCACATTATCCCTTACCGAAAGCTGACTGGTTGTATTTTGAACCACCATTACATCCTGCGCATCGCCATCAATATTTTTACAAAGGGTTTCAAAAACCCCGCTCTTTTTACCATCAATGGCAAATGAATTCTTAAGAATATGATATTGTATAAACCGCTTTACTTTGTCCTTGTCTGCCAGCGAAGAGGGAGCAGTTGAAGCCGGCAGGTCGCCCCTGGCAACCGCCAGGTCAATGGCGGCATTATTCGGAATCAGCATCGTATAATTGAGCCCCGGTTCTATGCCTTTGATTTTGCCATCCGCGGCAGCAGCAGAATACAAGTCGGCGCTCTTAACCAGGTATTGATAAAATTTATAAAACGGGGAACCGGCGGTTTCGGCACCCTGTAACTTCAAAAAATCGGCCATATTGGTCTGGGAGGAGGTTAGCCCACTGGCGGCATATACTACCAGTCCGTTTAACGGGCCCGACTCGCTGTTGCCCACATTGGTGGAATCGACCTGCACATATTTTATAACACTATCCATAGTGCCGCTGGAGTACAATTTATTGTTATTGTATTTCAGGTATTCCCCCGCATAGCTTTCCAGGATACCGGTACCGCTCATATCCGGTAAAGGGTCATTTCCCAGCGGAACAATATGATACATTAATACCTGGCGCAATACCGCACTCCCATTACCATTCCGGTACCTTATCGGGTCGGTGCTGTTGTAAGCATCATACTCAAAACCCATCTGGTTGAGCTCTGCATCGGTGGCCAAAATCAGCAGGTAGCGAAGGGTTGGAATCTTTAAGGTAAGATTCATGCCCAGCCGCTGCAGGGCAATATCCATCAGGTGATACTTCGGATCCAATAGCACATTGCCATAAACCGACCGAAACACGTTGGCATCCTGGCAGGCATCCACGCCATAAAAGGCGCCGTTGCTCAGCAGGCGGGTTTCTTTAATATTTGCGCTGGAGATCCTGGGCGATTCTCCCAATATATTCTTCTCCGTTTGAAAACGCGAAGGCCATAACTGGATACTATATAAATGTGCATTTACAAACTCGGACAAAATATTGCTGTTGCTGAAGAACAGGTCTTTTAATGTAGTGCCGGCGGGATAATACTTTAATAAAACGCGTTTTGCATAATCATCCACCGCTTCATTCGTGGGAACGGTAACCGAGTTGTTGCTGGTTTGTCCGTCATTAGGATCATCCTTGGCATAGTTTTCATTATTTAATGCCAACGCTATAGTAGAATAACTTTTTAGAAAAACACTGTCGGTGTTCCCCGTTAATACCTGATACCGGTGCGATATGTCTGCATTATAGGTATAAGTAGCAAACAGATCCAGCACGCTCTTGAATTTACTGTATCGGGCATTGCCGCGCAGGTATTGATCCATACTGGGTTGCGGCTCCAGTACCCGGTCCACTACATGGATATACCCGTTTTCTGCAAGGAGGTTGCTCCGGGCGGGATCAATATTAGCAGGACCGACATTCAACCCTGTGTATGATGAACCGGGATAAAAGGCATTGTAATCGGCGGCTCCCAAATTCCGTCCCTTCATGTAGCTGTCGAAAAAAAAGGAGGTATACTTATTGTTATTTTCTGACGATACAAATGCCTTGTCCGCGCTCCTGTTGGTAGACAGGATCTTTCTTGTTTTTCCATCTGCCGCCGTTTCTGTTTCTACAAAATCGTAATACACAGTCCGCCTTCTGAACGCAACCCCCGGAACCCATCCTTTGGCCGAAAAATTATCATTGAGCTTTTCAAGCCGTTCGCCATCATATACCATCGAAGCCCGTACAATTTTTTCTGCTAATTCTTTACTGATCTGGTCGGCGCCCGATATCCCCTTTGCCGTCATAAATTGCTGAAATGCCGCATCTGTGGGGGCAAACACCGTCCAGGAACTGGCCGTTCCCAGTGTGTTCTTATACCCCGATTTATCGATGCAGGCAAGAAAGCTTTTAAAATCGCCCATCGAATCCAGTTGCTGGTAAATGGGCTGCGCCAGCCACTCGGGCCGTTTATAATATTCGTCAAATGCTTTTTTACTACATGCGGCAAAAAGCAGTAAAACAGCCAGCAGGAAACATAATCTATTCATACTATGCAACAGTTATATCGTGATTCTTCAGAACCATCATTTTTACGGGTAGCGATACTTTGTTTATTAAAAAAAACTCAACTCCAGATCAAGCAGTGTCAGCAATTATTATACAGCAAGCTTTAACCGAATTCAAAAGTAACAGTGCTTCCGGCGTCAACCGTCCTGATGCATCCTGCTTTGCGGTAACTTTCTACGCAAACGATTGCATTGACTTTTTTCATGGAGGTTCTTTTTAAACACCTGTAAAAAAGTACTATTTAAGAACAGCCGTCCATAAACACAGTAATTTTGCACAATTTTTTAAAGTTCAAAAGGCTCCCTGGTAGCTGTAAGACCTTGCTTACCCGGAGCTTAAATTTAAAATACAGCGGGAATGATTGGAATGCATAACATTCTTACAAACTTTATTTGCAGGTAGGTTTCAACAGTAAAGTGCGCCAGGATTTTTACAGAAGGAATACAAAAAATATCATGCATCCAATGGATATTTCGGGGCACAAAACCACGGAGCGCAAGAGCATGCGCCACTTCAACATTTAATATTTTACACTTCTTATTTCAGATCCGCAGCCAACCTACAGCCCTTCAGTGCTTTTATACCGGCAACCACCATTTCCGCGTTTAGTGTAGAACCTTCAAGATTGGGGTGCGTGTGATCCTTTGGAAAGAATTTGCCCACCGCATCTGCCCCCATCCGATCGTATTCATCGGCAATCCGGCGGTTCAGATCAATAAACAGCGCTCCTGTTTGTTCGGCTATCTCTTTTGCCCAAAGTCCATAGTCCTGGTTACCCCGCTGCACTTTTCCGTCTTTAAAATTATTACGGGGCACTGGCGAACAGATGATAGGAATGGCACCCTTGGCCTTTGCCTCGTTTACAAATTTGCGCATATAATATCCATAGGTATATACCGTTTCGTTTACCTTGCGGATGGGATTGTAGATTTCCCTGCTTTCATCGCCAATGCCTTTGATAGTGCCCCGGGCTCTTGCTGTATCATCGAGCGGGCTGCTATCGTTATGGCCAAATTGCATCACCACATAATCTCCTTTCTTCAGGTTTTTCAGGATCGCATCCCATCGGCCATCCGTAATAAACGTCCGGCTGCTACGGCCACCGATGGCATGGTTCTGCACATCTATTTTTGAAGAATCAAAGTACCGGCCGATGATGCTGCCCCAGCCCCAAAGCGCATCGGCACCTTTTCCGGATCCGTTCTTTACCGTGGAGTCTCCAATAATATACAATACGGGCCGCTCCCATTTGTAACAAATAAATGATGACAGTGCAAAAAACAGCACCATTGCTGCAATGCAGGTCCCTGCGCTATACTTTTTAAACATCTCGTTTTATTTTATTTCTTAAAAAATGTATCAAATTCCTTCTGCGCAATCACAAAAACGGTTCCATGCTTTAATCCTTTTGGCATGTGGATCTTATCCGAAACATCCTCCCAGTTTTCCAGGTCGGCAGAGCGAACTGCTCCGTAACTATGATCACGGTATTTGTCAAAATAAACGATCCATTCACTGCCTTTTTGCAGTACGGTGGGGCCCTCGGCCCAGTAGTTACCCGTAATGGGTGCAGAGGGTGCACTGTAATTTTTATCAAGATACCGGCTGGTAGCTACCCTGATATTTTTTTGCGGCGCCGGCAGTTTTGTTTCGTCTTTCAGAAACATCATATACTGCCCGTTCTTCTCCTTAATGGTAGCATCAATAACCGTAAATCCTTTATTATACAGTAATGCAGGCTTTGAAAAGGTTTTAAAATCCTTCGTAAATACATAATACATGCGGTGGTTGTACCGGCCATCGCCGGAGGAATCCGTATCCGGAAACCGCCCGGGAATGGTAGTGGCCCAGTAAATCATATAACGTTTATGTTTTACATCGTAGTTAATCTCGGGCGCCCAGCAGTTCAGCGCAGGCTCTTGTTCCATTAACGGAATATAACGCTGCGGGCTCCAGTGCACCAGGTCTTTTGAAGACGCATACCCGATGCCTCTCTCATTCCAGCTTACCGTCCATACCATACGAAACAGGCCATCCGCCCCCCGGATGATACAAGGATCCCGCATCAGTTTATCCTTGCCCGCCGTGGGCTTTAAAAAGGACTGATCGTTCTGCAGCGCCGTCCACTGATACCCGTCTTTACTATACGCCAGGTGCAGGCCATCCTGCCCATTGTCATTAAAATAACTGAACATATATACCGGGTCATCCTGGCCAAAAAGTTTCGCTGCAATAAAGAAAAGAAATACAAAATAATATCGTTTCATCTGTGATTTTTTTATTAATCGTTCCACAAGAACGGGGCCATCATCAGAAAACATTGTCCACCCTGGGCCGGCTGTAGGGTTCTTTGGCATTGCTGATCTTTGGCAACCCAAAGTAAAAATAAAGGGTTCTTTTTACCGGGCCGTTTAATTTTGCAAGTTCACTTTGCGGTCCCAGGGAAGCGGTATTCCGGTTTACTCCCAATGCCAGTTTGCTGCCCATGGGCGGTATCGCATCAAGAAAAGAAATATTACCCGGAGGCAATTGCGGAAATGGCGGCGCCCCGGTAAGTCCGTAGAAGTCAAACAGCCTTACATTTAATCCCGGCTGTTCTGAAGCAACAAAAAATTTCCCTTCCGCCGTGCTAAACTCCATCCAGGTAATATCGCCATAATACCCTTTAAACTCCGGGTATACCATGGGCCAGTATCCTGTTTTTGTATTATTGTAAAAGTTCTGCCACAGGTTTACAGGTGTTCCCTGCGTCCTGTTCTTCCATTGCCGGTAGGGCCCCTTACCCAGCCATCGGGTATACAGGATGTAATTTTCCGGATAATCAAAGCTTACCCCGGCAAAAGGCTGGCTTCCCTCCAGTTCATATTCATAATCCAGACGCACCCACCCATTCGCCAGTACCTGCCAGCGTACCGTTTTCATATTACCCGTATAACGGAAGGTTGCCGAACCCTGCTCCAGCTTTACATCCCGTAGCTCTGATATGCCTTTTACAAGCACCGGCCCATTTTTAAACGACAAGTTATTCAATCCCGTAAGCGTGTTTTTAACTTCTGTCAACATGCCGGTACGTTTATTCAGCTGCAGCTGCAGCCCGCCTGCGGCAAGGGTTATGGAAGAGTCGCTCTCCGTTGCCGATGTCGTCAGCAGATCGTTGCCCCAAACTGTTTTTAACAGCGAGGGGTTATCCTGCAGTTTCCAGGTCCATTTATAAATCTCGTTACCCCGCTTGTCAACCGCCTGCAACTGCAGGGCATCATATTTCCTGAAGCCGGCCGGCAGCCCCAGCTTTAATACGCCTTTTTGAAGGGGTTTTACAGACGGCGCGGATGCGCTTCCCTTTTCCTTTACCATATACCCGCGGTTCATGAGATCGAAAGGCTTATAAAAATCAACAAGGAACCAATTGTACCTCACTTCATTCAGGTTGGTAAAATGATACCGGTTCTCAATGCTTATTTCCCCGTTAAAGCCCGAAGGCAGGGTGTCCATTGCAATTCGTACCGGCGAAAAAATTTCGCGCAGTGCATAAAAGCTGCCCTCTTTTTCCCGATGCGGTCCCAGGATGCCATCGTTTGCATTGAGGCCATTGGCATCAATGATCCCGTTCATATCCGTTCGCACAACACCCTCATCGACAAAAGCCCATATAAAGCCACCGCCGCTTCTTTTGGCGTTCCAGTGCAGCTCCCAAAAATCATACATTCCAGAGCCGGCGCCGCCATCATCCTGCGCGTGTAAAAATTCAGTGGGCATATAAATAAGGCTATCATCCAGTATCTTCTTTGTACTGTAGTAATCCTCATAATGATTGCAGTCGATTCCGCTGAAAGCGTTGCCCGGCCGGTGATGCGGATGGATCACGGGTCGTTTGGAATAGTCCCAGCGATAAAATTCTGCATCCAGGCTCTTGTTAGTGCCGCCTTCATTGCCATTATCCCAGAAAATGATGGACGGATGATTAACATCTTTGAGGATCATTTCCTTCACCAGGGGTTTTCCAGCTTCTGTGCTGTATGCTTTTTGCCAGCCGGCCAGCTCATCCAGCACATATAAACCAAGCGAATCGCAGAGCTCCAGAAAACGCTGGTCCGGCGGGTAGTGCGAACAGCGCACCGCATTCATGTTCATTTCTTTTATCAGCTTTACATCAAGCAGCTGCAGACTATCGTTGAGGGTTCTCCCTGTTTCCGGCGACCAGCAGTGGCGGTTTACGCCCTTCATTTTTACCTGCACACCATTGACGTAGATACCATCACCATGCCGCACTTCGATGGTGCGAAAACCAAACCGTTCGTTCAGCCGGTATACCGTTTTGCCATTCTCTTTGAGATAAACATTTACGTTATAAAGATTGGGCGTTTCACTGGTCCACAACAGCGGGCGCTTTACGGTGGTGCGCAGCTCCGTTAATGAATCACCTTTATTCACCATCTTTGTTGCGGTAGCCAATACCGTTCCTTTTGCATCCGTAATATCAGCAACCACGCTGGCACTGCCGGAAATACCTTTAAGCGCGGCCTGCAGGGCAAAGCCTCCATCAGCCTTTGCATCGATTGCTACATAATCAATATATTTCTTATTTACCGCCTCCAGGTATACTGGCCTGAAAATGCCGCCAAAAATCCAGTAGTCGGCCAGGCGCTCGGCATTGTTTACCGTTGGATCCGCCGACATTTTACTAACTGTGGCTTCCAGCAGATTCTTTCCGCCAAAGACCAGTTTATCGGTAATGTTATATTTAAACCGGTAAAAGGCACCGCGGTGTGTGGCGCCGGCGGCCCTGCCATTAATCTTAACCTCCGTATCGGTCATGCTGCCTTCAAACACGATAAAGACCTCCTTCCCCCTCCACGAAGCGGGTACCTGGAACATATATTTATACATGCCTTTTTCATCAGCGAAACGGAAGTTTTTGCCATAGGTTTTATAGTCCCGTCCGTAATTATAGTTTCCAAACCCCTGCTGCTCCCAGCAGGAAGGTACCTGTATGGTTGTCCAGTAACCGCTGCTACGGCCACCGGTACAATAAAAGTCCCAGGCAACGGTCTGGTTGCTGCCCGTTCCGGACAGGTATTGTACTTGTTTGGTTTGTGCGCTGATCGCCCCGCAGAGGACCAGCGCTGTAATTCCTGTAATAATTTTCTTCAACCGCATTGTTTTTTATTAAGTCTATGGTTTCAAATGGATGTGTACCGGCTGATCCCGGTTGCAGGTCATTACCCCCTTCTCATATTTGAGTTCTGCCACCTGGATGACGCTCCTTTTGTCATCAAAAGAATTTTTAGCCGCCGGCCGGTCGGGTCTCCTTCCCGGATGCGTAAAATAAAAGACATAGGCTTTATTGTCATTCACCACTACATCGCAATGCCCGCCAATGGCCTGGTCATCCAATCCTTTTCCGGGATTTTCAAGAATACGCTGCTCCTGCTTCTTCCAGTGGAGCAGGTCATGGCCCGAAAACACTTCCATTCCCTTCCAGGCATCTACGATCATAAAATAGTTATTCTTCCAGTAAAACACTTTCGGGCCTTCGCCCCGGGTGGCTATGGCCTTTCCCTTATCCTTCCAGTGATACAGATCGTTGCTTTCTGCATAGTAGATACTCTTGCCATCTTTCTCATTATTATACCACATCCGCCACAAACCTTCTTTTACTTTATACACGGAGGCATCAATCACTTTTTCATTCACGAGGGGCAGCGTTGACTGGTAATCCCAATGCAACAGGTCGTTGCTGGTGAGGTGCACGATGCGCCGTGGATGTCCCCAATCACTGAAAGTTCCCGGCACATAGGTAAGATACATATGATAAACGCCCTGATGTGCCGTTATCTCCGGCGCCCAGAAGGTATACCCGGCATCCGGGCGATAGCGGATATCGGCCGTATCCACATAGGTCCATTTCCGGCCATCCGTGCTTTCGGCTATGCCAATGCGGGTACCATGCACCCATTGCACGGTTGCTTCCGGCAGGGAGGCCCGGCGATTGGTATAGAACATCCACCATTTCTTTTTTTGCTGGTTGTAGACGATCACCGGGTCTGCCGCACCATGATATACAGGATCATCATAAAGGGGCTTGGGGGCGGGCTGCCCCAGTACCGCCGCTGAAACAAACAACACCGAAAGCGCCATGCACCACTTTAAATACGTTATACAAACGATCATGTTTCTGGTTTAAGTTTTTAAAAAGGATACCGCCCTCTTCAAAAGCCGTCTGCTATTTCAGCGGAGTAAGCGTTACCGGCCCCAAAAGCCCCGAGGGCAGCGGCTTCCAGCCTGCTGCATTAAATAATCCATCCTTTACATTTTCCTTTAGCCTTGCGGGCATATTGGTATTATAAAATATCTTCCAGGGGAGCTGGTTCCGGTCCATATATGCGATCCGGTTGGCCATCAGGTTGGCTACCGTAATTTCCAGTTTGTTCGTTTTGCCTAATGCCGATGCAGGAATGACCGTAGTAAATGATGGCCCAATCAATGTGGCAAGGCGCTTACCGTTCAGGATTACCTCGGCGGTTTCATGCACCACTCCGAGATTCAACAGGTACCGGGCAGCATTTCCGGGCCGGTTAAAAGTGACCGTATACCTTGCCCTACCCGAGAAATCTTTGACTGCCGGGCCTTCCATATCCGTCCAGGAGCCCAGGGTTTGAATCGTTTGCTGTGCCGGCAGTATGGGGCCTCCCTCAAGAAAACGAAGCGCCCAGCTTCCTTTGATAACAACCGGGGCTCCACTCCTATCCTGATAGGGGAAAGGGTCGCCCTTACGGTCCGTATCAAAAAGCTGGATCAGCAAGGACGCATAAGGCTCTAGCTGGACCAACACTTCAACAGCACCTTCTTTTTTACGCCAGCGGGCCAACCCTTTTGCACCGCTCATGGCATCCAGCAGGGCTACTGATGTCGCATCGTTTTTGAGAGTCACCCACTCCTCAACCTGCCGGTCAGTACGGTTGTTGATAAAATAGACCCTGCCATCTGCGTTTTTCCTCCGCAGGATATAAATATCCTTATCATCCAGTTTTTCCTTTCGCACCGAGCCCGCCTGCATCAGGGCATCCAGATCTTCGCTTATCCAAACTGCCCCTTTACCTATTGTCGCCTTTTTCGTATTACCTTGGGATGTAAACCGAAGCTGACGGGTAAGACCGGCCAATCTATTACGCCGGCTATCCAGTTGATATAGCCCCGGAACATCGACCGGCAGTTCCTTATATACCAATAACGTTGCGCCGGCTTTTACTAAGGAGAGCAACTTTTCAAAACTTTCATCCGTAATAAAATGATTGGCGGGCAATAGTATCGACCGGTATTGATTTCCTCCGCTGACAATATTACCAGACGTAAAGGCGAAGTGTTGTAACTGCCGGTCCGAAAAAAAATCAAAGCCATACCCTTTTTCAATCATATCCTTCGATACCGCTTCAAATGCTGTGTTCACAAAATTCTTTTCCATCCCGTCAAAATGCTGTAGCAGAGCGTTTCCCGGCTCTGAATAGCGGTCGATGATGGGGTAATAAAGCAGGAGATCATTGTCGGGCCTGCCTTTCTGTAAAAAACTCTGCACACGGGTTATGTAGGTATTAAGCGCATGAAAATCCTTCCATTGCGGGTTCACTGGCTGAAAATGCACGGCTGCGTAAAACAGCCAGCCGGGCCAGGCTGCCGTCCTGGGGGAATATTCCATGCCATGATAGAATATATGATTTACGCCGCCGAGAAAGTACAGGTCAATTGCTTTTTTCACATCGCCCCAGGACGAAAGAAAGTGTTCATTAAGCCAGGTGGCCGATTCTGATGAAACCAGTTGCTTGCCGGTAACATTTGCAGCAGAAGTTGCAAACTTAAACCGAAGGATATCATTGCCCTCTGTTTCCGGTATATCCACCACGCTGTACAGATCCAGTGTATTGGCCGGTGATCCATGACTTTGGTTACGCAGCATTTTGCCTTTACCATCACTCCACTTTTTCCATTCTACGGTAAAATGCTCCAGCAATAACTCATCGATTACGGAGCGGTAATCATAGATCACCCGGCTGTTCTTATCGGCATGATCTTTACCAAAAAGCGCGGGCAACTGGTTCAACAGATCATAGCCTTTTCGTTTTTTAAACTCACTGAGGAACGTTGGCGTCCAGTTAGCCTGACCGCGTGCATCGTCTACTTCGTACGAATCATTAAAAAAAGAACGCAGGTAACCAATGTCGTACCCCTTAAAAGCCTGATCAAACCGTTTAAAATAGTTCAGTGCCGCTTGTTTCGAAAAATGATCAATAGCGTATCCTTCACCACCCGGAGCGGCCCTTTCTACCATTTTGCCATGCAGCCCTTCAAACAATGCGTACAATGTCCAGTTTTTGCCCGCAGCAGGAGCTGTCCAGCTCAGTTTCCCGGAGGCATCCACCCGTCCTGTAAGCGCCACCGGTGCTCCTTTTTCGGGATAAGCAACCAATGCCTTTAAGGGCAGCTTCCCCGGAAACTGTACCTGATCCAATGCTAATTCCTGCAGGTTTTTATTGTCTGAAACCGGGTTCCGCACCGCGCTCAATGCTACCGTTTTATTATTAGCGGTACGCACAAAGCCTTCCTGCACATATACCACAGGCTCTTTGAGTTGTTGCTCCGCGGTTAAAGAATACGTTTTGAGATAAATGGACTTGCTGGCATCTGCATCTTTTACCCAGGGGCCGCCAAAAGGCCAACCGGTACCATTGGCCAGGTCTACGCCCAGGCCCAGGCGTTTGCTTTCTTTAAGTGTAAATGAAAACAGTTCCATCCACCGGGGCGACAGGAAATCAACAAAATTCTGTTCCTGCCCATGAATGCCGTAGATCGGCGTTATTTCCGTACCACCAATACCTGCTTCCCGGTATTGCTCCAGGTTCCAGCGAAGCCCCTCCTCATTTACCGCACTCCCCTCCCACCACCAGCGTGTCCAGGGTTTATTGGTGGCGGTTGCCTTTGGCCAATTAATCTGTGCCGGCAACGCCAGTATACTAAAACAGGCAATGCATACAAATATCGTTTTCCTCATAATAAACTTCATTTTAACGGTCGTTCAGTTGCTCCTCAAAGAGGATTGTTTTCTGCAGGCGACCTTTACTCCATATAAAAAACTTCCCGGAGCGGAATTGACACCGGCGAAAAATCCGCATGTGTTTCCATAATATCGCGCATAAAAGCCCACCACTTTTGCATTACCGGATGAGCAGGAAGATGGTCCAGCGTAGATCCGGGCTCCAGCTTCAATATACCCAACAGGTCATTGGTTTGCTCATCCAAAAAAATACTATAGTCGCTAATCCCCGTTTGCTTTAGCAGTTCCTGTAATTCCGGCCACAAAGCATTGTGTCGTTTTTTATACTCAGCTTCATATCCTTTGAATAATTTCATTTTAAAAGCAATCCGTTGCATAATTCCCGATTTAATAAACCATGCTCCAACCGGCAAGCAGGAGCGCTAAAATAGATTTGTTTTTTTTGTTATCCGTCCTGAACCGTCCTGACTTTTACAATTAATTGTAAATTTAACAAATAATCAACCCGTCCATGACCCACATTGCACCATATTTCATGTGGAATTTCAACATCATCAAGACAAAAACATGCTTTTCAAAAATACGGCTGTTTCACCCACGATACGCTGCGCTCAGCGTATTCCCATGTGGTTTTTAGTCATCTGTATGGTTGAAACGATTGGCATATTTCCTTTAAAATAAAGCAGATAGCAATTACACCGGCACCCCGGCAACGATTGCGTAAAAAACACCGGCCAAAAATTCCTTTCCAAAATAATACGGGCCGCTATCGGCACGGAGCGGAATGGAGCCGTACCAGGAAACATCCGGCAGGCGCATCTCCGCTACGCAACAGAAAAAACATTATTTATTAAGGGGAGTTGCTATCAGCCTTTCCAACACATAATACGTGATAGGACAAAACTCGCTGTTTTTTAATGTAAGCGCCGGTCGTTTGATCAGTACATCTTCGTCTGTGTAGGGAAACCGGGCGCAGTCTGAGGGACGCATTTCATAAATGGCGCAGGTATAGTCGGTATTCAGGAAGGGACATGGAGATTGCTGCACAACAAAATCTCCTTCATCATCTACTTTCAGATAAGTAGCAATAAAAACGCTTTCTTTCATCCCCAATGCCCGCGCGATCCTTTTTATATCCGGCGTTTTAAAACGGGGAGAATAATTTTTACAGCAATTGGCGCAGGTCAGACAATCCACCGCCTTAAATGCCGCGTCATGCAAAGCCGGCAATTGCCGCAGCACCTTGTTCTTATCTGCGCGTTTCAAAAATTGCTGATATGCTTTCTTATGTTCCCTGGATGTTTTTTCCCACCCCTGTAATTTACCTGTTGCCATGATCCTGATCCATGCTGTTTAATAATTGCAAAATTAGCTGTTAAATCGTATCTTTAAGCATGGCTACTATGGAAGAAATTCCATTAACTTTACAGGAAGAAACATTTCAGCAGGTGTTTGAAATAGCAGAGGTAGCTAACTTAAAAAAGGAGGAATATATGTTATTCCAGAAAGACGTTTTAGACCGGTGGACGGAGTATGCTGTATTAAAAACTGCCAAGGAGAAAGCCATATCGGAAGGCATGGCCATCGGCATTGCGAAGGGTACAGCAGAAGGAATGGAAAAAGGCATACAAAAAGGGATGGCAAAGGGAAGAACGAAAGGGTTGGAGGAGGCAAAGAGCGATTACATACGTAATCTGATTGTGAAGTTGAATTTTACTGACCAGCAAATTGCTGATCTGACAGAGGTTTCCATCGACTTTATTAAAAAGATCAGAACTTCATTAGAGAAGACGAAATAAACAGCTTCTAAGACAAACGAATTCATAAGGCTGCTCCGGTACCGGGGCAGTTTTTTTATGCCGTGCCTTTTTTAACAGATTCCGTCCGATGCGCAAACGGTTGAATCATCCGCGTTTCTTCAAGTCAGTTTTTGAAAATTTTCAACAAAAAACAAGCTTCAATAAATGAACGAACAAAAACAAGATAAATAGTTGAACAGCTCGCAAAAAAGCAGAAACAACAAGAGCTCCAGGCTTGTAGCCCCTGCCACTCCCTGTAACCCTCAGCCGTTTTTTTTTCACAAAATGCGTGTACCTTTGCGCACCTTCAATTATACTTTAATACTTAAGAAGTTATATGAATATTTTAGACGCTCAATCCACAGAGTTTTTAAGACGCCATATCGGCCCCAACGAAAAAGAAACGGAAACAATGCTGGCGCAAACCGGCCTTGACAACCTGGATACGCTGACAGCGCAAACAGTTCCCCCAGATATCCGGATGCAACAGGGATTAAACGTTCCCAAACCGATGAGCGAAAATGAATACCTGCGTCATATTAAAAATGTGTCGCTAAAAAATAAGATCTTTCATAACTATATCGGGCAGGGATATTACGGTACTATTATCCCTTCTGTTATCCTTCGCAATATTTTTGAAAACCCGGGATGGTACACCCAATATACGCCTTACCAGGCAGAGATTTCACAGGGCCGGTTGGAAAGCCTTCTCAACTTTCAGACGGTGATCAGCGATCTGACCGCGCTTCCACTGGCGAATGCTTCACTGCTGGATGAAGCAACTGCGGCGGCTGAGGCCATGGGCATGTTTTTTCATCTGAAGAACCGTAGTGAAAATATTCAAAAACCAAAATTCTTTATCGACACCGATCTGTTTCCACAAACCAAAGATGTGCTGTACACCCGTGCAAAACCTTTTGGTATTGAAATCGTGGAAGGTAATTATAAAACCATATCGATAACAGATGCCTTTTTTGGCGCCCTGGTGCAATATCCCAACAACAAAGGAAGCATTGAGGATTATCGCGCCTTTATTGAAGCGGTACACGCCTCCGGCGGCTATATTGCCATGGCTACCGACCTGTTGGCTTTAACGCTTCTAACCCCTCCCGGGGAGCTGGGCGCGGATGTAGCTGTTGGCTCCGCTCAGCGCTTCGGTGTTCCGCTGGGTTATGGCGGCCCTCATGCAGCTTTTATGACGGCCACCGATGAGTTTAAACGTACCATACCCGGGCGCATTATCGGTATCAGCGAAGATGCCAATGGCAATCGCGCACTGCGCATGGCGTTGCAAACCCGCGAACAACATATCAAACGCGAAAAAGCTACTTCCAATATCTGTACCGCGCAAGCCCTGCTGGCCAATATGGCGGCTATGTATGCAGTATACCATGGTCCGCAGGGGCTTAAAACTATTGCAGAACGGATAGCGATCTACACCCAAATTGTGGGAGAATCCATCGAAGCACGGGGCTTCAGACTGGTGAACGATCACTACTTTGACACCATTGTAGTACAGGTACCGAATATAGCCCCCATTATAGAAAAGGCAGAACAACAAAAAATAAACCTGCGGCAGATTGACCATCAGCATATCGGCATTTCCCTTGATGAAACCGTCATTATTGAAGACCTGTACGACCTGATCAACTGCTTCGAGAACGATGCAGACCCTGTTTCGTTCTCTTTAAGTTCAGCAGAAACCCTACGCCATATCCCGGAAGTGCTTTACAGGACGTCGACTTATCTTACCCATCCGGTATTTAATACCTATCATAGCGAAAGCAAGATGATGCGTTATATAAAATACCTGGAGAATAAAGACCTTTCCCTGAACACCTCAATGATCTCTTTGGGAAGCTGCACCATGAAACTGAATGCTGCTACGGAAATGATTCCCTTAAGCTGGTCGCACTGGGCCAATATACACCCTTTTGCACCAGCCAGCCAGGCAGGTGGCTACCGGCAGATTGTGGAGGAACTAAGCCAGTACCTGTGCCAGATCACGGCCTTTGATGCCTGCAGCCTGCAGCCCAACAGTGGCGCCCAGGGCGAATATGCTGGTCTGTTAACCATCAAAGCCTATCATGAAGCACAGGGGAACCCGCACCGAAACGTGATGCTGATTCCCATTTCCGCACACGGCACCAACCCTGCTTCGGCAGTAATGGCCGGTATGAAAGTGGTGGTAGTAAAGGCATTGGAGAACGGTTATATTGATGTGGAAGATCTCAAAGCAAAAGCGCAGCAATACCAGAACACGCTGGCTGGGATCATGATCACTTACCCAAGCACTTACGGGGTTTATGAGGAAACGGTAAAAGAGATTACCCGGATCATACACGAAAACGGCGGACAAGTATACATGGACGGCGCCAATATGAATGCCCAGGTAGGGCTTACGGCGCCGGGCCTGATCGGAGCTGATGTCTGTCACCTCAACCTGCATAAAACCTTTGCCATCCCGCATGGCGGCGGCGGTCCGGGTATGGGACCTATTTGCGTAAAAGAGCACCTGGCACGGCATCTGCCCGGCCATGTATCCTTGCACAGGGCCAAGACAATTGCGCTGAACGGCAACGGGCAAAACCATCAACCAGATCATGCCGCTATCCATGAAGGTGCGGTATCCGCCGCCCCTTACGGCTCTGCATCCATCCTGCTGATTTCCTATGCTTATATCCGGATGCTGGGAGCAGAGGGACTAAAAGCGGCAACCGAGTACGCCATTCTTAATGCCAATTATATGCGGGCACGCCTGGCGGAGGACTTCGATATTTTATATACCAACGATAACAACCTATGCGCCCACGAGTTTATTGTGGATCTGCGTCCCTTCAAAAAAACAGCACAGGTAGAAGCCGAAGACGTGGCTAAGCGGCTAATGGATTACGGGTTTCATGCCCCTACAATGAGCTTTCCCGTTCCGGGCACCATCATGATTGAACCCACTGAGAGCGAAGACAAGGCAGAGTTGGACCGTTTTTGTGATGCGCTGCAGCAGATCCGGAAAGAGATACAAAAAATAGAATCAGGAGCATGGGATATTAAGGACAACCCGCTAAAAAACGCTCCGCATACCCAACAAGCAGTTATCACCAGCAACTGGCTGCACAGCTATACCAGGGAAGAAGCCGCTTTCCCCCTGCCCTACGTGGGACATAATAAATTTTGGCCTTCCGTTGCCCGCGTTAACAACACGCTGGGCGACCGGAACCTTATTTGTACCTGCGAACCGGTTGAGGCATATATGGAAGCTTAGGTTATCAACATTCGATAAACAAGGGCTGTTTCAAAAATATTTGAGACAGCCCTTTTGTATGCCCGAATAAATCACAAAAATTTCACGCAAAGACGCAACGGAGCAACAACGTAGAGAAATGGCAGCTCTCCTATTCAAACAGATCTGCTTGACCCCATAGCCGGGCAATCCCATCAAAGACCAGCCTTCTGCGAAAATCAGCGAAATAATCCGCGCACCGCTACAGGAAACAACGCCACCAGGGCAAAAAAAAACCGCAAAAGCCCCGTTGCAGGAACGAGGCTCTTACGATAAAAACAATTAAAAAATCCTTATTTCTTTTTTGCCGGTTTGGGGGCAATCATCGCCAGCATCCGACGTCCTTCCAGCTTGGGAAGATTCTCGAGGGTTCCAAAATCGGCCAGCCGTTCTGCAAACTTCAGTAACAGCAACTGACCGCGGTCCTGAAACTGGATCGCTCTTCCTTTAAACTGTACATAGGCTTTCACCTTATTACCATCTTTCAGAAAACCTTCTGCATGTTTGGCCTTAAAGTCAAAATCATGTTCATCCGTATTAGGTGTAAAACGGATTTCTTTGATTTCAGTGGCCTTGCTTTTGGCTTTCAGTTCTTTGTCCTTCTTTTTTTTATCGTATAAGAACTTATTATAATCGATGATACGGCAAACCGGCGGATCTACTTTCGGAGAAATTTCCACCAGGTCCAATTCCTGATCCTGGGCCATTTTCAGCGCCTCCTGAGTAGTGTAAATCCCCTGCTCCACGTTGTCGCCAACGAGCCTTACCTGGGGAACCCGAATAAATTGATTGATGCGGTGTTCTGCTTCTTTCTGCGGTTGAAACCGTCCTTTGAAGAAGCCTTTAGGTCTGTTACTATTGCCGCCTCCCGGCCGGAATCCTGTGCCAGGCGGTCTGTAGGCTGGTTTTTGTGGTACTGCCATTTAACTTTTTAAATTCTCCCCGCTACTTCACCCGTGAAGCAACGCAAATTTTGTTTTTCGAATGAGCCTTACGGGCAAGGCAAAAAAATATTTAATAACAAATATGCTAAAATATTGTCAGTCCTGCAATTTTATTTTTTGGGGATTTTTTAACCTTTAGGCCAATCAGGAACCGTACCCGTACTCTTTCAGGTACAATTCATTGTCGCGCCATTTAGGTTTCACCTTTATAAATAACTCCAGAAACACTTTTTGGTTCAAAAACGCCTCGATATCCTTCCGGGCAGCCATGCCGATCTTTTTTACCATACTACCCTTTTCGCCGATCAGGATCGCCTTCTGGGTTTCCCGGTGCACGATGATATCTGCAACAATTTTTACCAGGGTTTGCTTTTCCTTAAATTCTCTTATTAAAACGGCGGTATGGTAAGGAATTTCATCCTGGGCCACTTCATAGATTTTTTCACGGATCAGCTCGCTCACAAAAAACTTTGTGGGCAGGTCGCTGATATCATCCGAATCGTAAAAAGGCGCTCCCTCCGGCAGCAATTCCACCACCGGCCCAATAAACTGGTCGATGCCCGCTCCTTTCAGGGCGGAGATGGCCACTACTTTTTTGCCATAGGGCTTGTCTTTGAAATAATCGATACAGGCCGTTACTTTTTCTGCCGGCGCCCTGTCTATCTTATTGATGACCAACACGCAGGGAACCCGAAGCCGCAGCCCGGAAAAAATTTGGTCGCTTTCCTCCCAATTGTCGTTCACATCCACCATCAGCAATGCCACATCGGCGTCCTCCAATGCGCTTTTAACGGATTGCATCATTTTCTCGTGCAATTTATACCGGGGTTCAATGATACCCGGGGTGTCCGAAAAAATGATCTGGTACTCCGGCTCCGTCAGGATCGCTTTAATGCGATGCCGCGTCGTTTGTACTTTGGATGAAACAATGGCCAGCTTCTCCCCCATCAACGCATTCAGCAAGGTGCTTTTGCCCGCATTGGGCTTTCCAAATATGTTTACAAAACCGGACTTCATGACTGCAAAAATAAGAAAGCTCCACCAAAAGTGGAGTCTCACTGATTTACGGGAAGGAAGGATTTAAAACATCCATTTTTTGCCCGCTGAAAATAGGGCACACAAAAAATCCCGCTTAAAAGCGGGATTTAATTTAGTTGCGAAGCCAGGGATCGAACCTGGGACCTTCGGGTTATGAGCCCGACGAGCTACCGCTGCTCTACCTCGCACTGCAAATATAGAACAAAAATCTGAATACACAAAACAATCTCATAAAATACTTCATTTTTTAAACCCATTCTTATGTATCCAACGGTACTGCCCATAAAAAAAAATGTCATACCCGCATAGAAACGGTTCTGACATTCTCTTTATGAGTCCGCAACAAGATCCGGACGGATCTTCATTGCAGTAATCAATGTTTTATTGTAAAAACGGGCCTACCATTTGCTGGCATAAGAGCGCGCATTGCTGCTCTTCTCTTCCCTGGGCCGGGCTTCGGTTACTTTGATGGCACGGCCATCTACAGTACCGCCATCCAGTTCTTTAATGGCTTTACGCGCCGCTTCATCATCGGGCATTTCAACAAAACCAAAACCACGGCTACGGCCGGTTGCCTTGTCCATAATAACTCTTGCAGAGCTTACCTCGCCATACTCAACAAAAAATTCACGAAGATCTTCATCGCGAACGATAAAGCTCAGGTTTGAAACATAAATGTTCATGAAAATGAAAAAATTTAAAATAAAAAATGGTTGAAAAAAAAACAGTGTAAGAAACGGCCTAAAAAATCAGATGCAATAATTGCCTAACAGATCAAGGGGTAAAACATTACAAAATGTATTCAATTCAAACTAACAGCGCAAAGTTAACTGGTTATCGCTACAAAACAGCAGCCAACCCGATTGTTTTATAATAATTTTTTTATAACTTCGCGCCGTTCTTTTAAAATAGCAATTTTTAATGCTCCGCCAGTGGCGGGGCAGGTTCCCGGGGTGCTTCAACTTTCGCCAGCAGCGGAAGAAAAGGCTGAGATAATACCCGTAAACCTGATCAGGGTAATGCCTGCGCAGGGAAGGATGGCTCCTTTCTTTTCAGCATTTCCCTCTCATTATTTTTTTACCCACCCCTCAAAACAAAGGGGTCTAAAAACTAAAAAAACAAATGAAGAGGATGTTTTTATCCGGCTGCCTGGTATTGGCAGCGCAACTTTCTTTTGCACAAAAAGATTCTGCAATTGCAAAAACAGACAGCTTTTATCTGCTGTCGCCCGTTGAGGTACGCTCCCTGCGATTGAGCAGCAAAGCGCCTTTTGCCACGTCCAACCTCCATTCCGCCGAACTGCAAAAACAGAACCTGGGTCAAAACATGCCCTACCTGTTAAACCAGACACCTTCGCTGGTAGTGAGCTCCGATGATGGCGTAGGCGTGGGTTATTCTTCACTAAGGATCAGGGGGACTGATATGACCCGGATTAACGTAACCATGAACGGCATCCCGGTAAATGATGCCGAATCGCAGGCCGCTATTTTTGTAGATTTGCCCGATCTGGCCTCCTCTACCACAACAGTACAGATACAGCGGGGGGTGGGCTCATCCACTAATGGCTCCGGTGCCTTTGGCGGCTCCATCAACATCTCAAATCTTGAACAAAGCCCTGTACCGGGTGTTTCTATTAGCAACTCATACGGGTCTTTCAATACCTGGAAGCATACCCTGCAGGCAGGTACCGGTTTACTAAAAGGCGGATTCCGGTTTGATGTACGATTATCTAAACTCAGCTCCAGCGGCTTTATTGAGCGCGCGTCCTCTGACCTGCTGGCGGCGCATGTGATTGGCTCCTGGGCCTCAAAGAACGAAGCCACTCATATCAAATTCAACTACCTTACAGGTAAAGAACGCACCGGCCAGGCATGGAACGGGCTGGGCATTGCTTTTACCGGTCAGGACCAGGAAATAGATTATCAGAAAGAGCTGGAGCAGCAAGGCAGAAATACCAACACACTTGGAGCCATCAGTAAAGGCGTTTACTACAAAGACCAAACAGATAACTACTGGCAGGACTACTACCAGCTGTTCCTGAATCAAAAAATCAATAATAGCTGGAACCTGAATATAGGAACCTTTTTAACAAGAGGCAAGGGGTACTATAACGAATACAAAAAAGACGAGCCCTTTGCTGACTATGGGTTACCCAACTATACAAAGGCACCGGGCGATACCGTGGACAATGTAAACCTTACCCGCCAGCTATGGCTTGACAACTATTACTATGGTTCGGTATTTTCAACAACCTACAATACCGCTGTTACCAATTTTGTTTTTGGGGGCGCCTATACACAGTATGATGCCCGGCATTATGGTTTTGTAAAGTGGGCCGAATACGGCGTTCCGCTGGACCACCGGTGGTACAACCTTACCGCTTTTAAAAAAGATTTCAATTTCTACGCAAAACTACAGCAACAATTTTTCTCAGATCTATATGGCTTCGCAGATCTGCAATACCGTAATGTAGCCTATACAATCAATGGATTTCGCAAATCGCCCGCCCTTCCTCCCATCCAAAACACCTACCAGTTCTTTAACCCCAAAGTGGGACTGAGCTATTTCATCTCCCATGGCAGCAACGCCTCCGGCAAAGTGTATGCATCTTTTGCCCTGGCCAATAAAGAACCCAACCGGGATGACTTTGAAGCATCTGAAAATGAAAAACCCCGCTCTGAACAATTACAGGACATAGAGGCGGGATATGAATACCGCACCCCCCGGTTCCAGGCCGGGGTTAACGGGTATTACATGCGCTATAAAGATCAGCTGATCCTTACCGGAAAAATCAATGATGTAGGCGCCTACGCACGCACCAATGTACCGGAAAGCTACCGTGCAGGCCTGGAGTTTTCTGCCGGCCTGCAGCCCTTGCAGTGGTTGCAATTGAACGCCAATGCCACTTTTAGCAAAAACAAGATAAAGGCCCTTACCCAGTATGCCGATGATTACGACAACGGGGGGCAGCTAACCGCAGTGTACCGCAATACCGATATTTCTTTTTCGCCCAATACGATTGCCGGTGCCAACGCCACTCTTGAGCCCTTTTATCAAATTACCGGCAGCCACCATTTCTTTATCGACATCCTGGAAAAATATGTTGGCCGGCAATACCTCGACAATGCATCAGACCTAAGAAAAAGCATCAACCCCTATGCACTAACGGATCTTCGCCTGCGTTACCAGACCAGCTCCCCAACATTTAAGAGCATCGGCATCATCCTGATGGTGAACAATCTCTTAGATAAGAAGTATGAAAATAATGGCTATACTTATAGCTATTTATACGAGGGCGCTTACACTACGGAAAATTACTATTTTCCACAGGCGGGAATCAACTGGAATATTGGGCTGAGTTTCGGATTTTAGACCCGGTGCCGGGGATCTGAGCATTGCTATGGTCTATAGCTATTGACTTTTGACTACTCCCTGTTCAATGTCGTTTCCTTAAGGCTGCAGGAGCAATCAGCCATCTGCAACAATCATAAAAATTGCTTGGGGAAACGACATTGATTCTTTCTTACCTGCTCGCTACCCGTGATCTCTTACGAATGTATTACTTTGCTTTAAACAATTCTTCCTTAGGTACCACTTTTACCCGGGCATCATCCTTCAGCGTTTGGCTAACTGCGCTGTAGGGCCCCGTTACCACTTCATCGCCCGCCTTTAACCCGCTGGTAATCTCTATATAATTGATATCCTGTATCCCGGTTTTTACGATCCGCTTTTTTACCAGCCCATCTTTCATAAGCAGGTATACTACTTCTTCCATTTCCCCGGCGGTATTGCCATTATCCGTATTATTATTATTCTCATCACCCTTTTGTGCCTGTTGTTCTTTACGGGTGTCGCTGAGGCTTTTATCGCTTCCCTTTACTCTTGCGTTTACAGCAGATATCGGAACGGTAATGATATTTTCCTCCCGTTTGGTTCGGATCTCTGCGCTGGCATTCATCCCCGGCCGAAAGGGAAACTTCCTTGGGTGTTGCGGATCCACCAGATCCTGGTAGGAGTTTTTATCGATCCGGATGCGCACTTCATAATTGGTAACATCGTTACTTGTTGCCGTACCTGTGGCCAAAGCACTTTTCACGCTACTCGCAATCTTTGTAACAATGCCTGCAAACTTGCGCCCGCTATACGCATCTACTTCGATCGACACATCATCACCGATGCTTACTTTTACAATATCATTTTCACCCACATTTACGCGTACTTCCATAGTGTTCATGTCTGCAACCGTCATCATCTCTGTACCCGCCATCTGAGCCGTGCCCACAACCCGTTCACCTTTTTCAACCTTCAATGAAGAAATGGTACCGTTAATCGGGGACGTAATCGTAGCCCGGCCCAGCACCTTATTAGCTGCTACCAAACCTGTTTGAGAAGAATGTTCACCGGCCTGCAGGCTGCGTATGTTCTGCAAACTTGCATTATAACTGGCTTTGGCGGATGCCAGGTCGGTTTCATATTGTTCAAATTCAGCCTTCGAAATAACACGCTCTTCATAAAGCTGTTTGTTCCTGCTATAAGCCTGCTTCGCGCGTTCCAGGGCAGCTTTCTGAACCCCCAGGGCCGCCTGACTATTGGCCACGTTTGCCTGCGATTGCCTTAGGCGGGCCGAAGCCTCATCCCGGTCCAGGGCATAATTATCGGCATACACCCGGGCCAACACCTGCCCTCTTTTTACACTATCGCCTTCCTGAACATTGAGCTCTGTAATTTCACCGCTGACATCGGGGCTGATCTTCACTTCATACTCAGGGTAAATCTGTCCGCTGGCTGCGACTGTTTCCGTAATTGAACGGATGGCTGCTTTCTCAGCAGAAACCTTTAGCAGGTTTTTATTTTTATTGGAAAACACTGCATACAAAACCAGCAGTACCAACACGCCGGCGGCCACTATCAAAACCCGCTTCCACTTTTTTTTCATGATCAAAATTTAAACAAAACGTCCATTAACGATGCAATTTAATACCATATCCTTTGTAAAATTCCAGCAGCTTGAGCTTAAATACATAGTCATACCGGGCCGAAAGCATATTGATTTTTGCCTTGAACAGGTTATTCTGATTCGTAATCAGGTCGATTGGTTTTAATAACCCCACGTCAAACCGTTTGCGGGCAAAATCATAGGCTTTTTGTGCGGAAGCAACGGCAATCTGCGCAGCATGAAATTTTTCGATGGCCGCTACCGCATTGGTATGCGCCTGGTAAATATCCTGTTTCAGCGTTTGGGCATCCTGCTCCAGCAGCAGCTCCTGCACTTCTACGTTCAGCTTTGCTTTTTTCCAGTTGGTACGAGCCTGGTTGCCGTTAAAGATCGGGATGCTTAGCCCAATGCCGAGGTTTTGACTGAAGTTTGCCGAAAGCTGGTTAAAATAGTTCCCTTTTTTAAAGCTGATGGGGTAGGTTTGCGGCCCAATCGAACTCACCGGGTAGTCTGCTCCATTCAATGCTACTATGCCAATCGGTACAATCCCCGTCTTGTAAGCGTTGGGAATAAGCTTCTGCGCATTGGAATACTTGGCATCCAGCCCCCCGGCAAGCCCCAGTGAGGGGTACATGGCCGCTTTTGCCACCTGCGCATTTTTAGCCGCGGCCTTCACATTCAGCTCATTGATCTTCTGTTGGGGCAGGTTTGCCAGTGCAGCGTTAAAAACTACCGCCGGTTCCAGTTCCGAAAGCGGCTCCACCGGTATGCTGTCTACAGGAGGCGCCTGTATATTAAAAACTGCTGCCGCATCTAAATTCAGCAAGGCCTGCAGTTGGAGGAGTCGCAACCGGTAGTCTGTCCGGGCGCCAATCAGCGTAGCGCTGTCGTTGGCCAGTTGTGTTTCCATTTCTGCCAGGTTCAGTTCGGGAAGTGCCCCTGTCAATACCTGCTTTTTTATATTATCCCGTTGTTCACGACTTTGCTGCAACTGCACTGAAGCTGCATTGATCTGCTCATTTGAAAGCAGTACCGCCAGGTAGGCATTGGCCACATTCAACGCCACATCATTCCGCGCCTTATCAAATTTTGCCGCGCTTGCTTCATAGGCAAACCCGTTTGCAGCCACCGTATTTCGCTTCCGGAACCAGTTAAACAAGTCGACATTTACATTAATGGAATGGTTGGCCAAAAGGATTTCGTTAGTGGTAAACTGGTTAGAAGTGGGGTCAATGGAACGACCAAACTGGTACCCCATATTATGCTGCGAGTTGGCAGCAGGGAATAGCGCCGCCTTGCTTTGGTCCAGCGTCAGGCGATCCATACGGGCCTGTACATCGGCCTGCTTCACCGATATATTGTTTTCTATTGCATATTCCACGCATTGCTCAAGGCTCCATTTTTGCTGGCTGCTGGCGGCAAAGGATGTTCCCAAAACTGTTAACACAACTAACAGATGTTTCATTGGGCAAAAATAGACGAAAAAATAATGTGCATTAACCGGGGAGCCTTACATTTGCACCAGATTTGGTTTCCCGTCCACGGGAATGAAAAGGGAAGTCCGGTGTAAGTCCGGCGCTATCCCCGTAGCTGTAAAAAGTCACGGCGCTGTATCAAAAACAATTTTTGAACCGGCCCCGTTTGAATTATTGTTCATTTGCCACTGTAACATTGTTATGGGAAGGAGGACAATAAGATTTTGAGCCAGAAGACCTGCCCGATCTGCAGCCGGTGTATTCCGGAAAAAACAATATTCAGCTTTCGGGAGAAAAGTACAATATTAGCAGTGTTTTGCAGGTAGCCAAAAGCCGTTCCTGTACAAACGATCTTCTATTATTTTTATTTCCACCGGGAGCAGTCACTTAAAATCATTTTAAAAGATGAAAAAGATTTTTATGGTGGCTGCTGTTCTCTACAGTAGCATACTTTGGTCGCAACAGGGTACTACCCTCGATAGTATTACCGTAACAGCTACAAAGTTTCCCAAAAAAATGGATGAAGTAGGCAAAGCCATTACAGTCATTGACAGGGATCAGATCAATAAAAGTCCGGGTAAAACGGTAGCCCAACTGCTAAACGAGCAGGCAGGGATTACCATTAACGGCGCACTCAATAACCAGGGAAGTGTACAAACCCTGTACATGAGGGGCGCCAACAGCGGCAGAACCCTTTTGCTGATCGATGGAATACCCGTTTCGGACCCCTCTATGATCAGCAACGAATACGATCTTAACCTGATTTCCATCAACGAGGTAGAACGGATTGAAATTTGCCGGGGACCCCAATCCACCCTTTATGGCAGTGATGCCATCGCGGGCGCTATTAACATCATAACGGTTAAAAACAATATTTCCAAACCCGTTAATGCACGGCTCACCGGCAGCATTGGCACCAACACCACCGCGCGGGGCAATGTACAGGTATTTGGAAAAACAAAGGGGCTCACATATACCACCCGCTATGCTAAACTGTACACCAAAGGTTTTTCATCGGCCTACGACAGCACCGGCAAACAAAACTTTGATAAGGACGGCTACAACGGCGATGTAATGAATGCGCGTCTGCAGCAGCAGCTGGGGCATTTTCTAAAAGCCAGCTCCTTCGTACAATACAGCCGCTACCAATCGGCCATTGACGCCGGCACCTTCATGGACGAACTGGATTATAATATCCGCAACAAGGCGCTTAATACAGGAGCTGGTTTTGAATTTGCAAAAGGAATTGCCCGAATCACCGGCAACTATCAATACGGTGAAGTTTACCGAAACTATTTAAAAGATAGTGCCCGATCGGCCCCGGGAAGCACCAATAAATATCTCAGGAATCAATACGGCGCCCGCACCCAGTTTGCAGAGCTCTATACCCATCTTACCCCCACAGTGTGGCTAACGGTTCTTGCAGGCGGCGACTACCGGTGGGCCAAAATGAACCAGGACTATCTTTCCATAAGTAGCTACGGGCCCTACAGCAGCCGCTTTGATACGGCGGCGCTGCACCAGGAATCTGCCTACGCATCTCTTTATTTTAAAAACCGGCGCAATACCCTGCATCTTGAATTGGGAGGACGTTTCAACCATCACTCCAGATATGGCAGCAACACCACATATACCATTAACCCCTCCTACAATATCAACTCCCATATACAGGTTTACGCCAGTATGGCTACCGGGTATAAGGCGCCATCCATTTACCAGATCTACGATAATTACAGCGGCAATAGCGGGCTTGAAGCAGAAAAATCAGAGAACTATGAACTCGGCACCCAGACCCGCTTTACCACCATCAGCGGCCGTTTTGCATTCTTTCATCGTAATATAAAAAATGGCATCGACTATAACTACTCTACCAACAAATACTTCAACTTCATAAAACAAAGAGTAACCGGAATTGAAACGGAATGGAACTGGCAGCCGGCAAAAAATCTTGTAATCGATGGTAACTATACCTATATGTATGGGAAAGAAACCTTGCAAAGCCGGATCAGCAATGCCGACACTTCCTACGCGTATTTCCTGAGAAGGCCGGCACACCGTATAAATATACAGGCATCTTACCTGTTCTGCAAAAAACTGAATGTATCTGCAGGAGCCAAATATGTAAGTGCCCGCTACGATGTTGGCGGCTACCAGGTGCCGGACGTCCGTCTCTCCCCCTACATCCTGTTCCAGGCAGACGCCAGCTACCAGTTCAACCAACAGTTCAAATGTTTTGTAAATGCGCAAAATCTGTTTAACAAAAAGTTCTTTGATCTTTACGGCTATAACAGCATCCCGCTCCTTGTAAACGGAGGTTTTACCCTTGAGCTGTAAAATACCCGTTATCCTTAGCTGGAGCGGCGGATGGCAACGGACAAACAACTTTCCGGCTTCCTAACTTATACTGATCACGGGATAAAAAAGTGAATCGGTTCGCTATCACTAATTCATTCCCCGATTTATCGAAGCGAAGTATAGAGCCCTTGTAACTACCTTTGCAAAAATCACCAGCATGGATTCTTTAAACTACAAGGCGATACTGACAGTTACTTTTACGCTTTTTGCGATCATTGATATTATCGGCTCCATTCCCATCCTCATATCAATGAAAAACAAGATCGGCGGTATCCGGGAGTTTAAAGTAACCATTATCGCGGGTTCATTGATGATCTTGTTCCTTTTCCTGGGCGCCCCCATCCTGAATGTGCTGGGGTTGGATGTAAAATCCTTTGCGGTAGCCGGGTCCATCGTTATTTTCATTTTGGGCATGGAAATGGTGCTGGGCGTAGAGTTTTTTAAATCAGATGGCGATGTAAAAGCCTCTACCCTGGTACCCCTGGCTTTTCCGCTTATTGCGGGCTCAGGCACGCTTACCACTATTATGTCGCTGAAGGCCAATTACAAAGAAGTCACCATCCTCATTGCCATTTTGCTCAACCTGCTCATTATTTATATTGTGTTGAAATCGCTCACCCGGCTATCCAGGTTATTAGGACCGAGCGGTCTTATAGCGATCCGGAAATTTTTTGGCGTCATCCTCCTTGCCATCGCAATCAAGATATTTGCGTCCAATGCAACCGGGTTATTCCAACACACACAATAATTTGGTGCAATTCTCCTGTGTATTTATTATTGTTTTTGGCCAAATGGCAGGCACATAAAATTTTTCATTCATCTTTGTGTATTTTATGAACGAAAAATTTCATGTGCGTTTGCAATAAAGTTCTTTATATTTGCCGACCCTTGATCACGATGGCCTCGTAGTACAATGGATAGTATAAGAGTTTCCGAAGCTCCAGATACAGGTTCGATTCCTGTCGAGGCTACAAACAGATTGAAAACAAATTTATTAAAGGCCGCGAAGCTTGCATTCGCGGCCTTTTTTCATATTACCGCTGTTAGCGGAACAGGCCGTAATGGGTATTCTTGCCCCCTTTATGACCGGCGTTTTCATTAACTTTGCTAAAACTTCTGTTTATGTACTACTACAAGCTTGTAGTTCAACCCCGGCACGTTAATAATAATCTTTCCTACGTGTTTTTACACGCCTCCGAAAAGAAATTGTCTCCTTCGGCCAGTGACTATTTATCGGATCTGGTCAAGCGCAGGTTTACCAATGGGTCTTTTGCTTACCTGGTCGCCATTTCGCCGGAAGATTTCAACGAACTAAAGCAAACCCTGCTGGAGATTGCCTGATTCTTTCCGAAATGAACAATAAATACCTCATTTTTGCCAACAATCAACAATATAACGATTATTATGAAAGAGCAAGCAATGAAAGCAAACAGACGTTCCTTTTTAAAAGGCGGATTAGCTATTGGCGGGCTGGCGCTGCTGAATCCCCAAAAAGCCCTTGCCGCCGGCAATGACCCGCTGGAGGAAAGCCTCAGGATCCTTGCAGGCCCCTATCTGCAAACCAACTTTGGAAATAGCATCTCCATTCTATGGATCACCAATAAAAATGCCGCCAGCTGGGTAGAATATGGCAATTCCGCGGAAAACCTGGATCAAAAAGCATTTGGCAAAAGCGAACTCGGCCTAAAACCTGCCGGCAGAATTAACTGCGTAACGCTCGAGCGTTTAAAACCCGGCGCTACTTACCATTACAAAATCGTTTCAAAGGAAATAAAAGACTTTCAGCCTTACAAACTTACCTATGGCGAAACCGTAACGGGCGCTGCGGCATCATTTGTCAATACCGACTCAACAAAAGACAATGTTGCCTTTGTAATGTTGAACGATATCCACGACCGGCCCCAATCCATTCCGCATCTGCTGAACCTGGTCAAAGACCATCAAAAGGATTTTGTGTTCTTTAACGGGGATATATTCGATTACCAGACCAATGAGCAACAGATCATTGATCATATGCTGCAGCCTTGCATCGACCTGTTTGCAAAAAGCCTGCCTTTCGTGTATGTACGCGGCAATCATGAAACCCGGGGGAAATTTGCCCGTGACTTTGCCGATTATTTTCATCATGTAGGCTATACTGCTTTCACCGTGGGACCGGTCCGTTTTGTGATCCTCGACACCGGTGAGGACAAGGAAGACACACATCCTGTTTATGCCGGCATTGTGGACTTTGACGCTTATCGCCTGGAGCAGGCCCGATGGCTTGAAGAGGAGATCAGCCGCAAGGCATTTAAAAATGCCCCCTTCCGTATTGTGCTGATGCACATACCGCCCCGCTACTCGGGCGATGCACATGGTGCGGTACATTGTACCGAGGTCTTTGAGCCGCTATTAAACAAGGGAAAAGTAGATCTTGTACTAAGCGGGCATACCCACCGTTATAAAGTGCATGCGCCGGATAAAAAAGCCAACCACTACCCCATTATCATTGGCGGAGGTCCCCGGGAAGGCACCCGAACCATTACCCGGGTCAACGCTACCAAAAAGGAAATCAGGGTAAGTATGCTGGATGACTCTGGAAAAGAAGTAGGCAGCTATCTTGTGAGCAGGAAGTAATGCAGGCGCTTATTTCTTTGCCGGCATGGCATTGATCCAATCCATAATCAGTTTAACCCCCTCTTTATGAATAACGGTTCGCGCCAGTTCGGGCATGGCTGTTCCAGGCTCTGTACTGTTCATCCGGTAGGCCAGGATAGAATGTTTGGCATCGCCGGGCACAATATCATAATTAAGCCCGCCAGCACCGCCACCTGCCGACACCGGTGATTTCAATACACCCAGTGCATGTGGATCTGTTTGCCCATATTCCAGGAACAAACCCGTGTTGTAGGCATCGCCTGCGCGCGTATGGCAGTGTGCACAGTTCATATCCAGGTAGGCGCGCGCCCGTTGTTCCAGCGTATAATGCCCGGCATCGTTCCAGGCAGGAAGCTGATCTACGGTTTTCAAATCCGGCAGGCCGGCCAGCAGCCCCCTGGTGGCCCAATCTGTAAGCTGATTATGCCCTAGAAAAGCCGGGGAAAAGTTCAGGTTCCGGGCCTTGGGGCCTATCGGCAGCAACTGCCCGTCCTGGGTATGACAGCGTTTGCAATCATTGGTATTGGGCACCTGGTACACGGTAGTAACCAATTGCTGATCATCATCCAGGAGCCGTATCGGTACCCGGGCGCCGGTAATATGTTTAAGGGCTTCTGTTTGTTCCCTGTTCCACAAATAGTTCATGACCTTCCATTCATGATCGGCAGGGTCCTTTACCAGCAGCCGTGTTTCTATAAGCACTTTCTGATGTCGTTCATTGATGTAGGCAAAGTTTTTGACAATGATGGTCGAATCCGGAAAACCCAGCGGGCCCCGTGCGGTATAATGCGCCTGGCTGTCGCGCGGTAATACGATGAACCGGTCTTTTATCGCGTAGTCTGTAAATAAAGGAGTGCTCAGCTCATAGCGCACTACGCCGGGATGCGGGTCCAGCTCCCTGAGCGCTCCTTTAAAAAAGCCATAGTCAGAAAGTTTATCCCGGAATTCAAAACCCCGTTGTTGGGTTTGGTTTTCTTTTGCAGCCGGCTTTCCCTTACATCGCTGAAAAAGGATCATCCCCAGGCCTGCCAGTATTCCGGCTGTTATAACAAAATATTTACGCATCGCTCAACCGTTTTTTAAAACATCGTTATTGGCAAACAAAAGCACGCATGTCCGTTGAAGGCTTCCAGGACGCAGGTTTTTCTATATTTAAAAAGTCAGCATTCACAAATACATTATCCCCAGGTTGACGGATACAGATACTATCCGGGTTGGCCTCCACTTTTTTTGTAAGGATATTTGTTGAAATGCCATCATACATGATCAGCGGAATACGTTTGTTTTTTCTGTCCGGATCCTGCTGATTCAACTGTTGCTCGATGCCGATCAATAATTTTCCGATATGATGCAATGCCGTAGGCGCCGGAAAAGCAGGGCCCATTTCGAGTGTGTTCTCATAAATCTTAATATTTTGCGGTATGGGAAAATACTGGTCATTGATCTTGTCCGGGGTTTCGCCCACTGCAAATCCGGAGGCAATGGTGATGGCTGATGAATTGTTATTGACAATCCGGTTCCGGTACAATTCAACATTGGAGGTGGCCAGGATAATAACCCCGCTTCCGGGTGCTGCATTGCCCACACCCCAGGAAGTGCCAAAGCTGCCGGCTTTCGCAAAATTGATCCGGTTATTATCATGCAAATAATTATCGTAAGCCTTTACATGCCCGCCTCTTTGCGACAGGCCGGGAAGGTCAAATACCAGAAAGCCTGCAGTATTATCATAAAATTCGTTGTTGTAAACATCGGCATGCGTAGTGTTCTCAATTTCGCAGCCCGCCACATTTTTAGCCGCCTTACATTGCCGCACGATGGCGCTATCCGACTGTCCTATATAAATACCGGCATCGGAGGCGCCCTCCGCATAACAATCTTCAACCAACACATTTTTACACAGCACCGGGTAAATGGCGTAGCCCCCGCTGGTAGAATCGGAGGATTTCCAAATGGCACTCAACCCTTTTATAACTACATCGCGGCTTTTATTGATCTTCAACAGGTCGCCCTTAGAATCCCGGATGGTCATATCCGAAATTGCAAAGCCGGAAACATTCGTAACCCGGATCCCTTCCCCGCCCTGCGATTGGGCAGAAAAGTCAAGAATGGTCTTATCTTTCCCCTCTCCCCTTAACTGTATCTGTTTTGCTTTTACAATACTTAAATTATCAAATTTGTATACGCCCGCCTTAAGCAGCACGCTGGAACTGTCTTTAATCGTTAGCAGTGCTTCCAATACTTTGGCTTCATCACCGGGTGCAAAAACCAGCTGATGTATATAGGCTTGCTGCGCTTCTTTTCCGGTAGGGCTTTTGCAGGAAACGAGCATTGCAAATGCCAGGATGGTGAGACCATACCAACTATTTTTGAAGATGCGATTCATTGTGCAGGGTTTATGATTTAAAAAATATTATACGCAAAAGTAGCATAGTAAACAGCGCCGATGGCCGGGTTGGCGATTCCTGTTGAGTAGTACCGGTTGGTAATATTGGTACCGCCGATCCGGATGCCAGAATGCGCTTTGATCAATTTATAACTGATCTGGGCATCAATGACTGCAGAAGCTGGTACCGTACCCTGTGCCAGCCCCCCGGATACAACATAAAAATAGCCGGGTTTATAGCGCAACGCGGTATTAAAGGACCATTGCTGTTTTTTACCAATACCGCTATTCCCAAATTCCATATTGATATGATAATGCGGTGTATTAAAATTATTCACCTGGCTGTTATTCCTGTTTTTAAGATAATCGGAGTAATAATTCACTTTCGCCAGAAAGTTACGGTTCAGATCCACACTCACGCTGGCCGCATAACCGTAGGTATTCACCCGCTCCCCGCCATTAAAGGCGATGTTATACTGGATGTACTTGCTGTGATCTTTGAAAGCTTCGGGATCCTGGGTACCGGGCGTGTTGGCTACATTGGCATACCCGATAAAATTCTTCCACTGGGAATAATAGCCCAATACATCGATCAATACCCGTTTGCCGATCAGGGCAGCATAACCCAACTCAAAGGCATCTACGGATTGCGGCTTAATATCATTGTATATAAACTGTTTTAAGGCCGAAGGATCACCGGACTGCTGGTACGCTTCTACGCTGCCGAGTGTGTAAGGCGGGTACTGGTCAAATTTATACTTCCCATTCAGCAAAAATGAGGAGCCGCCGGAAGAATAACTATTGTAACCGTTCAGCGTGTTCTGCAATGCCTGAATATTGGAAGGAAAGCTATAGGCATTCTGATATGAGAAGCGGATATAGTGCTCGGAAGCCGCTTCAAATACCAGGGAGGCCCTTGAGGTAACCTTCGGCTCTTTAAACAGGGTGTTTTTATCATAGCGGAAGGAAGCCGCTGCGCTCAGCCGTTCCTGTATCATCTTTTTTGATAGCTGCAGATAGCCGCTGTATTCATTTACATGGATGGGTTTATCATCATCCGGAAAAAGGGTGTTCTTACTGTTCAGATTGTACAACCGCCAGTTGGCGCCGGCAATAACATTTACAAAAGGAATAAGGCCGGCAAAATTATATTGCGCCTCGGTATTGTACAATTTACTGCGATCCAGGAACAGGGTCCCCCCTTCGGAGATCGGTGTACCGGAGATCTTGCTCTTCAACGCTTCAAATTCAGGAGTGCCGGGCACCAGCCGTCCTTCGTCAGCCACAGCCCTGGCCGCAAGATGAGCGTTGGTAAGGTCGGCCCCGCCTGCCAAAGCGGTAAGCAGTCCCATGGTATATTGGGGGTACCAGCCATCCATGGTCGTTTCATCATAGCTGGGTTTCCAGGCTTCGTTGATATACTGCGCCGTTGGTCCGGCAATCAGCGTATTCCCCGAGTTTTCCTGGGTAGTGTAGCTGCGCACAAACCATTTGTCGCCCCGGGCCTCCAGGCGGTACTGCCCCACCTTAAAATCTTTTATCTGGTAGCGGGTATCATTGGTGTACACCACGCTGCCGGTACCAAAGGTACCCGATGCTATCAGCTGCGTTTTAGGTGTAATAAAATACCGGAGTTCCGCATTTGTTTTCAGGAGTTTTGCATTGTTATCCAGGTATCCATATTCAGCATAACCCGTACGCGCCACATAATTCGGTTTTTGCAGCAGGGGGTCAATGAGCGGGGCCATCGATTCATCCATGGCTCGGGCGGCTTCCAGGAAGGGGTTGATGTCTACCGATGTGGCGCCGCCATAATAGTTGGGGCTATTATAGTTTGGATCTGTAAAACGGCTGCCCGAACCATTCTTATTGGATGTATCGGTAGCCACCCAATCTTTCGCCTGTGTGTATTGTATATTTACCTTAAAAGCCAGTTTTTCATTGATCTTTTTGGCCCAGCGCAGGGTCCAGTCATAATAAGGAGCCGCCCCCACAGGGTCATTGCTTTTCTTGCTTTTAATATGGTTAACACCCTGGGTCACCAGCAGGCTAAGCCCCTGGTATTTGAACGGATCTTTGCCCGTCATCACCATGGTACCGTTCAACCCTCGTGAGCCGTATAAGGCGGAGGAAGCCCCGGAGAGCAATTCAATATTATCAACATCCAGCTGGGTAAGCCCAATAGCGGATCCCAGGGGAAAGTTCAATCCCGGTGCCTGGTTGTCCATACCGTCTACAATCTGGGTAAAGTTGGTATTGCCACTGGTATTAAAGCCCCGGGTGGTAACGCTGGTAAATCCGAGGCTGGATACCGTTACATCCACCCCCTTCAGCCCCTGCATCATATCCATATAATTTAACTGCGGGGCATTAGCAATAGCTTTACTGCTGAGTTGTTCAATTGTTACCGGCGAGGCCAGTTTCTGCTGCCGGGTTCGACTGGAGGACACAACAACCTCGGTTCCCAAAACAGAAGCGGGACTCAGCAATACCTCCAGCGGCTGCCGGGCGTCCGACACAACCATTTCCCGGGGTTCATACCCAACAGAGGACACCAGCAGGGTTAAAGGCAAAACTTTTTGTGTATGTAATGCAAACCGGCCCCGGTCGTTGGTATAAGTTCCTCCGGATGCATTTTGAACACCTACCGAAACAGCGGCAACGGTTTCGCCTGTAACCGCATTTCTGACAACACCCCGGATCGTTTGTTGCGCCCGGGATGCGCCGGCCAGACAAAGCTGGAACACCATACTCATCAATAAGACTTTTCTCATAGCCATTATAATTATTGATCAATTAAAATACAGCACTTATTTTTTCAATCCCCTGAAAATGAGGGATACCAGTAATTTCATATCCTGCAAACTCCGCGCATAGTCGACATCAGCATCTCTTTTCAATATAGCCATTTGCTCAGCGGCATGTTTCAGCGCATCACTGATATTGATTAAGACCGAAGCAATCTGTACGGGGCTGGCCTGTGCCAGCTCTCCCTTACCAATGGCATGCCGGATCAGCTCCGAAAGGAACCGTTTTTCACGGTTCATAAGCGCATCATACAGCTCAAAAAAGCGGGGAAGGATTTTATGCAGCGTATCCGTAGATACCCGGTTCATGTTCAACACCTTCATATAATACTTAAAACGGGCCTGCATATAATAAGCAACCTGGTTTTCAATGCCTTTTTTTTGCTGTGCCCTTCCCTGCAATGCCAGAATATAATCCTCGCCCTCCCGCAGAGCGGTCTCCACAAAAATATCTTCCTTATTCTTATAATAATAATACAGGGATGCTTTGTTCAATCCAACCGTTTGTGCGATATCCTCAAGCGTAGTTTTGTCAAGACCAAACTTCTCAAAGCACTGCATCGCTCCTTTGCCGATTTGCTTTTTAACAAGATCCCGTTTACTCATTGAGCACATCTTTGCTACTAAGATAATTTAATTTTTCAAACAATTTATTAAAATAGTTGAAAAAATTTCCAGCAAACAAAACCCCTCCCGCAGCAATGATTCCGGCAAATATCCTTCAAGGATACAGGGGCCCACCGTGAAGGCGCGCAACCGTTGGAAAAAAAGGCTGTATTCTTGCTGATAAATTATGATAATCGTATTAGATTGCAGTATCAGTAGTATCCCCAAAAAAACTTAAAACTGGTAACAATATGAACCGCTTGCTCATAATCAGTATGTTCCTTTTTATTTTCCTTCCGGTATACGCACAGGAGCATCCATCCACCAAAAACATCAGCACTTACTTCACGGCGAAGAAAAAATACCTGGTACTGCCGGTAAAGAACGGCGCCCCCAGGCGCAACCTGGAGCTATGGGTAGACGGTATTAATACCCGGTTCTGGGATATGGAACTGGCGGAGGACCGGCCAGACTGGTATGCGTATCTGCGTATTGATGAATGGAAGGGTAAGTCCATTGAGCTTCGCGTTGATAAGGTAGCCGCCTCATCAAAAGTATTTGAACCGGTGCTCCAAAGCGACCAGGACACCAATACAAACCAGTACCACGAAACATTACGGCCTCAGCTCCACTTTTCTCCCAAACGTGGCTGGACGAATGATCCCAACGGAATGGTATACTTCAATGGGGAATACCACCTGTTTTTCCAGCACAATCCTTATGGCCGCAACTGGGGAAATATGACCTGGGGCCATGCTGTAAGCAAAGACCTCCTCCACTGGACGGAGCTGGATGACGCGATACACCCAAACCAGGGAGGTCCGGTATTTAGCGGAGGAGGCGTAGTGGATAAGAACAACACCAGCGGCCTGGGAAAAAACGGCAAACCAGCCATGGTCCTGTTTCATACAGGGGCACGGGGCTGGGGCCAGTATATGAGCTGGAGTACGGATGGCCGCAACTTCCACAACTATGAAAAAGCAGTTGTGCCCCGCATTCATAAAGACAACCGCGACCCCAAAGTGATTTGGCATGCGCCTTCAAAAAAATGGGTAATGGTACTGTGGGTGGAGCGTGGCAATAATGAGCAGCATAGCATGCAGTTCCTCACCTCCCCAGATCTGAAGAACTGGACACCGGCCAGCATTACGTATGGCGGCACCGGCAACGACCGGTATCTTTTTGAATGCCCGGAGTTTTATGAACTGCCGGTACAAGGTATGAAGGGGGTAACAAAATGGGTACTCACCGGCGCCAACACACAGTACGCCATCGGTAGTTTTGATGGCATCCATTTTACCGAAGAAGAAAAAAAATTGCAAAACCAGTACGGACGCGACTTTTACGCACCACAAACCTTTAGCGATGAACCCAACGGACGCAGGATTGAAATGGGCTGGTGGCGCACCAATACAGCAAAAGGAAATATGCCCTTTAACCAGTCGATGAGCCTGCCCATGGAGCACAGGCTGGTGCGTACCCCTGAGGGCATCCGCCTCACACGCATGCCTGTAAAAGAACTGGAACAACTGCGGGTAAAAATGTACACCCCCGGAACCAACGTCATCAGGGAACAGGATATCAACCCATTAAAGAATATCCGGGTAGAACTGGCAGAAATACAGATGGAGCTTATACCAGGCAAAGCGCAGGAGATCCGGCTTGATGTGCGGGGTGTGCCGGTAACGTATCATGTAAGTAACCAGCAATTAGTAGTGGATGGTGTAACAGCGCCAGTGTCGTTACAGAACGGCAGGCTCTCGCTTCGGGTTTACGCCGACAGAACCGGTCTGGAGATCTTTGCCAATAACGGGCTTGTGTTTATGCCCGTTAATATCAATATTGATAGCAATGAGCAATCCCTGTCTTTGAGTGTTAAAGGCGGCCCGGTGAAAGTTGCTGCACTTACGGTCTACGAGTTAAAAAGCATTTGGGAATAAACGGAAACTATGCTTGCAATAAAAACGGCTATTCATTTTATTGTCGTAACTTTAAGGACGCCTGATCATACAAAACCTATGCGCTTTTTGATCTTAAGACAGCCCTCGTGTGCAGGTTATTGGAACAAAAATTTTCCAGGGCCGTCATCAAGAAATAAAATATTTATAGCTGTTGGTCTTGATTCAGCAGCAACAGGCCTTTATTGAACACGATCGCCTCCGATGCTCCTGAAATTTTTAATACGATGAAAGGTTAAAAAATTAGCATCATGGTTATTATGCGCGTTTTCCTTTCCATCAAAATAAGCGGTGCGGCACAACACAAGCATATCATTGCCTTCAAATAGCCAGTCTACATATTGGAATCCATGGTGCAATACATCGCTGTTCTCCAGTACTGTTTTCACATCTTCCCAATGAACCAGGTCGGCCGATCTCCGCAGCATCAGCACATTTCGGAAAGAAGCGGGATTCCTTGTGGGATATTGATCCCGGTACTTTTGAGGGATTGAATTAACCAGTGTATAATAATAACGGGAGGCGCTGTCATACCTGATTACAAATTTTTTGCTTCCTCCGTCAAAAGGAACAAATCCCTTTCCCGGATCAAAACGCAGCTTCTTACCATCGGGCGACAGCGCCACCATGGCGGCTTTTTCATCAAGGCTTGTTTTATCATCTACCCGCAGCATATCCCATAACTGTCCATTCTTATCTACAACGAAATTCCCTTCCAGCCAGCCGCCAAAGTTGCCTTCCAGGTAAGTGCTGTCGTAATACAAAACATTGCTGGTACTCCAGGATTTTGCATTCAGCAGGTCTGCATCCACCGGCGCCGACATCACCATAGCACCGTAGCGTTTTCCCCATTGAAGTACCGGGCCATGCGCCGTCTCCATAGGGCGCCACAACCGGCCATTATATGTTACCACAGGCATCGGCGCACAGTGGTACATTCCCTGAAGTAACAGTCCATTGTTTGTGCCAGCGGGCTTTGTCCATGTTGCACCACCATCTTCCGATCGGCGGATGAGCACTGTGCCATGATGACGATCGGGTCCCAGCAGGTACAGAACACCTTTATGTACAAATAAACTGGACCAGAAAGCACCAGACACTTCACTCACCTGTTTCCATGTATTGCCTTTATCAGCCGAACGAAAAATCCGGGTAACCGCCTGTACAAACTCCGAACTGCCGGGGCCAAAAAAATCATGCGCCGCCACATAATCCCCACCGGGAAGGATGGCCAGACTGGGTGATCCGATATACTGCCTGCTGCCGGCAGGACTATAGGTAACGATGGCGCCCGGAACATGTTCAAACGCATCCTGCTGCGCACAAACAGCTCCGCACAACAACAGGAACAACGGAAGCAAATAAAAACATTTCATGTTACAGATATTTCCTTCTTTTGAAATTTTGTAAATAATAATCCCGCCAGGAAGATCACCAACGTACCCACTACAATGATCATATTGGCATGCAGGGAGCTTTTTACATAGTGATATTTTCCCGGTATCCAGGCGGAGAAAGTCATCCAGAGGATCACAATGATCCCTGTAATAGTAGCCAGCAGGGCCGCCGTATTGCCCGTTTTTTTGCTGATGATTCCCAACAGAAACAGCCCCAGCATTCCCCCGGCAAAAATGCCGGAAAGCTGCCACCAGATGTCCAAAACACTCTTTACTCCTATCATCAGCACCCCCGCAATCATACCCAAAAGGCCAAATACAACGGTTGCTGTATGCAATAGGCGCAACTCCTGCCGATCGTTTACATCGCGCTTAAAATATCTTTTATAAATATCTTCCGCAAACACGGTGGCTGAAGCATTCATGCCCGAGCTGATGGTGCTCATACCCGCTGACAATATCGCGGAAATGATCAGTCCCACCAGCCCCGCCGGAATCATAGTCACCATAAAATGCGGCATTACCTTATCGCCATAATCGCCGGGCGCCAGGGTGGCAGCCAACGACGAAACCTGTCCGGATGTAGCACCCTGCCCCAGCTGCTCTGCAGCTACCTGCAGCTTTACCGCATCCAGCAGCGCGGGGTTCAACTGATAATATGTATAAAGGCAGGTACCTATAATAAAGAAAAGCAGGGATGCCGGGATATAGATCCACACACAAATCCAGATCGATTTTGCCGCCTCTTTTTTTGAAACGGCAGTATGGTAACGCTGCACATAATTCTGATCCATTCCAAAATTATTGAGATTGATAAAGAAGCCATATAACAGCACCACCCAAAAACCGGAGCTGGTAAAATCAAGGGCCATGCCCCCCAGGCTAAACTTATGATCTGCCTTGCCGGTTTCGAGGATGGCAGTAACGCCTCCGTTCACATTTGAAATGACCAGGTATACGATAAGTATCGCTCCCAGTGTTTTTAAAATGCCCTGTACTACTTCCGTCCAGATAACGGCTTCGATACCACCCATTACCGTATATAATATAATACAGACCCCGGTGATGAGCATAATGATCTGCATGTTAAATCCAGTAAGCGCCTGGAGTGTGAGCGATAGGCCAAAGAATATGGATCCCATACGGGCAATTTGCGTCAGCAAAAAACAAACCACCGCATAAGTGCGCGCCCAGGGGCCAAAGCGCTTTTCCAGGTTCGTATAGGCCGATACCTCCCCCGTATTGCGGTAAAAGGGTACAAAATATTTTGCCGCAATCCAGGCCGCCAGGGGCATAGACAGGCTGAAGGCGAAGGCATTCCAGTTGCTCCCAAACGCTTTTCCCGGAACCCCAAGAAATGTATTGCTGCTTAAAAAAGTGGCATAAACAGAAAGCCCGACTGCCCAGCCGGGGATACGACCGGAGGCCGTAGTAAACTGATTTGTATTTTTATTCTTCTTTGAAAAAAGGTACCCCACCAGCACCATGGCCGCCAGGTAAAGCAGGATCACACTCAGGTCTATAAAAGGCAATTTTTTCATCCGTAAAATTTCGCAGCCTTAACGCCATACCGTTTTTATATTCACAAATTCCCGGATGCCAAAGCTGCCCAGCTCCCGTCCGTAACCGGATTGCTTAATACCTCCAAAAGGCACCCGGGGATCCGACTTTACCAGCGTATTTACAAAGCAGGCGCCTGCCTGTAATTGTTCGCGCGCAATGAGTTCGCCTTTCTTAAGATCCCTGGTAAATACAGCGGCCCCCAACCCAAAGCTGGTATCGTTGGCTATTTCTATCGCATGCATCTCATTACGTGCAGTGATAACACAGGCTACCGGGCCAAAAAGCTCTTCCCCGTAGCCCGTCATACCCTTTTTCACCCCGGTTAAAATTGTTGGCGTGTAAAAGGCATGTTTCCCTTTGAATACCGGGATGGTTCCTCCCAGGATACAGGTCGCTCCTTCTTCCATCGTTTTTAAAACCTGCTGGTGCAGCTCATCACGCAGATCGGCCCGCGACATGGGCCCCAGGTCTGTTGTGGCATCTAACGGGTTGCCCAGTTGCTTATGGCTCATCTTTTCCTTAAACAACCGCAGAAATGCTTTTTCTACCTGTTTTACAACAATAAACCGTTTTGCCGCAATACAGCTTTGTCCGTTGTTGATCAACCGGCTTTGCGCGCAAACCGTAGCGGCCAGCTCCAGGTCTGCATCTTCCAGGATCACATAGGGATCGCTGCCGCCCAGCTCCAACACAGTTTTCTTTATCTGGCTACCGGCCAGCGCTGCCACCTGGCGGCCGGCTTCCGTACTGCCGGTTAAGGTTACTGCCTTTACCAATGGATGCTCAATGATCCCTTTTACCGCCTTGCTGCCTGCCAGGAGGGTTTGGAACACGCCCTTTGGAAAGCCGGCTCTTAAAAGTACCTGTTCAATCGAAAGAGCACAGCCCGGCACATTTGAAGCATGTTTCAACAAACCTGCATTGCCGGCCATTAATGCCGGCGCTATAAACCGGAAACATTGCCAGTAAGGGAAATTCCAGGGCATTACGGCCAGTACTACCCCTATGGGCTGGTAAGTAACAAAGCTATTGCGGGCACCGGTCTTAATTTTTTGATCTTTTAAAAAGGCGGCGCCGTTTTCAGCATAATATTCGCATACGCCAGCGCATTTTTCGATCTCAGCCACCCCGTCTTTCAGGGGCTTCCCCATTTCCTGCGCCATCAAAGTTGCCAGTTCATTCTTTTGCCGCCGCAATACCCCGGCGGCATTTCGCAGCAAATTGGCGCGTTTTTCAAAGGAAGTGCCGCGCCATTTCAGCCATGCCCTGTGCCCGGCTTCAATTTTTTCACTTATTGCTCCCGCGGTTTCTTCTTTGTATTTTTTAATGAGTTTTCCATTTACCGGGTTTATTGCCTGTATTGCCATGGGATTTGTATTATCCTTAAAGGTACTCTTTTTCTCCTCCAGCGTAGAGCTTGTTTAAAAGATGCTTCAGCGGAATACGGGTAAAGTAAATATTGGCTTTCCCTTTGTGCGATGCATAATAGCTGGCCCAAAGCTCCTTCCCCTTTATCAGCATCCCAGGGTAGCTGCAATCCCAGCCCCGGCCGCTTTCCAGCAGCACCGTTTTTAATAGTTTGCCATTCAGATCGCAAACCAAAACTCCTGTAGAGGCGCCACCGGGCAAATACAGCCGGGTTCCAATGATCAGTTTTTTTTGATCGGGGCTGAAGATAAAATCCGGACCGCCTAAACGATAGTCCAGCTTTTGATAGTTAAAGGAGGTAAAAGGCGCCCGCCCGGTAGCCAAAACGCCGAGCTTATCGCCCTGCTCCCTGCGGACCAGGATATACATTTTTCCTTTTTTATCAAACCGGATGGTCGATTCATTGGGCATCCCATCTATCTCCAGTTCGGCTATCCGGGTATAGGTTTTTCCATCCGTGGTTTTTACCAGGCTCAAAGCGCTTCCCTGGCCATAATCGATACCATAGCCCGTGCCTTTATACCAGGTGAGCCTCCAGATCCAGTTATTATGGCTGCTGTTTTCGAGTATGGCTTTTTCGGGCTCACTAAATTTCATATCCTTCCCCATAAAAGCCACATGCGGGTACATTCCCAACAGGCGCGATGGCTTCTGTGAGGTATCGTATACCGACCCGCCCATAAGACAAAGCATCCGGCCGTCCGGCATTACCGAAATCTTCTGATCCCGGAGGTCGATGCCTTCTTTGCGGATAAGAGCAAAGGGCTCCCAGCTATGCCCGTCCTTTGTGCGAATGATACGGCCTACGCCATTGGTGCCGGGTACATGGCCGGCCCCTTCCCGAAAGCTGCAATAGATGTACCCCTTGTATTCAATAAGGTCCGTAAAAGCATTGTGGGGTGCCCTGTTCCAGATTTCTGTGCCCGGCCATGCAGTATCAGGAACAGAGCCCGGAAACTGCGCAAGACATGCTTTGCCCAACAGCAATAAAAAAGCAAATACAACCGTTTTTTTCATTCGTTTTGTTTTAATGCCCGACCCTAATCCTTTACGGGTGCCCCATCTATAAGCACTTCAAAATCATCAAACCAGGCCTTGCCGGTTCCGTTCATCTTGCATCCAAACGAAACCGACTGCACACTTCCCGAAATAGGAAGTTCAATGGAATATTTTTTCCAGTCGGAGTTTCCCTGTGCACTTTGATCATCACTATTCTTATCGGCGATGATAGCACCGATACCATTGAGCTGCATCCAGATGCTGGCCGTTCCGTTTGCCAGCCCTTCGGTTTTGATAAAAGCTGTTATCTGAATCGTCTTTTTACCACTCAGCATATTTTGGGTAATCAGGGTATTACAGAGGCCGCTTCCCCGCTCGGCCGGTGCCTCCGGTTTTGGAGTAATCAGGATCGACCCAAGTCCCGAATGGCCCGTCAGACTGGGAAGAATCAAATATCCGCCCTTTGTACTTTGTGGAGACCAGCTGATGAGCCTGCCGGCTACATCAAATAATTCAAAGCCGTAATTGCGGACAATTTTTTGCGCATGGCCATATAAGGCAAGAAAAGCGCAAAAAACAAGGGTCAATAGCTTTTTCTTAATCATAAGAAGTTTTATTATTTAACAAGCAGAAACGTTTCTGTAAGCCAAATGCAGCCATTACCAATGATTTTTTTATGGCAGGCCCTCCGCTAAAATAACGCTTATCTATACAATTATTCATAAATAAACACATTTTTACAACCACACCCGTTTGCAGGCAGGATCATAAGCGCCTCATTCCGAAGCTTATAATTTAGTTTATCTAAAGGTGTATTTTTTTGATGCTGCTTTTGTATCTTCGCCGCTACGCCTTTCCGGATAATATAAAATTTCCGCAGGGCATTGGCTTTTAATGAATTATAGAATCTTTTTCTGAAAAGAAAAATAAAAAATGAAATTGAATGGATCCTTTAATAATTGTGTACATCCTGGGCGGCCTTGTATTGGGCATTATCGCCGGTAAATTAATCTTTGCAAAAAACACACAGCAGAAAATCGAAGAAGCGGAGCTACATTCCAAAAACATCCTGAAAGAAGCCGAACTGAAAGCAGAAACCATCCGGAAAGAGAAGGAGCTGGAAGCCAAAGAGCGTTTTGTTTCATTGAAAGCAACGCATGACAAAGAGGTAAACGAGCGCAACCGGAAGCTGACGGAATCAGAAAACCGCATCAAACAAAAAGAGCAGTCACTCACACAGAAAGAGACCAATGCCGATAAACAGATCAAGGAAAATGATGCCATTAAAGAAAACCTGAACCGCCAGATTGAGGTGGTAAATAAAAAACGCACCGAACTCGAAAAGCACCAGGAGGAACATATCCGCCGGCTCGAAAAAATTGCCGGCCTGTCTGCAGAGGAAGCCAAAAACCAGCTGGTAGAAAGCCTGAAGAACGAAGCTCAAACGCAGGCGATCGGCATTCAGCAGGAAATCATTGACGATGCCCGCCAAAAGGCCAACAAGGAAGCCCGGAAAATCATTATACAAACCATCCAGCGTACCGCAGCCGAACAGGCTATTGAAAACTCGATTACCGTGTTTAACCTGGAAAGCGATGAGGTAAAAGGGCAGATCATCGGCCGCGAAGGAAGGAACATACGGGCATTGGAAGCCGCTACCGGCGTGGATCTTATTGTAGACGACACCCCCGAAGCGATCCTGCTCTCCTGCTTTGACCCCCTCCGCCGTGAAATTGCACGCCTGAGTTTACAGCGCCTGGTTACGGACGGACGCATTCACCCGGCCCGTATTGAGGAGGTTGTGGAAAAAACCCGCAAGCAGATCGAAGAACAGGTAATGGAGATTGGGGAGCGTACCGTTATCGACCTGGGTATCCACGGGCTGCATAAAGAGCTGGTACGGATGGTAGGCCGAATGCGCTACCGCTCTTCTTACGGACAAAACCTTTTAATGCACAGCCGCGAAACCGCCAACCTTTGTGCCATTATGGCCTCAGAGCTGGGATTGAACCCTAAACTGGCCAAACGTGCTGGACTGTTGCATGATATTGGCAAGGTACCCGATGAAGAATCAGAACTGAGCCATGCCCTGTTAGGTGCCAAGCTGGCCGAAAAATATGGTGAGAACCCCGCCGTGGTGAACGCTATTGCAGCACACCATGATGAAACAGAAATGCAATACGTGATCGCCCCTATTGTACAGGCCTGTGATGCCATCAGCGGTGCCCGCCCCGGCGCCCGCAGGGAAATCATGCAGCAATACCTGCAACGGATCAAGGATCTGGAGAACCTGGCAACCAGCTATTCCGGCGTGGAAAAAGCTTATGCCATCCAGGCCGGCCGTGAGCTGCGCGTGATCGTTGAATCTGATAAAGTAAGCGACCAGGACAGTGATAAACTATCTTTTGAAATAGCCCAGAAGATCCAGACCGAAATGACCTTCCCCGGCCAGATTAAGGTTACGGTGATCCGGGAAAAAAGAGCCGTGAACGTAGCAAGATAGACCGCACTGATACAGATAAGATACAAATGGTCCCTGGCAACGGGGACTTTTTTTTATATGTGCTGGTATCAAAGGATAGCGTATTTAGGGCTTGCTGTTTAATTCGTTTTCAATTTTAAACTGCCGACATTTCTTATAAATAGAATCTGCTGTTTAAGTAAGACCGGCACCCTGATTTTTTTTCCACTTTTGCCCCGATCAATCGCATGTGCGTCAGGTTAAGAACAGATCATGTTGCCTTGAAATGTAGTACGGGTAAGCCTTTCGCGCCAAAAAGATCGCATCTTTTAATGGCAAACAGGCGCAGCGCGCCGTTGACCCTTATAACGATGAACCTCCAAAACCTCCCGTAGCCGCAGCGCGGCGGTAATTTCCTGTGCACGGCTTGTACAAACCGCAATGATTACCGGTGCGCTGCACCTTTATTACCCGTATGGTCGTTTACTAACAGGATCAGCGCTGCGCTGCAGCTCCCGGGGCAAAAATTAACTTGACGCACATGCGATCAATCGGGGTACAAAAGTGGAGCAAAAGACATAGTCCGCCGTAAGGCAAATTCCTCCCTATTGTGATTGGATATGACTGAATATTTGCGGAGGGGCGGAACCGATAAAATCTGCGTTGCAGGCCTGGTTATGACAGCCTTCCTGCAGCTGCTTTTTGGGCAAACAAAAAGGCTACAAAAAAATTTAGTGTAAGGATTTTGCGGGATTGGCTGCATTTTCCTTGCACCATTCTCGCTCCTCAACAACCAGAACCTATTGTCTTACAGTCTAATTTGCTTGAGTACCGGTTAAACTACAGACTCTATTTACATTTCATTCTGATAATCATACGTTAAACCCATTTTTTATTAATGCACACCCTTTACTTTTGAACAGCTATTTTAAAATTGACATTCACCTTAAAAAACTGAATTACGAAGACAAAACTGCTCTCCGTAGCATTGCTAACATCTGTTTATTTGAGCTATACAACAACCAAATGGAGACATCCTGACTGGGTTGAGAATAAATCAAGCAGCTTTTCCGCCTCATCAGGCATTGGTGGCAAGCCCCTCGAATCCCTTAACATCGGGTTTAGTCTGCTGTTTTAATAGAAATCATACCTTTGCCCCTCATTTATGAAGGAGCAACGATTTATCCGTTTATTAATATTAGGACTGTTATCGGCAATCGGCCCTTTTTCTATCGACATGTATCTTCCGGGCTTCCCGGATATTGCAAAAGACCTGCATACAGACGTAAGTAAAGTATCGCTTACCCTTTCTGGTTTTTTTGTGGGCATTTCTGCGGGGCAATTATTATATGGTCCGCTATTGGATAAGTACGGTCGGAAAAAGCCCCTGTATATCGGGATGGCGCTTTATATCCTGGCCTCTTTTGGTTGCGTATTGGCCCGTTCCATTGAAATACTGATTGGCCTGCGCTTCCTTCAGGCCATCGGCGGCTGCGTAGGCATGGTAGCTTCCCGGGCCATTGTACGCGACCTGTTTGATGTAAAAGAAAACGCGAAGATCTTTTCCCTGCTGATGCTGGTAGTAGGCGTATCCCCCATCATTGCTCCAACTGCCGGGGGCTACCTGGCTGCAGCCTTTGGCTGGCAATCCATCTTTATCGTATTGGGCGCCATCGGCACCATTATTCTTGCGATGGTATTCTTTTTGCTTCCCGAATCTAAAAAACCCGACCCGGAATATTCCCTGTATCCCCGGGCCATCCTTGGCAAGTTTGGAGCTGTTTTTAGCGAGCGGCAATTCGTTACTTATGCTTTTGCAGGCTCCTTTACTGCAGCAGGCCTCTATGCCTATATTGCCGGATCGCCCCATGTGTTTATGGAGATTTTTGGCGTTAGCGAAAAAGTATACGGCTGGATCTTTACCATTATAGCGGCCGGCCTGGTAACAGCCACACAAATCAATGCCCGTATTTTAAAAAAATGCAGCAGTGAGTATATTATACCCAGGGCCGTTAGTTTCCAAACCCTTGCGGGGTTCCTGCTTTTTGTGGGGTTTGCGCTAAATTGGTGGGGATTGTACAGCAGCATCCTGCTTTGCTGTATTTTTCTTGCCTGCCAGGGATTTACCTTTCCCAACGCTTCGGCCCTGGCCATTGCCCCTTTCCGGGAAAATGCCGGCAGCGCTTCAGCCCTGCTGGGAGGCATCCAAATGGCCGTGGGCGCGCTGAGCACGGTAATGGTAAGCCTTTTCCATAATAAAACGGCAGTTCCGATGGGCGGCATGATGGCATTTTGCGCGGCAACCGCTCTCTGCATCCTGATTTCCGGTAAAAGAGGGATAAAGAAAAGAAACGAATCTATTGAAAGTCAGACTGTTGATATGTTGAAACGGTTATAAAAACTCCGATTAACAATATCCATTGTTTTTTTTGGAAAATATCGATTACCTTGCTACCTTTGCATCCCGATAATAAAAAATCGGGACTAAAAATTTAGAGTTATGAGCAGCGCTATAGACTTTGTACACGAACAACTGACTCCCAAAAAGACATTCCCCGCTTTTAAAGCCGGCGATAATATCACCGTTAACTACAAGATCATCGAAGGTAATAAAGAAAGGATCCAGTCTTTTAAAGGAGATGTAATTAAAAAACAAGGAAATGGCAGCACTGCTACTTTTACTGTCCGTAAAATTTCCGATGGTATTGGTGTAGAAAGGCTTTTCCCCTTCACTTCTCCCAATATCGATTCCATTGTGTTAAACAAAGTAGGCCAGGTACGCCGCGCCAAACTGTTCTACCAAAGAGAGCGTTTTGGTAAAAGCGCCCGTATCCGCGAAAAACGCATGGCCGTGGCTACAGAAAAAACAAAAAAAGCAGAAGCATAATCCTGCTGAAATAATAGTTTCAAAAAAGGTCCCGCTATGCGGGATTTTTTTTGTCTGTTCATCGGGGGAACCCCGGATTCTTTATCTATGGTCTGACGTTTAACTCACGATTCAACAAATTTCATCGTAAAACGGGCTCATTAACGCCTTGATCTTAGTTAAACAGCAGACCCTATCTACTGAAGTCTAAACAACTTCGCGGTTTTGCTCCTGTAAAACCAAATTTCGACCGCTGATAAAAAACATCTAAAATCAGCCGTTTTTTTAAAACAATTGTAATTCTCATACGTAATATCTTTAGGAAATCTTCAAACTTTTTTTTAATAGTTCAGATTACGATACAAACCGTATATTTGAACACTAATTTTTACAGATCATGGCAAATTTTCAATTATTGGGTGCGTTGGGTACAAATGAGATCATTATTATAATGGTTATTGTGCTGTTGTTATTCGGAGGTCGCAAAATTCCCGAATTAATGAGAGGCTTGGGTAAAGGGGTGCGCGAATTTAATGACGCAAAAGACAACGTGAAACGAGAAATCGAAGAAAGCGCTAATACGATTTCATCTGAGCCGAAAAGACCCGCCTCTACCCAGGAATAAGTCCCGGTTTTTTTAACATTTACTATCTGACTACAAAAGCAATTTTCTTTTGCAGGATTTTATTTCTATTGCCCGGTACCAAATGCAGCTGCTACATGGTGAAACTACCTGTAAAGCTACCGTTGAAGGTTACCTGAAAAGGATTGATGCCAGCAAACACCTCAATGCCTTTATTGAAGTATATGCTGCGGAGGCCTTGCAGCGCGCCATAACGCTGGATCAGCTGCCGGCGCCGCAGGGAAAATTGCACGGAGTTGTAGTAGCCCTTAAAGATGTTATTTGCCATAAAGATCACGGGCTCACCGCGGCTTCCAGGATACTGGAGGAATTTACTTCGGTATTCTCCGCCACAGCAGTGGACCGGCTTCTGGCAGAAGGGGCTATCATCATCGGGCGGGTCAACTGCGATGAATTTGCAATGGGCTCCACCAACGAAAACTCTGCTTATGGAAAGGTATTGAATGCCGCCGATGAGAGCCGTATTCCCGGCGGATCTTCCGGAGGATCAGCGGTTGCCGTTCAGGCTGGGCTTTGCATGGTATCCCTGGGCAGCGACACCGGGGGATCTGTACGGCAGCCCGCCGATTTCTGCGGCATTATCGGCCTCAAACCAACTTATGGCCGGGTATCCCGCTACGGGCTCATCGCTTATGCCTCCTCCTTTGACCAGATTGGCATTTTTGCCAATACGATACCGGATACCGCACTCGTATTGGAAGTGATCGCCGGCGCTGATGATTACGACAGCACGGTTTCACAAAAACCGGTTCCGGCCTACTCCCGGCAACTCGAAAAAGACCGGAAATATAAAATTGCTTACTTTCCTGAGGCACTCGAACACGAAAGCCTGGACCCGGAAATCGGCAATGCCATAAAAGCCCGGCTAAAAGACTGGGAAGCTGCGGGACATACGGTGGCTCCCGTTTCTTTTGACCTCCTGGATTATGTAGTACCCACTTATTATGTATTAACCACCGCGGAAGCTTCTTCTAATCTCTCCCGCTACGATGGGGTCCGGTACGGCCACCGTGCGAAAGAAACCAACCTTTCCGAGCTGGATGATTTCTACAAAAAGAACCGGTCCGAAGGATTTGGAAAGGAAGTAAAACGAAGAATCCTGCTAGGGAACTTTGTTTTAAGTTCCGGCTACTATGACGCTTACTTTACGCAGGCGCAAAAAGTAAGACGCATTTTAACAAATAATTTACAGTTGATTTTCAAGGAGTTCGATTTTATTTGTTTACCCACTTCCCCTTCTGTCGCCTTTAAAATTGGCGAAAAATCAAAGGATCCAATAGCGATGTACATCGCTGATATTTATACCGTTATGGCTAACCTGACCGGCATCCCGGCCATTTCACTTCCGCTGTTTACCCATACAACCCACCAGATGCCTTTCGGCGTCCAGTTAATGGCAGCTCCATTTAATGAGCTATCTTTGCTCTCTTTTAGCAACAATAATACAACTACAGAATCGTTATTCTAAGGTTTATACTCCAAACTGCGTTGTTTATAAAGTATTAATTATTAAAACACGACAGCAAATAATGACCCGGAATCAATTGACTGTTTTTATCGGCAGCGCAATACTATCACTTTGTGCCATCAACCCGTCCCAGGCGCAGCTAAGCCCTGTAAAAGAAGCCTCAGCAGCACCTGCTGCGCCCACTGAACAATTGGTAAAAGCGGATCTCAAAGCCGGTTTTAAAGACTTGTTTGAAAACGCAGACCTTAAAACCACCAGCTTTAAAGGCATCAAAACCGAGCATCTGAATCCAAAAGCGATCAGTTTTGTAAAAGATTATGTTGATCGTCATGCAGATGATCTTAAGGAATTAAGAACCTGGGCAAGGCCTTATTTTGATATGATGGATGACGTACTTTCCCAGAACAATATTCCCCGGGAGCTGAAGTACCTCGCTGTCATTGAATCCAACCTCAGGTCATCTGCCGTTTCCTGGGCCGGTGCCGTTGGTCCCTGGCAGTTTATGCCTGAAACAGCGCGCGGGTTAGGGCTTTCCGTTTCCAGGGGGAGAGATGAACGAAGAGACTACCTCAAAAGCACAAAAGCTGCCAGCAAATACCTGAATTATCTTTTCAATATTTATAAAGATTGGCTGTTGGTAGTAGCTGCCTATAATTGTGGCCCCGGCCGTGTAAACTCCGCCATTAACAAGGCCGGCAGTAACGATTTCTGGGATCTTCAGTACTACCTCCCTGCAGAAAGCCGCAACCATGTAAAAAAGTTTATTGCCACCCATTATATCATGGAAGGACAGGGTGGTGTAACCACGGTTTCGAGAGACCAGGCCCTGGCAATGATGAAAACCGTAAAAGATGAGGCCACGCAGCAAAATGTAAAAATGCAAACCATCAGCGGGCGCTATAACGCAGCCGCCATTGCCAAATATCTGGAGATGTCCCTTGCTGATTTCAACAAACTGAACCCCAGCCTCGATAAGGTACTTGCATCCAACAGTACTTACCAGCTAAAACTTCCCGAAGATAAAATAGACCTCTTCCTGGAAAAAAAGAACGAAATGCTGAATGAATCCATCCAGATGCTCATCAACCCGGAGTACAGGAACTGATGGCTGGGGAATGCAGTAAATAGCGAATAGGCCACAGGAGATAGCAAGCAAGCATTAAAAAATATTAAATCTAAAGGGAGGACTTGCCCGCTTTATCGCTCCGTTAACAATACCCAAAACTACAATTTGCTATCTTGGCCTCTATTAAACAACCACTGCATGCTGGAGATCACATCCCTTGTAAAACGGTACAACAGCCGGTTGATCCTTGACATCCCGTTTATACAACTGCCCAAAGGCATCTACTGGCTAAAAGGAGAAAACGGTAGCGGCAAAACCACGTTTCTCAAAATGATGGCGGCGCTTATCCCCTTTCGCGGCGATATTGTAGTAAACCATACTTCTCAAAGTGAGGCGCCGCTGGCCTACCGGAAACAAATCAGTTGGGCGGAAGCGGAACCGCTTTACCCCGCTTTTTTGACGGGACAGGAATTGATTGCGCTTTATCAGCAGATCCGCAAGGTGTCCGACAAAGAAGTGGCTTCGCTGATCCGTCTTTTTGGCGCAGGACCCTTTGTTTCCCAAAAAGCAGGCACCTATTCTGCCGGTATGCTTAAAAAGATTTCACTTATACTGGCTTTTATGGGTACCGCATCCCTGATCCTGTTGGATGAGCCTTTTATTACGCTGGATGCGGCAGCCTGTGCCCTGCTGACCCAAACCATAACTGAGCGCCACAAAACACAGCACACTTCTTTTATCCTGAGCTCACACCAGGACCCTGGACCCAACCAGCTTGCCTGCAAAGAGCTCTTTGTAAACAACCAAACAGTGACCCGCTGATGTCGTTAACCCGGACCTTTTATAAGGCCTTCGTCAAACCCTTTTACAAGGAGAACGCCGGAACATTCGTATTTGTATTTACCATATTTTTCTTCATCATCGGAACAGTGGATGGAGCCGGGCTTTTCAAATATCACTACGGGCTGATAAAAGCATTGCTGAACATTCCCGCCTTCCTGGCAGCAGCATTACTGGTGTGGGCTTTGTATGCACGTAAATGTGCCGTATTCATCACGCAGCTGCTGCAACAGCCGCACTATCGGTTTATGTCGCAATTTAGAAATCTGCATCCACGGCGGCAATACTTGCTTTTTGCTGTTGCCGACTTCGTACTGCTGCTTCCGCTAACCTTCTACCTTGTATTGGTAATTACGGAAGGGGTTTACTTGCACTATTTTGCGGTAACATCAGTCGTGGCCATCTTCCTGGTCCTTTGCGGTACCCTGCCTCCCGCCTGGCATGTTTTTGTATTGAATCATCCGGAAAGAAAAAGCCTTTTGAAAATAAGACTCAGAAAACCGCTTGGCGATGCTTTTCTTTATACGGGCATATTAATCCGTGCTGCCCAACATACACAAAAGCTTGCCTGGCTGGGCGTCAAATTGTATACCTGTACCGTTTTATACTTTACCACCGCAAACAACCATCTGGCACCGGATGATCTGCAGCTTGCGTTCTTACTTTTCAGTTTTGGTATCCTGGCCAATGGCGTTTTTATTAACCGCGTTCGCAGATATGAGGATCAATACCTCTCATTTTACAGGGGGCTGCCGGTTACTATCACAAAGCGGTTAATAATCTATGCCGCCTGTTGCGGCGTACTGATATTGCCGGAAATCCTGTTGCTGATCTTCCTTTCTACCCGGCATATCAGCAGCAGCATCGCTGTTTTTTTTGGTGGCTACGCATTTTCAACAGTCCTGCTGATCCTGAGCATCAGTTTTATAAAAAACATAACCTTTAAAAACCAGACAGCTATCTTGCTGCTGCTATTTTTTACAGGATATTTGATCATGATGTGTTCCGGCATTGGCTGGATTAGCCCGGTATATTTTGTTCTTGCCTTAGTGCTTTTTTTGGGCTGCTATTATCGATCAACGCAGTTTGCTTCCTGAGCATACCGCCTCCCGGCTTCCGCTAAAACTTTGCTGCTTAAATACCCTTCCTGCTCAATGAATTAATGTCATTTCGCTTACATAAGTGGTTCCATCATCTACATAGGTTTGCCGCATTTTAAGCCGGTTAGCCGTGAGCTCCGTTATCATATAAGTGGTTGCCTCTTCTCCTGTTCCTATTACAATGCCCGAATGATCGCTGGTCCATTCCCATTTATCGGTTGCGCGCCCCGCAGCAGTGTTTTCCCCGTAAAAGGTTTTGGGATTCATGACTACATCCATAACTACCTCCCCACTGGCTTTAAAAAGGGCCACCTCATCGTTTTCATAACTTTGTCCGGAAACTGCATCACTTTCACTTTCCTCATCAAACGCAGCCATTTCTGCAGGGTTAATGGTCCAGGTCCAGGCATTCAACTTCCATTCACCTGTTGTAAGCAATTCCGTCCGGTTTATCGCCGTTCCGTTATCTTCCACCTGCACATCGCGCTTACTGCAGCCAATAAAAAACAGCATCAAAAATAAAGGAGCAGTCAACAGATTGCCACATATACGCTTGCCCGCGCTAAAAAGCACAGTTAGTCTTAGTTGCCTCATAATAAACCCTTTGGGTACAGTCAATTCAAAAACCAGGTCGCTGATGTAAAAGTAGTATGGCGAAATGCGTAGGTCAATACCCACAAGTAGTATTTTTTAAAATCGCAGTTTAGTGTTAGCTTTGATCTGCACAACTAAATTGCATGCTTACGCGCGTATTTGATCAGAAGCCCAGGCCCCACCTCCGGTCCGCGATTTCAAAACAACACAGGATTCTTCATTTTGAGGAAGACATTTCTGTGGATAGCGGCCATCCATTGCAAAGCCTCAAAAAGTTATTTAAATGCTGCTATTGCGGATTTATACCGCCAGGGGCCGGGCCGGCATTCCCGTGTATTGTCATGCCTGATTATTTAGAACCCCACTTTGACAAAAAATGATTACCGCGCGCGTTTATAGTTATGTGATCATCGAAGATAATCCCGTAATGCAAAAAGGATTAGCTTACATATTGAGACGGTTCGACAACCTGGTCTTAAAAGGGCAATACTACAATATTGAAAGCGCCCGGGAACCCTTAACCAAGATTCAGCCCGACCTTATTTTACTGGATATTATCCTGACCGGTTTGAGCGGGGATAAGGGATGCGCCCAGCTAAAAAAGGATCTGTTCAAACCACCCAAAGTGATTGCCTATACAAACTCCTCCTTCCATAGCAAGGACCTGATCAAATGGGGTTTTGACGGTTACGTGCATAAGAACGAACCGGTGGAAACCCTTATATCGGTAATACAGGACGTTCTTGAAGGCAGTTCCGGCTTTGGAGCCTCCAGGGATATTTCCCCCACAAAGGACAACTATTCTTATAATACCTCAAAGGCTCCGAGGGAGTTCCAGATCATGGCAATGGCCGTTATGGGGAAAACCAATAAAGAAATCGGAGACCTGCTGCATATCAGTATTGAAACCGTTAAAAAAAGCCGCCAGAATTTTAAAACAAAAGCGAACCTTCGTGACAAAAGCATCTATGGCATCCGGGAATATCTTGAAAAGGAGCATGGGTATACCTTCCGGCCTACCGGCTCTATCAAAGCAGATGAAGAGGGCTCATAAACATAAACCTGTTATCAATGCCCTTTCAGCACCGCTTCTATTGCTGTTGCCTTTAAAAGGCATTCTTCCCATTCCTGTTCGGGATCACTGTAAATGGTGATACCCGACCCTACTTTATAAGAAAGATAACCCGTTTGCGCATTGTACATCAAACTGCGGATTATGACATTAAAATCAAAATCTCCATCGGGCTGTATATAACCCAGCGCGCCAGAGAAAATGCCCCGGGCTGTTTTTTCATAATGGTCGATCAGTTGCATTACCCGAACTTTGGGGGCGCCGGTCATGGACCCCATCGGGAAGGTAGCTCTTAAAATTGCTGCCATATCCACATCCTCCCCAACGGTCCCCGAAACCGTGGAGATCATCTGGTGTACCTGCGCAAAGCTGTAAACGCCAAACAACTCATCCACCTGTACCGAACCTGCCTTGCAGATACGTGAAAGATCATTTCTTACCAGGTCCACCACCATCACATTTTCGGCCCTGTCTTTCTTACTGCCGGCCAACTGCTGTTGCTCTGTATACAAACTGGCGGCGTCGGTTCCGCTTCGCGAAAGCGTTCCTTTAATGGGCTGGCTGATCAGCTTACTACCCACTCTTTTTAAGAACCGCTCGGGACTGGCGCAAATCAGCCATTGATCATCAACGCGGTAAAGCCCCGAAAATGGATTGGGAGAACGGGTGGTCAGCTGCTGGTATACCTCAACGGGATCCATTGCTGCCGCGGCCGAAAAAAATTCCACACAATAGTTAATCTCATAACAATCGCCCCGGTGAATGTGCCCCTGCAGCTGCCGGATAGCCTGCAGGTACGCCTCTTTGGTAACCCGGCACCGGACAGCCTGTTGCAATTGCAGGCTCACAGGTGCAGCCACAGCTTCCTCCTGCAGCGCTTTATAAACGGAATCCGGGTCTTCGCCTTCAATATACAGCCGGTTGCCTTTTACATACAGCAACCAATCCGGCTCAAAGAAAAAGCCTTCGGGAAATTCCACCGCAGCGGTCCGCCCCGGACTATAACAGCCCATGCCCGTTTCCAGTTCATAGTTCCAATGCCCAAGCAGCCATGTTTTTTTTTCAGCTAAAAAATCATCAAAAGCGGTAAGTGCGTCCGCACCCGAAAGTAACACCTTACGCTTTACGCCGGCGCCTGCAAGAAATTCAAAATCCTGCTCCGGGAAACCACAGGAGTCTAAAAAACAAAAGGTGTTAAACCGTCTTAACCAGTTTAACACCTTTGCTTTTATAAAAACAGCGTCTTTTAACAGAAAACTCTGGCCTGTTATTGGTTCACTATCCAATGCCATTTATTAAAAATCTGTCCCGATGATCCTTATCTAAAATCATCATCGTCATCAAAATCATCGTTGTTGTTACCAAACAGGTCATCAAATTCCTCATCCGGTTTAAAATCGTCCTCATCTTCATCATACGATTTTTTCCCTTTCCCAACTCCGCCGGATTTTGACTTCGACTTCGGAATATCGAATTCCTCAAAATCCTTATCCCAATCCTCATCTTCTTCTACCTTATCCCAGTCATCATCCTCTTCGTCCAAATCCTCATCCTCATCATCATCGTCCTTTGAGACCTTTCCCTTTTTCGCCCGTACCGGGGATTCATCCTCCTCTTCCTGAAGATCATCATCCTCCAATTCATCCTCTTCTTTCTTTGATTTTGAAGACGCCTTTTCTGCAGGCACATTTCCTGCCCTTGTCTTCTTGTCTGTTCCTGCTGACTTATTTGATTTTGCCATAACCTAATAAAATCTGATAAATGAAAATGTAAATTTTAATCGAAGTTTTTAATTCTCCAAATTTTTTAAACTGATTTTTTATTCGAATTTGTTTAAACGCTTTTCCTGCGGGGATATCCCATTTAGTATTTCTCCTGATTGAAGCAGATCAATCCCAACCACAAATGCCAGCAGATCGATTTTCTGCAAAACTCCGCATCAAAATCGTTGCTCGCCAGCGGGCGGTACTTCTCCTTTAAACAAATTCTTCGTTAAATTTTGATCAATTGTTCTCTTTCCGGGCCATTGGAAATATACTTTACAGGAACACCAAGATAATCATTGATAAAGGTAATATAGTTTTTCATTTTCTCCGGCAGTCCCTCGTAAGATTTAGCCTGGGAAATATCGGTGTGCCAGCCCTCAAATGCCTCAAACCTGGGCTGGTAGGGTGCAAGATCCAGGCGCAGTGGTATTTCGGTAATTGCCGCTCCATCCAGGGAATAGGCGGAGCAAACCTCCAGCTTTTCAAAATGATCCAACACATCAGCCTTGGTCATCACCAGCTGGGTAACCCCGTTGATCATGCAGGCAAAATTCAGGGCTACCAGGTCGATCCAGCCACAACGTCTCGGACGACCGGTTACAGCTCCGTATTCTTTACCAATATCGCGCAGGCGCTGACCGTCTTCATTATCCAGTTCAGAAGGAAACGGGCCGCTTCCCACACGGGTACAATACGCTTTGGTAATGCCTATTACTTCTTTAATATGCTGTGGCGCCACACCCAGTCCGCTGCACACACCTGCAGAAATCGTATTGGAGGAGGTTACAAACGGAAATGTACCAAAATCCACATCCAGCATGCTGCCCTGTGCCCCTTCCGCCAGTACTTTTTTACCCTCCTTCAGCAATTTATTAATAAAATATTCTCCGTTTACAATGTTCAGTGTTTTGAGGAATTCGATGGCCTCAAAGAAATCGGCCTCATCCTGGCTGATATCTTCATCAAAGCCGTAGGAGTTCAGGATCACGTAATGCTTTTCCTTTAAAGCCTCATACATATTTTTGAAATCGGGGTTCAGGATATCGCCCACACGCAAGGCATTGCGCCCTGTTTTGTCCATATAGGCCGGACTGATTCCTTTTAATGTAGAACCGATCTTGCTATTTCCTTTAGCTTGTTCCGATGCTTTATCCAGCGCCCGGTGCGTGGGAATAATGAGGTTGGTCCGTTCGGCAACATAAAGATTCTTCTTCAGATCGCCTCCAAATTTTGTAAGCTGCTCGCATTCTTTTTCGAGGGAAATGGGATCCAGTACCACCCCGTTGCCGATAAGATTGATCTTTCCTTCATTAAAAATTCCTGAAGGAATCTGGCGCAATACCAGTTTTTCTCCGTTCCGGTAAAGCGTATGTCCGGCATTGGGCCCGCCCTGAAAGCGCGCCACTACATCATAGTCCTTTGCAAAAAAATCTACAATCTTGCCTTTGCCTTCATCGCCCCATTGCAGACCCAGAATAACATCTATCATTATGAACTTTTTATTAACGATTCTTAAAGCTGCAAAAATAGAGGTTTCCCCGGAGGGGAATTCAAAATATCCAATGAAAAATTTTAAACGTAAAAGTGAGGCCCGTTCCTGCTCAGAATTTAAAAATGTGGGAATGTGAAAATCTGAAAATGAAGGTGCCGTTCCTATTCGGCGCTACGCATCCTGATGAAATACCGGAATCATAAATGAGAAATAAGAACCTTTAGCCTAAACATAAGTACATCAGGCAGAAAAACGTCCCGATGTATCGCATGCACGTCAGGTTAAGAACAGATCATGTTGCCATGAAATGTAGTACGGGTAAACCTCTCACGCCAAAAAGATCGCATCTTTTAATGGCAAACAGGCGCAGCGCGCCGTTGACCCTTATAACGATGAACGCCCAAAACCTCCCGTAGCCGCAGCGCGGCGGTAATTTCCTGTGCACCGCTTGTACAAACCGCAATGATTACCGGTGCGCTGCACCTTTATTACCTGTATTGTCGTTTACTAACAGGATCAGCGCTGCGCTGCAGCTCCCAGGACAAAAATTAACTTGACGCACATGCGATGTATCGGGAAACCTGAAACATTGAACCCCGTCCGACCGGGTCGTCCGGGGGCGGGCTTAAACCTGGAACCGCCTATTTCCCCGGCAGGTCTTCGGTATCATACCGTTCTACCGATTCAATACCGTTCAGGTCCTTTAACCGGTTCACCAGTTCATCCAGCTCTTCCTTATCATGCACATATACTTTAATGTTGCCTTCAAAAAGGCCCTCCGAAGCTTCAATGGTAAGGGCGGCAATATTGATTTTGAGTTCGGCGGAAATGAGGCTGGTAATCTTGCTTACCACGCCCACATCATCCATCCCGATGATCCTAACACCCGTAAGGAATGAAATTTCCTTGTTCTTGGCCCATTTGGTTTTTACAATCCGGTGCCCGTAATTTGCCAGCAGCTTAGGCGCGTTGGGACAATTAGTCCGGTGAATGGCCAGCCCTTTTCCTGTGGTGATAAAACCAAAAACATCATCTCCCGGGATAGGTTTGCAGCAATTAGCCAGGTGGTACATGATCTTATCACTGCTTTCGCCAAAAATAATCAGCTCCGTATCCTGTTTATTGCTACCGGATGCCGGGGTATGGTTCTCTATTTTATGTTCCTGCACGATCTTAACCGGCCTCGGGTATTCGATGCGGTCGCCGATCGTCTTAAATTCTTTCAGTTCTTTAAGATCGATGTTTTTAATAGCCACCTGGTAAAACAGCTCCAGGTTTGAGTGCAGTTTGTAAAACTGGACCAACTCATCCAGGTTAGACTGCTGCATAGAAGCACCCATGCCTTCCAGTTTGCGCTGGATGGTATACCGTCCTTCATCGGCTACTTTTTTCTTTTCTTCCTTCAGTGCCTCTTTTACTTTGGCCTTGGCCTTTGCTGTTACCACAAACGATAGCCAATCCTCGGATGGGGTTTGTTTGTTGCTGGTAATGATCTCTACCTGATCTCCGCTGCGCAGTTTATAGCTGATGGGTACCAGTTTATGATTCACCTTGGCTCCAATTGTTTTAGCGCCAATGGCCGTATGAATGGCAAAGGCGAAATCGAGCGCGGTACTGCCCACCGGCAACATTTTTATATCTCCCTTGGGCGTATAGATGTAAATTTCCTCCGTTAGGAAACTCATCTTGAAATCCTGCAAAAAATCCACGCTGTCGGCATCCTGGTTGTAGAGCACCTCCCGGATCTGTTGAAACCACTTATCAAACCGGTTCTCATTAGCGCCGCCTTCCTTATACTTCCAGTGTGCGGCCAGTCCCTTTTCGGCAATTTCATTCATGCGTTTGGAGCGGATCTGCACTTCCACCCATTTCCCCCGGGGGCCCATTACCGTGGTATGCAATGCTTCATATCCATTGGATTTGGGGTTACTTACCCAGTCGCGCAGCCGCTCAATAGAAGGCGTGTACTCATCAGTGATCAGCGAGTACACCTTCCAGCAGTCTTCTTTTTCCCGTTCCTGCGGGGAATTCAGAATGATCCGGATGGCAAAAAGATCATAAACCTCCTCAAAGGTTACGCCTTTTTTCTTCATTTTATTCGAGATGGAATGAATATTCTTTGGGCGCCCGTATATTTCAAAATCAAACTTGTTCCGCTCCAGCTTTTCCTTGATGGGTTTTATAAACTCGTTGATATACCGGGTACGGTCGCGCCTGGTCTCTGCCAGTTTTTTGGCAATCTCTTTATAAGCATCCGGCTCCAGGTACTTCATCGCCAGGTCTTCCAGTTCTGTTTTAATGCTGTAGAGCCCCATCCGGTGTGCCAGAGGAGCAAACACATAGACCGTTTCAGATGCGATCTTTAATTGCTTTTCCCGCTTCATACTGTCCAGCGTACGCATGTTGTTCAAACGATCGGCCAGTTTGATGAGGATCACGCGGGGATCATCTGTAAGGGTGAGCAGGATCTTTTTGAAGTTTTCGGCCTGCTGGGAGGCGGAAGAATCGATCACATTGGAGATCTTGGTGAGGCCATCCACGATCTTTGAAATTTCCGAGCCAAATTCGCGCTCAATATCCTGGAAGGTAATATCCGTATCTTCAACAGTATCATGGAGCAGGGCACACACCGTGGACCGAACGCCCAGACCGATCTCTTCCACACATATTTTTGCTACAGCAATCGGGTGCAGGATATAGGGCTCACCGCTCTTGCGCCGCATACTGCTGTGAGCGTCTGCCGCCATTTCAAAAGCTCTTCGTAAAATATCCCTGTCGCCCGGCTTGATCTTATCCTTTAACGCACGCATCAACGACCGGTACTCCCTTAAAATCAGTTTTTTTTCCTGCTCTTCGTTAAGACTATATTTGGGTTTTTGCTCTACTGTTTTCATGCAATATTTGGCACACTCCTCTTCCTTGTTTCTTTGATAACGATTCAATCCTCTGGTTAAAATTACATAAATTCTGCCGCGCAACACAAGACCCTGTCAAGATATTAAATATTCTGAAAAGGGCCAAAGGCGGCACCTCTGCTTTGGCGATCTACTCCCCAATGGAAGTATTGATGGTTCGGTACACTCCGACAATGGCGATATTATAAAAGTGCTTGTCACCGTTATATGTATCCTGAAAGAATTTACCCTGCTCAGGCCGAATATCAAAATAATGTTTGTTGGTAGTACACCCGAACGACAGCGGCTTTATCAGCGGATTTTAAAAATGTACCATTCCGGATTTATCAAAGAATTTGCGATCACCGGCCTTATTGAGACCGATCAGGGGTATAAAGAATTGATTTTCAAACCCGAATCTCATTTTATTTATTTAGCCTTTTTGTGCAAAGAATTTATTAAATTCGAAATATGAACACTGTAAAAAATACTAAAAAAAGCAACCGGAAAAAATTGGTATTAGGCGGTGTAACTGTTTACACTGTTCAATTTGATCCCGCCGTTGAAGGTTCCCTGTTTAGCGACAAACTAAGAAAGGCGAACGCGCTGTTGGAAAAAACCATTTTCCTGAAACAGCCGTAATATGTTCAGTCCGTAGGCAACCAAACCAGGTTTATACCTGGCATGTCCAGACTGCTGATCTATAAAACCAGGCACACGATCCTGTTTAAACACCGCAAACCTGCTGAAAACACCTCCCGGTAGTTTATTTTGGATTGTTTTTTGAAACCGGGATCCATTTGCCCCTACTTTGAAAGGCGACCACACTGAGCCTGTGTTCGCCTGTATTTTTTCACAGAACTGTGCTTTTTTATTTCAGAATACACTACATTTGCAGCCCGAAATGGAGTTCTTATCCGGATGTGGTGGAATTGGTAGACACGTCAGACTTAGGATCTGATGCCGCAAGGTGTGGGGGTTCGAGTCCCTTCATCCGGACTGAGGTTTAATGTTTAATGTTGCTCATCAATAACCTTAAACATTGAACCTTTAAACATTAAACAATACAAATGGCGACAATTACACAAGAAAAAATTGGCCCTCTTCACGAAAAGATCAGCATAAAGCTGGACAAAACGGATTACTTACCCGGATTTGAAAAATCCTTAAAAGAATATAGCAAGAAGGCCAATATTCCTGGCTTCCGCCCTGGAAAAGTACCTGCAGGTCTGATAAAGAAAATGTACGGTCCTTCCCTTTTCATTGATGAAGTATTGCGCTCTGTTGATAAAGAAGTGGTAAACTACCTGGATACCAATAAAGTAGATATTTTTGCCCAGCCTCTTCCTCTGGAAAATGACATAACGAAACTGGACGTGAGCAATCCTTCGGACTATGATTTTCATTTCGAGATCGGCCTGAAACCCGACTTCAAAATGCAGGACCTGGCCAAACTGGATATTACCGGCTATAATATCGACATCACCGATGAAATGGTGGGCGAAGAAGTTGAACGTTTACAAAACCGTTATGGCAACATGACGGATAAAGAAACAGTGGAAGCCGATGACAATGTGCTGAATGTGACATTTACAGAAACGGATGCCGAAGGCAACGATGTTGAAGAGGGTATCAAAAAAGATAACTCGCTCCTGCTGAAGTACTTTGCACCGGCTGTAAGAACAGCGCTCAATGGCAAAAAAGCAGGCGACAGCATCAGCATTAAGCTGGGTGAAGCTTTTGAAGAAAAAGAACTGGATTTTATTGCCCAGGACCTGGGCCTCGATAAGACGGATGCGGCAACAAAGGATAAAAGCTTCCGGCTGGAGATTACCAAAGTAGGATTACTGGAAAAAAAGGAGTTGAATGAAGAATTCTTTACCCAGTTGTATCCCACAGGTGATGTAAAAACCGAAGAAGATTTTAAAGCAAAAGTGAAAGACGAAATTTATCAATACTGGGCTGCCCAGAGCCGTAACCAGATCCACGACCAGTTGTTTCACAAACTGGTTGATGATACGAAGATCGAGTTTCCTGAAACCTTCCTGAAGAACTGGCTCACCACTCAAAATAACCAGCCGCAGGAAGGTGAAAATCAACAACCCGCTAAAAGTTCCGAGCAGATTGAAGCAGAAATGCCTTCATTCCTGAACCAGTTGAAATGGAACCTCATCACTGAAAAAATCGTTGCAGACAACGCCATTCAGGTAGCACCGGATGAGATCCGGAACTTTGCCAAACAGCAATTATTCCAGTACATGGGCGGCGCCATGGGTATGACCGATGATCAGCCCTGGATAAACGATTATATTGATCGTATGATGAAGGACCGCAAATATGTTGAAGATGCGTATAACCGTCTGCAGTCACAAAAAGTATTTGAGTGGGCAGAAACCAGGGTAAAACCCAACGCAACATCCATCAGCGCTGAAGACTTTTCCAAAATGGTAAGTGAGCATCAGCATCACCACCATTAATCGATAAAAACTGTTTAAAAAGCCGTTCTCAAAAAGAGCGGCTTTTTTTGTATTTTTATTAGACGGAGGCCTTAATCTCTTCATGCTTTCCAGGTATTATATCGCCGATAAAAACACGGTAATAACGCTCTCCAAAGGGTTGCCGGATTTCTATTTCGGCACGGAAGATCATTTGGTTCAATATTACAAACGGGATATATCAAAAATCGAAATAAAAAGGCGGACAAGCCTGCGCAGTCCGATCCGTGATTTTGCGGTATATAAAATCTGCATGGCAGACGGTACCGCACTTCCGTTTACCAGCATTCTGATTTCCCCCGATCAACTCTTTGAAAAAATACCTGGAGTACCGATTAGTGAAGTGCTGCGGTTTGCATGGCCCGCTTTTAAGGCTTCATAAACTATGCCGCTGTGTTTGCACGCTGTAGCCAATGTTGATGCCACTCCGGTTCAGTTAAAGCCTTGCTTCATTCAACCGCTCATTGGGATTCATTACGTATGTAAATACGCCGCCATCTTCCAGCAGCTCCACCACCCGGAAACCCTGATACGATGTGCCCCAGTTACCGCCCACATGCGCATCAAAAACAAAGGGGATATCCAGCTTCTTCTTAATCCCATCCTCATCATGATCATGTCCGTTAAAAACCGCCCTTACATTTTTATAGCGTTTCAACAATGCCAGAAACTCCGGGCAATCGATCCCGTGTGTGGTTAATTTGGCTGGGTTGATATGTATGATCACGAAAAGATTCCGGGCCTTCTTATGTTGTTCCAGTTTCTGCTCCATCCATTTCAGGTCCGGACAGATATACTCCCCTTTTTCATTGGAGGTGGTTCCTGCCAGGAATACCGTACCATTTACTACAAAATCATAGTTCACCGGCTGATTCCAGATACGCTTCCAGTGTTCGGGGGTAACCATATCGTGGTTTCCCGGCGTTACATAATACTTCATTTTCAGCCGCTCGATATGTTCCTTTGCCGCCGGATAATGGGCAGGATCATTATGCACGATATCTCCATTGAGCATACAGAAATCAAAAGGAACTTTGGTGTGTTCCTCGTTGATCCGTGCTACGGCCTCTTTCAAAAAACGGTCATAGTCGGTGCCCGGTTGCCCGTAATGCAGATCGGATGCAATGGCAAAACGCACCCGCTTTTTCTTTTTCAGCAGTGTATTCACCTGTTCGTCTGCCCGCACAATATTTCCATTTGCCAGCAGTAAGAACGCCGGTGCAGCTATTTTAAAAAAGTCTTTCCGTTTCATTTTCCAGGATTTGGCTAAAGTTATTTCAATTTTAAGAATTAACCGGCAGTCTTTTCATCAAGAAATTATTATCAAAACAACCGGACGCCCTGAGGCAGCATGCATATATGACGAATTTACCGGAGCAAAACCGGTCAACTTGGCATTTAAAACCACTATTTTGTAAATGGAGAAATATTTGATTACTTTTAAAAGCCGTTTGTACAGCACCCGGTAAAAACATCGGGGCAGAGACAACAGCAGCAATTAAATTTAACCTGTAACTTAAGATTATTATGACATATAACTCGGAATTTGAAAAATATGCGGTAAAGCACCGGGGTATTTCAAGCAATACCCTGCACGGTTATGGTAACCACCTGGTAACCGCATTAACGCCCAATATTATTGAGGAACGTCCCATGAATGTAGCTGTGATGGATGTTTACAGCCGGCTGATGATGGACCGCATCATCTTCCTGGGCTACCCCATCAACGATGAGGTGGCAAACATTGTGACGGCGCAGCTCCTGTTCCTGGACAGCACGGACCGCGTACGGGATATTAATATGTATATCAACAGCCCGGGCGGAAGTGTTTATGCCGGGCTGGGCGTATATGACACCATGCAATATGTAACACCCGATGTAGCCACGATATGCATCGGCATGGCCGCATCTATGGGATGTGTACTCCTGGGCGCAGGCACACACGGTAAAAGAGCAGCGCTCAAACATGCCCGTATCATGATGCACCAACCCAGCGGCGGCATCGGGGGGCAAGCCAGCGACATTGAGATCACAGTAAACGAGATCCGCAAATTAAAGACGGAACTGTATGAGATCGTGAACCACCATACCGACAAGCCCATCGACCAGATTGAGAAGGATTTTGAGCGGGATAAATGGATGACCGCCACCGAGGCAAAAGAATATGGCTTTGTGGATGAAGTACTACTGGTAAATAAGAAAAAGAAGTAAGATCGTTTACAAGTTGAACGGTTTACAGGGCAGTGTCCCGATTGCCTTTTGAGCCGGCCAACTTATTAACTTATCAACAAAAAACATACAAGATGATATCTAATTTAAATGAAGATAAATGGCTTAAGCCTTTTCGTTTTGATGGCGAAGGAGAAGAGGAAGAGCCCAAGGAAGCCGCAGACAAAAGGGACGAGCTGATGATGTTGAACAAACGGCTGGAAAAACTGTTTTTTGATCAGCGGGCCGTTTACCTGTGGGGCGTTGTGGATGACAAAAGCGCCCGCGAAGTAACGACCAAGCTATTGCTGCTGGATGCCGATAAACCTGGAGAAGAAATTAAATTTTACATCAACAGCCCCGGTGGCGTGGTTACCAGCGGAATGGTCATTTATGATACCATGAAGATGATCAAAAGCCCCGTAAGTACCATTTGTATGGGCCTTGCGGCCTCTATGGGCAGCATTTTACTGAGTGGTGGCGAAAAAGGAAGACGGTATATTTATCCCCATGGGGAAGTCATGATTCACCAGCCCTCCCTTGGCGGCTTTATCCGGGGTGTAAGCAGCGACCTTGAAATACAAGCCAAACAAACACAGCGGGTTAAAATGATTGGCGCCCAGATCCTGGCAGACAATTGCGGGAAGACGGTTGAAGAAATTCTGCGGGATTTTGACCGCGATTACTGGATGGACGCGCCGGAAGCAATCGCCTATGGCATTGCTGATAAAATTGTGGATCAGTTGTAAACAGGTTCTGAAAATCAGAAAGAGGCAGCTTAATATTATTATGAAGTTGTTTAAACTTTTGAACGCACGCATAATTCCCGCAGATTTACGCCAATTTTTGCGCCGATTTTCGCAGAAAATCAATCCGCGGTAGATTGAAACTCTTTTGTTAAAAACCACCGGCACTGGTGGTTTTTTTTTAACTTTGCAACTCAATTTTTAATAACTGTACTATGCCGGATAATGTGTTAAAATGTTCGTTTTGCGGAAGAAACCGCGATGAAGTAGAAATACTGATTGCAGGGCAGGATGGACATATTTGCGAAAACTGTGTAGAACACGCACAGGAAATTATTAACCAGGAGCTTCATTTCAGGGAGGATACGAAAACCGTTAGCGGGTTCAACCAGTCCATCCGGAAGCCCATGGAAATAAAAACCTTCCTGGACGACTACGTAATTGGCCAGAATGATGCCAAAAAGGTATTGGCCGTGGCGGTGTACAATCACTACAAACGGCTGAAGCAAAAAAGCCGCGAGCTGGATGATGTTGAAATTGAAAAAAGCAATATCATTATGGTAGGCGAAACCGGAACGGGCAAAACTCTACTGGCAAAAAGCATTGCCAAAATGCTGAATGTGCCGTTTGCCATTGTAGATGCCACGGTATTTACGGAAGCCGGTTATGTTGGCGAAGATGTGGAAAGTATTTTAACCCGCCTGCTGCAGGTTTGTAATTATGATGTAGAAGCAGCCGAGCGCGGTATCGTTTATATTGACGAGCTGGACAAGGTGGCCCGTAAAAGCGACAACCCCAGCATTACAAGAGATGTAAGCGGCGAGGGTGTGCAGCAGGGGCTGCTGAAACTGCTGGAGGGAACGGATGTGCTGGTTCCGCCACAGGGAGGACGCAAGCACCCCGATCAGAAACTGATCAAAGTAAACACCCAAAATATCCTCTTTATTTGCGGAGGTGCTTTTGATGGAGTAGATAAGATCATTGCCCGCCGGGTGCAAACCAACACCATCGGGTTCAATGTAGATAAGGATGAACAGGAAGACATGAAGAAGAACCTGCTGCGTTTTGTAAATGCCCAGGATCTTAAAACCTTTGGCCTGATACCCGAGCTGTTGGGGCGCCTACCGGTGGTAACACACCTGGATCCGCTGGATGCAGTTACGCTGAGAGCCATCCTCACAGAACCAAAGAACGCATTGATGAAACAATACAGGAAGCTGTTTGAACTGGAGGGGATTGAATTGGATGTAGAACCTCAGGTGCTGGACTTTATGGTAGAAAAGGCCGTGGAATACAAATTGGGCGCCCGCGGGTTACGCAGCATTTGCGAAAGCATCCTGAACGATGCCATGTACGAGCTACCCTCGGCAGCGGAAACCCATTTTACCCTCACAAAGGAATATGCAAGACGCAAATTTGACAAAAGCAAAATGGGCCTTGTAAAGGCCGCATAAATCAGGATTGACCAAACAGGTTGGCCACCGCGCCCTCCAGCATTGGAAATTTTTCAATGATATAATTCTTAACGGCTTCAATGGCTTTTTGCGCCTGTGCGTCATCCAGATTTACTTCTGCCTTTAATTTTTCGATCAGCTCCTGCATAAAAACTTTTTTTTAATGAAGCAGCAAGATAAGAAAAATCTCTTTTAAAAGATATCAAGTAATTTTGCCGCATGAAGCAGTTTGATGTACCTGTTTTTTACCGGAGTCCGTTGATATCCGCAATAAAAAGAAAACGCAAAGAAAAGGACAAGCTTAAAAAGGATTTCACGCCTACTCTCCTGGATTTTGGGCCGGTAAAGATTTACCTGGCCCGGCACTTCGGCTTCTGCTATGGTGTTGAAAATGCCATTGAAATTGCCTTCAGAACGATTGACGAAAATCCCGGCAAGCGGATCTATTTATTGAGCGAAATGATCCACAATCCACAGGTAAACAAAGACCTTCTTTCCCGTGGGATTCGTTTTTTGCAGGATACCCACGGCCGGCAGATCATTCCATTTGAAGAACTTACGCCTGATGATATTGTGCTCATCCCGGCCTTTGGCACCACACTGGAAATTGAAAAAAAACTCAATGCGATCGGTATCCACACCGAAAAATACAATACCACCTGCCCATTTGTGGAAAAGGTTTGGAACCGGAGCGAAGTTATTGCCCGAAAGGATTATTCCATTGTTATACACGGTAAACCAACGCACGAGGAAACCCGCGCTACATTCTCGCATGCAGCTTTTAACGCCCCTTCGGTGGTGGTCAAGAACATGACCCAGACTATTGAGCTAGCCAAATACATTACGGGCGAAAAAGCGGCTGAAGGCTTTTATGAGGAATTTAAAGGGCAGTACAGTGCCAACTTTGATATTGTCCGCGACCTGGAACGCCTGGGGGTGGTTAACCAAACCACCATGCTGGCCAGCGATACACAGGCGATTGCCGATTATCTTAAACAAGTAATGATCGACAAGTACGGGCTTACCCGGGATACGTTGGCCGAACGGTTTGCAGATACCCGGGATACGCTCTGCTATGCCACTAACGACAACCAGACTTCCGTAAGCGAAATGTTGCGTACCCCCGCCGATTTTGCGGTGGTTGTAGGCGGTTATAATTCTTCCAACACCTCGCACCTGGTAGAGCTTTGCGAGGAAACCCTGCCTACCTATTTTATCAATAGTGCCGAAAAGATCCTGAGCCGCAACGAGATTTTGCATTATAATTTTCATACCAAACAGGAGTTATTGACAACGGGCTTTCTTCCGGCTGCAGTTCCGGTAAAAATCCTGATGACCAGTGGCGCTTCCTGTCCGGATGCATTAGTGGAACAAGTGATCGAAAAGATTGCCGGCTTTTTCGGGGAAACAACTCCAATAGAAGAAGTGGCAGCAAATTTTCTCCCCAGGTAAAATCGTTTTTCTATCCCCCCGGATACTTTGAATAAATTATACTTTACTTTCCTTTGCTGCATTTTTGGCCTGCTGGTACGGGCCCAGGGAAAGATTCATTTTAGCCATATTACCATTGAGGAAGGACTATCCAACCGGTCGGTATTATCCGTGTCGCAGGACGCTGCAGGATTTCTTTGGGCGGGCACGATGGACGGGCTCAATCGTTATGATGGGAAGACGGTACGCGTTTACCGGTCTTTCTATGAAAAAAACCCGATGAGTTCCGGTATCAAAATCACAGCGCTGGTTCCGGGCGCACAGTATTTGTGGATTGGTACCAATAACGGGTTGTACGCACACCGGCCCGGTACGGATCTCTTTCGTCCGTTCCTTACCGCTCCAACAAAAAGCCCGGCGGGCAATGCCATAAAAGCCATTTTTGCGTACAACACCAAAACCGTACTGGTGGCCACTTCGGGGCAACTATATGCCATTACACCTTCGGAACGGTTTAAAATGGAACCGGTACCCTGCGCAACAGGGAGTAATCTGCAGTCTTTTAAAAACATACAGAGCATCGGCTGCGATTCATCGGGCAATATTTTAGTTGGGACGGCGGCCGGCCTCTACCTGTTTTCACGGAAAGAGCTGGACGCCGGAGGAACAATCCGGCCACAGCTGATACAGGCACACATCAATGTAAGTTCCATTGCCTGCGACCCAAATCATCAGGTATGGGCAGGCACGCAAAACGAAGGCGTTTATGTTTTTACGGCGCAGAAAAAACCGGCCCTTCATTTTACCACTAAAACCGGCCCGCAGGGGCGCCTGGTCAGCAATACCGTACGCAGGATCCTTTGTGCCAAAGACGGCCGGGTATGGATTGGCACCCTGAAGGGCCTGAATATCTATAACCCACGCAGTGCATCCCTCTATGCCAGCACCAATGACCCGGATGATCCGCAAAGCCTTAATAACAACTCCGTTCACGACATTTTTCAGGATCAGCAGGAAAATATCTGGATCAGTACTTTTTTTGGCGGGCTCAATATGACCACCCGCTATCAAACCCCCTTTACCATTTACCAAAACAACCATAATGGAAACAGTATCAGCAGCAACATCATCAGCTCCATCCTCGATGATGCCGCCGGCAACCTGTGGATTGGAACCGAAGCCGAAGGCATTAATTATTTTAACCGGTCCACAAACCGTTTTACGCATCTCAAAAATGGCGCCCGCGGATTCTCCGTCAGCTCCAATCTGATCAAAGCCATGCTGCTGGATAAAAACAACCAGATCTGGGCCGGCTTTTTCAACGGAGAGCTCAATGTGATTGACCCCGTACACCACACCGTTGCGCTGATCCGGCAATCCAATATTCTTATTTCGCCGGATGCGGACGACATTACCTCACTTACCCAGGACAAGGAGGGAAAGATATGGATCGGCAATGAGGAGGCCGGCGTAAACATTTACGACCCCGTGCATCGCAGCTTTCAAACCTTTGAGGAAGCCTACCCGGGCCGCAGGCTCAGCAGCAACGCCATTACCCACCTGTACACCGATTCTAAGGGCGATGTTTGGATCGGCACCAAAAAGGGACTGAACGTCCTCTACGCTGCATCGGGGAAATTTGTGCAATACACAAAAGAGAATACCCGGCCACAACTGCATTCGGACCACATCTACTACATTACCGAAGACCGCAACCATATCATTTGGTTTGGAAGCTATTCCGGTCTGTCATTTATAAACCCGGCTAATGGACAGCCGCAAACATTTACCACACAAAACGGGCTATCCGGGAGTAAGGTGGTTGGCATTGTTACAGACCAGCAAAACAATTTGTGGATCAGTACCAACAATGGCATTTCCAGACTGGACACCACCCGGAAACAATTTAAGGTATACAGTACACAGGACGGGCTTCCGGGGCAGGCATTCAATTACAACTCATCCTATGTTGACAAAAAAGGTATCATTTTTTTTGGAGGATACAATGGCCTGGTATGCTTTGACCCCATGCAGATTGAGGAAAACCCGCTACCCCCTCCCATGGAACTTGAAGATATTACAGTAAATGGCAGTTCTTTAAAATCGCCTGATTCATCGGAACGGGTAAGCTTCCCTCTTGAGCTTCCTTACCACAAAAACAACCTGGCCTTTCACTATGCCGTGCTCAACTTTATTAAGCCGGACAAAAACCGCTCCGCCTATAAACTGGAAGGGTTTGATCAGCACTGGAACTACACCCACAATCATATAGCTACCTATGCCAACCTTCCCCCCGGCACTTATACCCTGCTGGCCAGGGCTGCAAACAACGATGGGGTCTGGAACAAAGTCCGGCAAATGGCGCAGTTCACCATTCACCCTCCCCTATGGAAAACATGGTGGGCTTATGCCTCATATATTCTTGTATTTTTTGTGACAACAGGGGCCATTTTCTGGTTTCTGCAATCCCGAACCTCGTTGAAAAGAAAACTGGAATATGAACATACCCTTAACATAAAGCAAAGAGAGCTGCAACAGATGAAGACCGATTTTTTTGCCCATGTTTCGCATGAGATCAGGACTCCGCTTACGATGATCATGGGGCCTGCCGAAATGCTGCTGGAACATGATCTGGACCATGCGTCCTCAAAAAAATTATTATCGTCTATTAAATCCAATGCTGACCGGATGCTGAAATTGTCCAACGATCTTTTGGATTTTATGAAAGCGGATTCCGGTTACACCCGGCTGCACCCGGTAAAAAACGATCTTGTTGCTTTTTGCAAAGATGTTTTCGAAAAATTTTCTGTTTTGGCTGCGGAAAAAAATATCCGGTATCAGTTTTATCCGCCGGAGCGCTCCCTGGACCTTTATTTTGACCCACATTATATGGAAATCATCTTTTACAATTTACTATCCAACGCCCTCAAATTCACGCCGCCGGGAGGACGGGTTTCCATGCAGCTTGCGAAACAGGAAAACGGCGATGCAGAAATCAGTATCTGCGACAACGGCATCGGCATTCCGCCCGAAAGCAGCGAGAAGATCTTTACCCAATTCTTCCAGGTGGACGCAGCGGGAAATAAAAAAACCGGAACCGGTATTGGGCTGGCATTGTCAAAAATCCTGGTAACGCTGCACGGCGGCGCCATCCGTTTTTCAAGTGTGCAGGGCAGCGATGGCAGGGAAAACAAAACCTGTTTTTTTGTATCTTTGAAAGAGGGCCAGGACCATTTTTTACAACCGGGAAGCCATTGACGACAACCATCCTTATTATAGAAGACAATGCGGAACTGCGGGATTTTCTGCAGATCTGCCTGCAGGCGGAGCATACCGTTTTAGAAGCATCCAATGGTAAAGCGGGATGGAATACTGCCGTGAATGAACTGCCCGACCTCATTATTACCGACCTGATGATGCCCGAGATGGACGGCAACGAATTTTGCCGGCAGCTCAAAAATGACGTACGCACCAGTCACATACCGGTAATCATGCTCACCGCCCAAACCAGCATTGACCAGCAGCTGGAAGGCCTTGAAAGCGGCGCCGATGTGTATCTTACAAAACCCTTCAGCGTTAAAGTGCTTCAGTCTTACGTCAAAAACCTGCTGCGTCTGAAAGAATCGCAGCGGCAGCATTTCAGCCAGAAAATATTCCTGGAGCCCACCCAAACCGAGGTTGGAACCGTGGATAAGAAATTTATGGAACGGCTGATGGAAGTTATTGAGGCCAATATGAATAACCCCGAGTTTCATGTATCGGCCCTGGCCCGCGAAGTGGGTATGAGCACCGCTGTTTTGTATAAGAAATTTAACGCCCTTGCGCAAACGCCCATCGGGGAATTTATCAAATCGCTCCGGCTCAAAAAAGCAGCCCTGCTGCTACGTAACGACAAATTCAACATTGCGGAAGTGGCCTGGGAAGTGGGGTTTAACGACCGTAAATACTTTAGCAAGGAATTTAAAAAATTCTTTGGACAAACACCTTCCGAGTACATTGCGGGGTAGCATGTTATCCCTCTGCCATTTACAGGGCTTTGTAATATTTTACATAATCCACCTTCATCATGGTATGGCTATGTTCCTTGCTTCCGTAACCGCCCTGAGGTATTGGCCCGGCCCATGAGCCAGCCGCTGCATTCCTTACTTCCGAACTTAAAATGATAAATTCACTCCGTTGGGATATATAAGTGCTATAGGCCCAGGTCTGCTGCCCATCTACATAAAATTTATAGAATTCAGGCGACCATTCAAGCGTGTATACATGGTAGCTGCCGCTGTTAGCTCCCAGATCTGCTGTTTTTATGCCGGCCGTTTTATGATCCGATGTGTAGCCATCCCAGTGAAGATTCTGATATACCCTGCCATCATTGGGCAGGGTTTCTACAACATCAATCTCCATTCCTGCCTGCTGCGGATTTCCAACCGGGTTACCCATAGTAGCACTCTGCAACCAAAATGCCGACCAGGATCCGGATTGATTTACGAAGGCCGCTTTTACTTCAAATTTCCCGTACAGGAATTCCTTTTTGGTGGCGATCATACCGGTATGATGCTTTACAATGCCACCAATGGTGTCCGAATATACTTTTATAAACAGGTTGCCGTTGCTTACAGATATGGCATTGCTGTCATTAAAGCCATCGTGCCGCACACCCGGATACCGGTGGTACCATTTTGCTGCATCAAGGCCTGATCCGGAAAAATCATCCGACCATTGCAGCTGGTAGCCCCGGTTTTCCGGAACAGTTGTTAAATATGCCTCCTGCGTTTTTTTCTTACAGGCAATCAACAAGAGCACCGGAAGCAAACACCAATAATATCGCACAACAGATTTCACTGATCGTATTTTAATCACCAAGCAATTTCAGGGAAGCAGGCAACCCATCTTTTAACGTAAAATTGACCGTTACCGCAGCCCTGTCATTAGTAATTGCAGCGCCGGAAGGATTATCCACTACTTTCCATTTCCCCGCTAGCTGCAAACTTACATGATAGGGCGCCGAATGCCATTTTGTTATAGGATCATCAACCGCATTCAGGTCCGGATTGTTGATCGTTATTGAAATGATCCTTCCCTGCTTCTTTATTGCCACCAGGGCCTGCCCGGAAATACGCTTAACAAGGCCGGTATTTACCCGGTCGTTGGCCTCAAAGAAAACATAAGAGGTAATACTATCGGGCAAATACTCCACGGCATGGAGTGAGTCCGTCTGACACAATATGCGATAGACCTTATCGCTGGCAAAACGGGCTGCAAGCCTTTCCATTTTTTGGGGCGTGGTACCCGGCACCACCACAAACCGGTATTGCGCATTAGCAGGAGCTTGCCCGTGGCTGATATAGGCTTTACTGAAATAAGCGGTAGCCCTGGGGCTACCCGTCAGGCTCGTTTCCACCGGCGTATCCTGTTTCCCCCTTTCTACCACTATAGTACCGCCACCCCGGGGCACAAAAAAGCCGGTGCTTTGGCCGTTCACCAACCAGGACTCTTTGTTTGCTGTAGCCATGGTGTTACTGTAGCTGCCATCCCTTATGGCACGCCCTGCGTTTATATATACAGGTGGATTAACAGATGCAGACACTGCCTGAAATAAATTCGTTGCGGTTATACAATCCGTATTGGAAGATTGAATGCCGCTGCCCAGGCATACAAGAATATCGTTAAATGAGAATACCGATTTATGAAACTGCAGGTGGTTGGGACTGTATTTATTTCCCGCCTTCTCGACAAAATCGATGGCAAAAATGCCGTTTTTTCCGAGCGCCAAAGCGCCTGCAAAGCTTTTTTCATTGTATTCATCCGCCCGTACCAGTTTCGCCTGCAATTCAGAAAAAGGCAGGTGAACCGTGGTTGTACCCGGCGGCATATTCCAATCCCAGCCCCGGCCCTTGCCCCCCGGGTACCCTGTTGCCGCCGTATCGCCGTTATATAACACTTCTAATGAACCATAACTCTGGTAACGCCCATAACGGTTCTGGGTAGCGTAGATTTCCGCCCCCCAAAGCCGGTTGGTAAACCCATGCATAGCGGCCACCCAATTGTCCTTGCGCTGCACGCCCAATTGCCCGTAGTTAAACTGATAATATCCGTCTGCTGCGGCTTTGTTTACCGGGTATTCCCGGTTGTCAAAAATATAACTATAAAAAGCTGCCAGTTCCGGATCATAGGGTTTGCCCATTATATCGCCCCCTACTTCTATCAGTTTCCGCAATTTATCGGCACCAACCGGGAAACCTGAAAAAGGGTTTCTTCCCGAAATCGAATTTGCATATATGGCCCCCTTAGAGGATTGCAGGAACGATGCTTTGTAAAACAAGGCCACCCGTTTATAGGCAGCCGCATTCAGCCGGTATACCGTTCCTTTTAAGGAATAAATCCTGTCTGCATAGGTTCCCATTGCGTACATATATCCCAGGTAGTGCACGTTGTGGTGAAACGCGGTGCCATCGGCTTTCAGCCCGTTTTCACTCCCTTGTGTAAAATTTACAAACAACCCCAGGTAACGGGAAATACATTTTAAATCTCTTACCCATTCATCCTGCGAAGGAGCCAGTGCCGCCAGCTTAAATAAAAAGTCGGATCGCAGGTGCATAAAATCGGTATTGGGGTCCGTTTTTTGGGAATCGTAAATCCTGTTATAACCGATATGCCATTTCAGCATCTTTAATACCCGGGCTTTCATTTCGTTGGGATAAAGCGGCATGGCCGTTAGAAACCCAAGAGGAAAATTGAGACTTTGTTTGTAATGCCCCAGGTTTAAAAACAAACGTCCTCCTTCGGCCAATCCCTGGTCCAGCATATATTCCGTAAAATCGAGCAACTTCTTTTTTGCATCGTTATCTGCATTGTGAATAACGGCCCCGGCCAGGTACCCACAATAGGTCGAAACCTGCAAAAGCGTGTCTTCATTATCTAAGTACAATTGCCCCCTGCCGGTAATGGACGAATCCGGATTGCGCCGGATATGGCAGGCTGTTACAAACCTTTTTGCCGCCGCAAGGTTTTCGGGAGTTACCGCAGGAACAGGCTGCAAATAAAATGCATTTACTTTGTAAGCGTCTTTTCGCTCCTGTGCCGTAGCAGGCATTACAGGCAGATCCGGCTTTGTAAGATAATCCACCAGCATTCCGACCCTGTCATAATTTGTTCCAAAATCCTGCCGGTCGGGCGCCAGCTGCGGCCCGGGATAGCGATCCTTTGTATCGCCAATAAACCGGAATGCATCCAGGTACAGGACTACTGTTGCTGCAGGGTTCTGCGGCCTGTAAATAAGCTCCATTTTATCCAATGCAAAAGCCGGCAGTTCCTTGCCTTTATTATAGTCGAGCCGGTAGTTACGGTGGTAATCCCGCCATCCGTTGAAATTTAACAGCAGGTGCCCCTCCCGCTTCCTGATGCCTGCCTTATCATAAAAACGGAACACCAGGGTATCATTGGTAATACGGGAGCTGTAGATAAAAAACTGTGCGGAACCGGAATTCCGGCTTGCGATATCGGTTACAGGGATGCCGAGATCTCCCGCAGTTAACACGGCGCCGGCATCTGCGGCCCATTTCAGGCTGTTTGCCCCATCCTTTACATGCTCGCCACTTAACGTCAGTGCAATGCCGGAAGATAAAAAATTGGCCGGCAAACCCGAATCAAAACCATAATACGGCTGCTGTTGGCCAAGCCCGGTCAGCGGCCATAACACTGTCCATATAATCCATAAAACCGACCTCATAAGAAATCAACTATTTTAATTCAACATCAATTACCAATGGCAGCGTTGCGCTTCTACCTGCGGGCAGATCCACAATCAGTTTGCCCGCATCCAGGCGATATGCAAGTGGTGTCTTATGCCCCAGCATGGTCACTTTCTTTACCGCTGCACTGGTATGCAATTCAACGGTTGGTGCTGCGTTATTTTCCCCACCTGCCGGGGCCAGCAAAAACAGGTACCGGTGTTTCTTTGCTGCTGTTGCCGGCACCGTTGCAAACTCCGGAGCGTCAAGCGCCCGTGTATTTTTAATGGAGGCGGCATTTACTTTCATCCACGCAGCAATTTCCGCCAGGCTCTTATACATTTCAGGGGTAAACACCCCCTCTTTTGTGGGACCATAGTTCAGGAGCATATTGGTATTATAAGCCCTGGCCCGCACCAGGTAGTTGAGGATATGGGCCGTTGATTTCATGGGCGCTTTGGTATAACCCCATCCGCTTACAGCTGAAGTGGTGCAAAACTCTGACCAGCCGTCCTGCACGGCCGTGGGAAAGTTCTTATCACTTTCAAAGGATGTATAATCGCCATATCCAAAAAGCCGGGGGCTTACAATAATTCCCGGTTGCAGCTGGCGTACCCGTGCCATAGAGATGCACGCATCCCAGGCTGCATTGCCCGCAGGAATAACCGGAACGCCGTCTTTATCAAACCAGATCATATCTATTTTACCATAATTGGTCAGCAGTTCCTCTACCTGCCCTTTAATAAAAGCCGCCATTTCCCGATGGTGAGCCTGCCGCTCCGCCTCGGTCTTTATAGCAGTTCGAGGACGCAGGTCCCGGTCCAATACCGGTATACCCTGGTAATCCCGCCCCACACCGTAATACATAAAATTGCGGTATTCACCGTCAAAATACCAGTCTGGCGGGGAAAAATACAATCCTACCTTTAATCCATATTTTCTGCAGGCAGTCACAAACTCCTTTACAAAGTCTCTGCCGTTCAAATAATTTTTTGTATTAAAATTTCCATAAGCGCTGGGCCACATCGCAAACCCATCATGGTGTTTGGCGGTAAAAACAGCATAGGTCATACCGGCATCCTTTGCGGCTTTAATCCATTTTTCGGGGTCGCAATCTTTGGGATCAAAATCTTTTGCCATGGCCCAATATGCATTTGGCGTAATGCAGCTATTATCTTTTTCGCATGCATGACCGGCAAAATAGTTACCCGCATCCATGATCTTTTTTACAGAGTCGGCGCTCAGCCGGTTGTTGGCCGGTCTCCATCCGATCTGGGTGCCGGCCATCATCGGCCAGGAAAGTTCCAGTTCCTTTACGGAAGAAATACCCCAATGGATAAACATGCCGAAACCGGCACTGGGATACCATTGTGCATCCGGGTGGGTAGTCCGTTTATAGGAAACCACCGGATGTTCTGTGTTTGCGATCTCCGCCTGCGGTATTGTTATAATTGTTCCCTGATGCCCGTTTTTTTGCTGTGCTACCATGTAAGCCGGCCAACAGGCTGCAACCAGCGGCAGTATAACCCAACCAAACGCCTCTCTTTTCATATTATTAAATATTCGGAAAACCGTTTATTTTATTTTAAACGGATCTTTATTTTGAGTTAACCAATCAAGCAATTGTTGACGCATTGATGATACTAAGGAAGACTGTTCATCATAAATATTTTTCAACTCAAACGGATCCTTTTTCAAGTCAAAAAGATAGGGAACAATTTTGCCCTGCGCCTTTACATAAGCCAGTTTATAGTCAGCCGTTCTTACGCCTCTGAAACCGGAATTAGGGTTACGCCCGTTGATAGTGCCCAGGATATATTGCACCGAAGGCATTTTACCCTTTCCTGTAAGCCAGTAGGATGCGTAGCTTTTACCATCAACTGCAGACGGAATATCCTTTTGGAGACCGATCAGCGTGAGCAGGGACGGATAAAGATCCGGCATACTACCCAGGAAAACGGAATCATAACGGGGTTTAATGTGCCCCGCCCAGCGTATCATAAATGGAATGCGCAGCGATTCTTCGTAAATATTATTCTTCGATTCCGCATCATGCTTACCTAAGCAATTGCCATGATCCGCTACAAACACAACAATAGTATTATCTGATAATTTTAATTTTTCAAGCCCTTTCAGCAATCTTCCAACCTGGTCATCGATACCCGTTATAGCAGCATAGTAGTACCGGATATACTTTCGGTAAAAATCGCCCATCTCCGTTCCTGCCGGCGGAATATCCGGATCGTTTAGCAGCGATTCCAAAGGAATATTTTTGTACAGCTCATAATATTCCCGGGGCACTTGTGTATAATTTGAATGTGGCGGGTTAATAGACACTACCAGGGAAAAGGGCTTTTTCCCATCTCTTTCTCCATTCCGGTTTTCAAGAAATTCCAATGCCTTTCCCACCTCATGGGATGGGCCCCATTCTTTTACATAATGAAAACTATCCCTCGGTGCATCTGTTGTCCAGTACATCGGCTCCAAATGCTCATCATAGGTACCGTAAGCGTACCAGTAATCAAATCCATGCCGTCTGTCCGGAGGCGTCCACTCGTTCCAGGCTACTTTTCCGATATTATTACTGGTAGGTATATAAGGCGGGTGCGGGGAATCAAGATGCCACTTACCAATATATCCGTTATTATAGCCATTCGCTTTTAGAACATCCGACCAGCAGACAGCATCTGTCTTAAGCTGTATGTTGTCCGGCGCCGTGGAGGAGTTCACATTGCTATAAACATGGTTTTTGAGAGGATACTGTCCCGTAAATAGCATTGCCCGCGATGGTGAACAAACAGGGTAATTGGCCACCATTTGTGTTGCTACAAAACTTTGCCTGGAAAAAGCATCCAGGTTGGGCGTTTTAACCGGTTCTTTGTGTTCAAATCCCAGCGCCTGTCCGCGCCATTGATCTGTTATAACAATTAAAATATTGGGCGGCTTTTGCTTTTGAGCAGCTGCATTTGAAAAAAAGCAACAGCCAATAAAAGCCGTGATCACACAACGATGTGTAAAAACGAACCTTGTTAATTTCATAAAATATCTATTAATTACCCTTTTTCAATTGTACCAGCCAGCCGGGAAGCCTTTTCAGTCGCAGCTGTAACTGCGCTTCATATAATGATGCCGGTGTTACTATTTCGTTCAGTCCTTCCAGATATCCCAGTTGCTCCTTTTTAAAAGTGGTCCCCTTGCTTTTATACCCGGCAATAAGCGGGTTGGGGATCTTCCACCAGATATCATTCGCCGGCCAAAACTGAAAGTCCTTTTTTGCTTCATTGGTCTGCGTATAGTTCCAGAAAACCAGGCCCTTCAGATGATTGGGCATATTTTCAATGGCGCCGCCGCCCCTGTTGCTCATCAAGCCACCCATTACATTATCCAGCAATGTATTACGCGGCTGGCTGGCGTGCGACTCAAAACAGGTAGTAGATGGATAGCTGCAATGCCATAGCACGGTATTAACCGCGCCATGCGACATGCCGAAGGAATGCCATTGCGAAGCTTCATCTGTGAGGTTGGCCAATAATACATTGGTAGAATGATTGGAACAGATTGCTTCATGCCCTGCATTACCGGTAACAGTACAGTTCATCACCGTAACATTGGCGCTCTGCGTTATAACGGCTGCCACATTGCAATCCGTAAACCGGCAATTCCGGATCCAGGAATTGGTGCTGCGCGAAAGATTCAGCAGGCTGTAGCCGCTATCATCCTTCCAGGAGCGGTGGTGTATAAATTTTTCTTTCCAGCTACCCACAAATGCGATATCCTCTATACCTACTTCTTCCGCATGAGCATGTTTATACACCTCCCATTTATACTTTGCATCGATCGCATAAGCCAGCGGTGCATACAGCGTAACAAATCCCGTATTTGAAATTTCTTTCACCTGGTAGTACATACATATATCCACTCCTTTTTTGATTAAATAGGCCCAGGAGGTATCCGCCTGATGGGGCTCCAGTTCCGCCTCCACCAGTTTAGGTGAATTATCCAACAGCTTCAGAGCAATCCAATCGCCTTCTTCAAGCTTGGCCGTTGTATTTAATCTCAAATCAAAGGTGCCCATTTTCGCATCTTTGGTTACCACTCCTATTTTAACATCGGCGCCTTTGGCCGTAAACAGGAACATTTGCGGTGTAGTCCACATCTGCTCCGGGTTGGCGGGTGGTAAAAAATTTTTCATAAACAGCTCCGTTCCACCCGGCCCCGAGCCACTTCCGCGAAAAACAATATTGCCGCCTTTGGAGATGATGGGTTTCTTTAAATCGCCGTCTTCATTCACCAAAAATCGTCCTTTGGGAAAAAAGACAATGCCGGATCCATTGATATTGGCCGCCGTAATAGCAGCCTGTATGGCATCGCGGTCCGACACCTGATCATCGGCTTTGGCGCCGAAATCAACTACATTAAAAACCTTACTGTCTTTCACCTGCGGGATATCGGTTTCCCCGCAATGATAGCCTACATAAGAAAAATCGGGCAACAAGGATTTTTTTTTATTGCTCCTGTACTGTTCAAATAAAACCGAGGGTGTTAGCTGGGCACTAGCTTGCTGAATGCAACCCAACAACAATACACAAAGATGCAATTTTATCACAGTGCTCATAACATATCTGTTTACTGAACTTTCACCGATACGGTCTTTACCTCGCTTTTTTGTCCGTCTGCATTGGCGTTGCCCGCTATAAACACGGCATCATACATTCCGGCTTTTGTATAAATATAATCAAAAGAAGGCACTGCATTTGCCATTGTTTTTACAATTACTCCTGCATCCGGCGTTACTTTTCTTAAATCAACAGGACCTGTAATGGCCCATGCTTCGGCCGGGTCCGTAGCAGCTCCGGCCGTTGATGCGCCGGCAATTACCAGGCTGGTGGCGTTCAGCGTCCACCGGTAGGTATTGGCAACTGCTTTTGCGGCCCATCCCGGCAAATTACTGGTGTTGCCATAATTGGTAACGGTTGCAAACGTGGGCAGCGTATCAAGGATATAGGCGGTGCCATCGTCTAAAACATTTCTTAGTGAAAAACCTGTAATGGTCCATTTATTCTGTACCGTACCCGATGTTGCCGTATACTTAAATGCAATATAAACCGGCTTCCCCGCCGCTGCGATGTCCGACAGATCAACCGTACCGGAGGCGGTTGCCGTTGCATTGGCCGCCCATGTGGCCCGGCCGCTGATATCCGTCCAGGTGGCTGCTGCAATCGCCGCGGGATCGGATGTGCTGGTAACATTACCTGCAAAGTCGGTAGAAATCATCAGCGACAGGGAGTTGGGCTGCAGCCCGCTGTTCAGTGCTGAAATGAATTTCAGCTGCGCTGCGCCCTCTGCTGCAGTGCGTCCCCGGAATACGTAGTTATGGCCGGTTTCACCCGAAAAGAAGGTGATGTTATCCGGCTTACCCAAAAAATGAAACGTTGTAACATTGCCAACGGTATATGCCGCACTGTCCGTAGTAACATCAAATGCTACAGAAGAAAGCTCCATCTTTTTGTTACAGGAGATCGCAATAATGGCCCCAAAAATCAATATTATAGAATAAATCCGCATCGTTATTATTTTAAATTAAGTAAACAGAATCCGGCCCTGCATTACCATCCCGGGTTTTGCACCATTTTTTTGTTCAACGCCATTTCTCCCGATGGAATGGGATAAAGCAGGTTCCGCTCCGAAACATTACTGCCCCCCAATGCTCCATATTTCACGCCCCCGCCGTTGGCGGCCATGTCCGCGCTTACGGCTTTCATTGCCGGCACAAATTTCCCCCAGCGCACCAGGTCTTGTCTTCTCAATGTTTCAAAACAAAGTTCACGGGAACGCTCGTCTTCAATAAAAAGCTGGAAGAGATCTTTTGATAGTCCCGCAGGCGCATCGGCTATGGCACTGGCTGCGGCTATATCTACTCCATAGGCTCTTCTTCTTACCTGGTTAATGGCTTCGTAGGCTGCATCCGTTGGGCCATTCACCTGGTTTTCGGCTTCCGCCAGCATCAGCAATACATCCGCATAGCGGAGGAGCGGAAAATTGGTGGGACCATAATTTTTATTCTTGGGGCGCAGGAGTTCATAGGATCTTCTCCATTTTCCGGCATCCCTGCTGTACATATTGGAAGCATTGGTTACAATGGGCACGCGGGCCCCGGTTGTACCATTGTAGGTATAGGTTTGGAGGGTCCAATCCCGGCGCTGGTCCCCGTTTCCATATAGTTTAAACAGGCGTCCCGTTCCTTTTATAAACCCATAGCTGTACCCGGTATCCGCCTGAAAAGGAACGCTGGTCATGGTAATTCCGATGGTATTGCCTACCCTGCCGCCTTCGTTTGTACCATCTCCGTTTGACCCTTTAAAATCCACCTCCCACATACTTTCCTTTACATCATAAATATCCTGGGAGTGGTTGATAAAGATCTGGCTATAGGCGCTGTTGGTAAGTGCGCTGTTGAAGGCAGTGTTTAATGCATGTTCACCGGATTCTTTTACCTTCTTTGCCCAACTGAGGGCCTCGGTATATTTGCTTTGATCATTCAGCGGAAATCCGGCCATATGTAAACACACGCGGGCCAGTAATCCTTCTGCCACCGTTTTGGACACGCGGCTGGAGTAGCCCAGCGCAGAAGACGAAGGCAATACCGCCTCGGCATCCTTCATATCTTTAAGGATCTGCGCATACACTTCTGCTGCCGGTGTGCGGGCAATATCCAGATTATTGGGCGAGGTTGTAGGCTGCAGCAGTAGCGGCACTCCGCCAAAACGGGTCACCAATAAAAAATAATAGTAGGCCCTCAAAAACTTGGCCTCCCCTAATATAATGGCTCGCTTACCTTCATCCATCTGGGGAATATTGATATTAGCGATGAGCTGGTTGGCGCGTTCTATGCCGATATAACAGTCCTGCCACAAACCCACTATCCGGGAATTGGTAAAATCAAAATTATAGAGCGCAACGCCGGTTACGGTAGCGCTTCTGGCATAATAAGAATCGTCCGTGCAGGCTTCCCATTCAGAAAACATATAATCGCCGTAGAGGTTATTGGCCCCCAGCTTATCATACACTCCTGCCAGTGCATTGGTTAATTTTAGTTCCGTATTATAATATTCTTCGCCTGTTAATACATCGGTGGGTTTGGTATTCAGAAATTTTTTACAGCCGCCCAGGCCTGCCGCCAGTAGCACAAAAAACGATATATAGATAACTTTCATATACTCTTGTTTTAAATATATTAGAAGGTGATTTTTGCGCCAAAGGTGATGGTGCGGGCGCGGGGATAGGTAGAGTAATCAAAACCGGGGGTCAGTGCGGAGTAATAGGCGCTCACTTCCGGATCCATCCCTGTATAATTGGTCCAGGTAACCAGGTTTTGAGCAGCCGCGTACACACGCAGGCCATTGATCTTTGCATGGTTGAGTATTCTTTTATTAAATGTATACCCCAGCGCTACCGTTTTTAACCGCAGGTAGGACGCATCTTCTACCAGGTTGGAGGAATAACCGCCGCCAAAATATCCTTTGGTGCGGTACAGTTCTGAGCTGGTATTGTCCGGGCTCCACCGATCCGCATAGCTGGCAAACTGGTTAAAGGAAAGGCTCCTGTTTCCTTCAAACATGATTTTATTGATATTATATACATCATTGCCATAAGACCACTGAAAGAATACGTTCAGGTCAAAATTTTTATAGGTAAAATTATTGGAAAATCCTCCGTAATGAATAGGCAGCCCCCGTCCAATTGCGGTGTAATCATTGGCATCAACTTTCAGATCGCCGTTTATGTCCCGGTACTTAATATCGCCCGGCTGAATCTTGTCCCTTGTGTTGCCGTTTGTGGTTACATTACCTTTCAGTATATATCCGCCGGACACAGTACGATCAAAATCATCGTAGCCATACACGCCGTCCCAAACATAGCCGTACATCTGGCCCATCGATCCGCCCAGGCGGGCGATATAGGCCGAAGTTGAGGTCCATCCATAATCCCAGTTTACCGCCCTGATCAGCGACTCCTGGCCCTCCGTAAGTTCCAGCACTTTATTGCGGTTGAACGAAATATTAAAATTACTGGTCCAGGAAAAATCCTTTTCCTTTACATTAATCGTTTCCAGGGAAATTTCAAGCCCCTCATTCTGCACACTGCCAATATTCTTAAAGGCCGCATCAAAGCCCGAGGAGTTGGGCAGGTTGGCATTCAGCAGCAGGTCGGTGGTTTTTTTACGGTATACATCCAGCGTAAGCAGGATGCGCTGTTTTAAAAATCCGAGGTCGAGCCCCAGATCCGTTTGGCCGGTGGTCTCCCATCTCAGGTTGGTATTCCCCAGCGCTGTGGGTACAATGCCGCTTATAACTCCGTTATTAAATGTATAACCGCTGCCAATGGGCAACCCAAACGTAGTGAGATACGCAAAATCGCCTACGCGGTTATTACCGGTAACGCCGTAGCCTACCCGGATCTTGCCTTCTGATAACACAGGGTTATGCTTCAGAAATTTTTCTTCTGAAAACCGCCAGGAGAATGCTCCGGAGGGGAAATAGCTCCAATGATTGGTTTCTGTAAACTTAGAAGACCCATCTGCACGAAACGATGCCGTAAGCAGGTACCGGGAGCGATAGCTATAGTTGACCCTTCCCAGGAAGGAAGCCAGGTTCCACAAAGAGCTGGTGGCTGTGATAGGCTGGGCAATGCCTTCATCCAGGCCACTAACGCCAAGACTTTCATTGGGGAGCTGGATGGCACTCATACCGTAAACAGAACTCTTTCCACCCTGGGCGGTAAAGCCGCCCACCGCATTGATAGAATGCTCTTTGATAGACTTGCTCCAGGTAAGAATGTTTTCATTGGTCCAGGAATTGGTTTGCGCAAAGACCAGGGAGCCATTAACCCCGTTTAACGCGCGGGGATTCCCCGATGTCGTTCTTGAATTATTAAAAGACTCCGAACGTACCAGCCGGTCATTGATGCCACCGGTTATGCGCAGTTTCAAACCGGGTAGTAGGGTATACTCCGCGTATGCGTTGGCTGCCAGGTTTTTGGTCCCGTTTTTTCTTACGATGTTGTTAAGATTAATCACCGGGTTGATCCGGTAATCATTTGCGGGATCAATGCTGGGATCAAAAAGGTCATCCTCCAGGTTGCCGTCTACATTGGGCGATACGGGCCGCATGCCCCATACCGATGCAAAGATTTTATTGGTAGAAGAACCACCGCCTTCGCTGGGACTCATGCCCGACTGCAGCAGGTAGCTATAGTTGGTGTTGATGCCCACCTTGAGTTTGGTACCGATAGTCTGATCCAGTACCACCCGGCCCTGGTAACGGTTATAACCGGAGTTGATTAACACGCCATTCTGATCCAGGACGGACCCCGACACCGCATATTTTGTTTGTTTGGAGCCGCCGCTAAGCGATAAATTATAATTGGCCATGGTGGCACGCTGCATCACCAGATCCTGCCAGTCGGTGCCTGCAATCGTTTTATAACTATCCAGGGTTCTGCCATCTTGCAAATAGATTTGCTTGGGTGTGGCTATGTTTCCGCCAGAAACAGATGAAGTATCCAGTTCCAGCTGATATTTTACAAACTCGTAGGGGCTCATCAATGCCATCTTCTTTGTAGGATCCTGGAAGCCGTAAGAAACATCCAGCTGTAGCGAGGGTGGGCCCTCCTTCCCCTTTTTGGTAGTAATCATAATAACGCCGTTTGCACCCCTGGCTCCATAGATGGCCGTTGCAGAGGCATCTTTCAGCACTTCTATCGATTCAATATCCGCAGGATTGATGGCATTGTTATTTGGATTTTCGATAGGAAAACCATCTACCACATACAATGGGGAATTTTCCTGGGTAATGGAGTTATTACCCCTGATCACAATATTAATACCGGAGCCCGGCTGCCCGTCAACCGATGAAACCTGCACACCGGCCACGCGTCCTGCCAGGGCTTCATCAAATGACCGCACCGGGGCCTTGTTCATATCCGTTACGTTTACCTTTCCTACCGAGCCCGTCAAATCTTTTTTCCGCACCGTTCCATAACCAACAACCACTACTTCATCCAACCCGGTAGGTGCTGCGGGCTGCAAGCGAACATTCAGAACCGGATTGGCGCCAGCCGCCAGCTCCAGCTCCGTATACCCAACAAACGAAAAAATAAGTACCGGTTTTCCGCCCGGCAAGGAAATGGTATAGTTACCACCCGCATCCGTAGTGGTGCCTCCCGGGGCATCTTTAACCTTTACCGATACTCCTGCTAAAGGCAGGCCATCGGAACCGGTAACCATTCCTTTAAGATGCACCTGCTGCGCCCTTGCAGAAACAACACCCATAAGCAACATCAATGCCAGCAAACAACGTGTCATAAGCAACATTTTTTTAATAAAATATATAATTTAAATTGAACAAAAAACAATCTTACCGGGAGCCACACCCCATGCAATCATTCGTCACTCTGGTTCATACAGCCAACAAAAACCGTTATTTCAGCACAAACCTAATCATCCTGTTTTATTTACAAGGGATAAAAATATCTCAAAATAGGGGTAGATTTTTATTGATGGGGATGCCGCAGAGATACTTTGTTATTGCCACTGAAACACAGAATGCTTTAAGTTGCTCCCTCAGATGGCGCCAATTGCTACGCAGATCACTGTTCCCTTTTCTGCGTTTCAGAATCTCAATGGCTCTCTGTGTTTCCTATGTTTGCCGCAGAGGCTCTGAAACACTGAAGGCCTGGGCTTTTACGAATTAAAAACGTGGCCGTTGCTATAGCATTAAAAAATCTGTGTTTCTGCGTTTCAGCGGCGTTGACACGGAATCTCTGTGGTAATTGTCCAGGGGATAAAATATATTTCTGCCCCCTTTTCAATAAGATATCCCCCCTCTTCTACAAAATCATTCCGCAATTTGCAGTTGCTTTTGTTTGCAATTGTTTGCCAAAAATCTCTTACATCTTAATACTGAAATATGATTATCAGAAAATGCAGCGCGCTTTTATTATTGCTCCTTTTTACCCTGCAAAGCACCGCCCAGCAAAAGGCGGGGAAACACGATTTCGACTTCGTATTCCGACTGGCCGAACGACAGTACACCGATATGCTGGCCATTTCCAAAGACCTGCATCGCTACCCCAGAACCAGCAATTCCGATGGCAGCGTACATTATGATACCGTAGACGACTGGACGGGGGGCTTCTGGCCCGGCTGCCTTTGGGATATCTACCAGTTTACCAAAAAAGACAACTGGAAAAAAGCCGCTATCCAATGGACCGAAAGCCTGGAGAACAACCAGTACAATACCCGGCACCATGATATCGGCTTTATGATGTACAGCAGCTACGGCAATGCCATGAAGTTTGTACCACAGGCGGCTTATAAAAAGATCCTGGTTCAATCGGCCCGGTCACTGATCACCCGTTATAACCCCGTGGTAAAATCGATTAAATCATGGAATTACCGTAAATCATGGGATGGCAAAACCGAATGGTTCTTCCCCGTAATCATCGATAATATGATGAACCTCGAACTGCTGTTTTATGCCGGCAAAGTAACCGGCGATCCCCTATTCCGGCAAGTGGCTATCAACCATGCAGAAACCGCTATGAAATACCATATACGTAAAGATTACAGTTCCTATCATGTAGTAGATTATGACACCATCACCGGAAAAATGCTGCACCAGCAAACCTGCCAGGGTTTTGCGGATAACTCTACCTGGGCGCGCGGACAGGCCTGGGGCATTTACGGGTTTACACTGATGTACCGCGAAACAAGGGATATGCGCTACCTGAATACTGCAAAAAAAATGGCGGATTTTTTTATGAACCACCCCAACCTGCCCAAAGACAAGATCCCTTACTGGGATTTCAATGTGGGACAGCCTGGGTACAAGGCCGACTGGAAGTATAATCCTGCTGATTTCAATGAAACACCAAGAGACGCATCTGCCGCCGCCATCACAGCATCGGCCTTGTTGGAAATGCAGGGCTACCTGGGCAAAAAAGGCGCTCCCTATAAAGCATTTGCCATTGCAGTGCTACAATCGCTCAGCAGCCCGGCCTACCTTGCCGCACCTGGTACCAACAGTCATTTCCTGCTCAAACATTCCGTGGGCAGCATCCCCCACGGCAATGAAATTGATGTACCCCTGGTGTATGCCGACTATTATTTCCTTGAGGCATTGCTTCGTTTAAAAAATCTACAGTAAAAAAACAAGAGATGATAAAGCCAATACACGGGATCTGGATCATTTGCTTATTTACATTTCTTCAGGCAGCGGCACAGCCACACCGGAAACCCAATATTATTGTAATTGTAAGCGATGACGGCGGTTATGCTGATTTTGACTGTTATGGCGGCAAACAGATTCCTACGCCTCATATCAACTCCCTCGCAAAAGAAGGCGTAAGGTTTACCAACGCCTATGTATCCGCCTCCGTATGTGCCCCCTCAAGAGCCGGAATTCTTACGGGCCGTTACCAGCAGCGTTTTGGCTTTGAGCACAACATGTCCGGCAAACCTGCTCCCGGGTATACCGAAGCAGATATGGGGCTCGACCCGAACCAGAAGACGATTGCCGATGAGCTCCAAACAAATGGTTACCGTACCATTGCCATCGGCAAATGGCACCAGGGCAATGCCGATGCCTACTTCCCGTTAAACCGGGGGTTTGATGAATTTTACGGATTCCGGGAAGGATCAAGAAACTTCTTCAGTTATAAAACACCCCGGAAAGATGTATATGCCCTATACGACAATAACACCATTGTGCCCGAAGAAAAAATAACCTACCTCACCGATATGTTTACGCATAGAGCCGTCCATTTTATTGACCAGAATAAAGCCCGGCCATTTTTTATGTACCTGGCTTACAATGCCATTCACACGCCCCTCCAGGCCAAACAAAAAGACCTGGACCGGTTCCCCTCGATCGGGGAAAAAGACCGCAAGACCTATGCCGCCATGATGGCTTCTATGGATGATGGCATTGGAGCAGTGCTGCAGACCCTTAAAGACAAGGGGCTTGAAAACAATACCCTTATTTTCTTTATCAACGACAATGGGGGCGCCACCAATAACGCATCGGATAATGGCATTTTGCGCGGCATGAAGGGATCCAAATGGGAAGGCGGTATCCGTGTGGCCACCATCATGAAATGGCCCGGGCATATCCGCTCCAATACCCTCTATAACAAACCGGTTATTGCACTCGACATCCTGCCCACGGCCCTGGCCGCCGCTCATGCAAAAAGAACAGCGTCTTACGCATTGGATGGCGTTAACCTGCTGCCCTACCTCAACTCCACCGGAACTCCGCACAAAGATCTTTTCTGGCGGAGAGGCGTTGCAGCAGCCGTCCGATCCGGCAAGTGGAAGCTGATCCGCGTACAATCGGACCCGGTTCTTCTCTTTAACCTCGAAGCCGATATCGCGGAAACCGTCAACCTCGCCGACCGGTATCCTAAAATTGTAACCACTCTTCTACGGAAACTGGAACATTGGGAAAAAGGCCTGCAACCGCCGCATTGGGGCAGTTCATTTGGCGGGTATAATCAGGTAATGAAACACAAAATGGAAACAAAGGGAAGGGATATGGAACGCAAATACCCCTGAAAAAAACCGCTCCCTTGTTGTGGAAGCGGTTCTATACTTCGTCTCTGCGCAGTATAAATATCAACCCCTTGCAGCGTTAATTATTCGCATTATACATCAATGCATAATACTCGTGCGCCATGCGGTTGCTTTCAAACTGCCAGCGCACGTCCTGCATTCCATTTTTCATGATCTGGCGCCAGGTGCCATAATCCCGGTAGTACAAGGGAATCGCCTGCCCCGTGAGAATTTCATAAAGCTTATCCAGGTCATACTGATCCTGCTCATGGGTATGCATATTGGCGTAGTCGGCTTTGGGAATCACAAACCCGTTATGACCATGATTGATGAATTCCGGAATCCAGCCATCATCGGTTGAAAAGTTCACGGCTCCGTTCATAGCCGCCGTCATGCCGCTGGTACCGGAAGCCTCCCTTGGTACACGCGGATTATTAAGCCAGATATCTGCAGCCTGTTTTAACCGTTTCGACAATCCCAGTTCATAACCTGTAAGTACCGCTACGTTCTTATAGTTCTTGCTCAGGTGCACCAATTCATTAAACTCCGATATGGCAGGAAAATCCATGGGGTAAGGTTTACCGGCCCAGATGATCTGAACGGGGAACTGTGTATTATGCACCAGCTGATTAAAACGCTGCAGATCGGACGCAATCATCCCCGCTCTTTTATAACCGGCAAAGCGCCGCGCCCAAACAATCGTCAGCACCTTCGGATCAAACAATTTACCCGTTTGATCCGCTACTATCTCAAAAGCTCTTTTTTTCAGAAACCATTTACGATCATCAAAACCGTAATCATCTCCCACCTCTTTAAATTTATACATCTGCTTGTCGGCCCAGTAGTTCCAGTTCTGTGCATTGGTAATGGAAACAATGGGACAAACGCCCTCGTATTTGCCCCACATTTCGCGGGACACTTCTCCATGCAACTTGGATACGCCGTTGGCCACATGCGCAAACCGCAGGGCTACCAGTGAGTGGTTAAACTGATCGCCGTAATCGCGGGTCAGCGCTTTTACGTCTTCCACGCTCAATCCGCAGAAATAGCTCATTTTGTGACAAAGATAAATATCATGTTTTTCATTGCCCGCTTCCTCCGGCGTATGTGTTGTAAATACCAGGCGCTTTTTTACTTCCTCCAGGTTACGGTTGAATTTCTGGTACAGATAAAAAGCCGCAGAAAGCCCATGTGCCTCGTTCAGATGGTAAAGCTCCGGGTTAAAGCCCAGCAGGTCCATCAGTTTAGCCCCTCCTACTCCCAATAAAATGAACTGTGCCACCTTGGTTGCCACATTGGCATCATACAGCTTATGGCTGATGGTCTGGGATACATAATCGTTCTCCGGAAGATCGGTACTCAGGAGAAACAAAGGCGCTGTTTTAAACGTTTCGGGATTCAGGTACCAGGCTTTGACCCAAACCGGTGTATCATGAACGTTGATCTGAAATTTAATGCCGGTATCCTCTAAAAAGCTGTAGAGTTTTTCATTCCAGGCCACATCAAGCGTTTGATCCTGGTTGCGCTCCTGGTCATAATAACCATATTTCCACAAAATACCAATACCGATCATATTCTGCCGCAGCTCATAGGCACTGCGAAAATGCGATCCTGATAAAAAACCCAGCCCTCCGCTGTAGATCTTTAATGGCTGATGAATGGCAAACTCCATCGAAAAATAGGCAACTTTTTTCCCGTATGTCTTATCGACATCATACGGAACTTTAAAATTTTCAAAACTCATACTCATTATTTAACGGTTAGCAAAATAAGGCATTTATAGCAAGAAATAATGATAATAATACAGGGGCGTTAATAATTGTGTGGATAACACACATTAAAACCGCTCCGCAGGCAGTTTCAGGTTGAACCTTGCAATTTTACTAAAAGTTGTGTGAAGTATAAGCGAGAGAGGCAGGCGATAAAAAAGCCCAAGGAAACGATATTGATTGCCTATTTAATGCCGTTTCCTTAGCACACGGACGTCCAATATATTGCTCACGCCCGATGCATCGCATGTGCGTCAAGTTAGCATGCAAACTGTACCCGCTGCATAGCGGCAGATGAATATTGTAAGAGCGGGTTTTAACCCGTCTCGCCATCCAGACGAAGGGTTGAGAGCCGTTAGCCCGAAACATCTGCCGTGCCTATGGCACTCACATCTGCCTTTTCGCTGCTAACATCGCGCTGAAGCACAACGTTCCAAAACCGATCCGGGGCTATGCCCCTCAAAGCCTTTAATAGCGCAGATTTGCCGGCATGCTTACATCCCCTTAACTTGACGCCTATGCGATGCATCGGAACATAGACTTTCATTCCGCTTTGCGCGTCAGGTTAAAAACAGGTCTGTTACCATCAAATGTAGTACGGATAAGCCTTTCACGCCAAAAAAATCCCATCTTTTAATGGCAAACAGGCGCAGCGCGCCGCTGACCTTATAACTATGAGCGCCCAAAACCTCCCATAGCCGCAGCGCGGCGGTAATTTCGTACGCCGGGCTTATACAAACTGCTGATAATCCAATAGCTGAAAACCGGCAGTTTTATACCCGATGAACCATTCATCATTGACATCGTTGTTGAATGCTGTTGGCCCTTGTTTAAGATGGTTTATATCTTTCAATAGGCCGGGGCGATTCGCATCCCCCCATTTTCAAATTCTCAAATTTTCAAATTAGTACGTTACTTCAAAATAATTCCCGCCAGCGGCGGCAGGTTCAATGTAATCCTGTATTGCTTTGTATCCGCATCTAACTGTTCAATCCGGATATCTTTGTTAAACACATCACCTGTTCCATCGTATGCTTTGGCATCAGAGTTAAACAGCTCTGTAGTATATTCTTTTCCGGAAACAGTTACAACCCAGTTGTAGCGTACCTCCGGAGTCATATTCAGCAATACCAGCAGGTCGTCCTCCGGCACTGTGCCCTTCCGTTTATATACAATGACGCTTTCTGCGCGATGCTCCAGATCCACCCATTCAAACCCTCCGGTATTAAACTGGTTCACGTACATGGCCGGCTCCTCAACCAGTACTTTATTGAGCGCCCGCAGGCATTGCTGCGCACCCTTATGACTGTCGTGCTGTAATAAGGCCCAATCCAGTTCCGATTTATAATTCCACTCAGTTGTTTGTCCAAACTCGGATCCCATAAACAATAGCTTGGCGCCGGGATGCGTCCACATATAGGTAAAAAATAACCGTAGGTTGGCAAACTTCTGCCATAGATCTCCGGGCATTTTAAAAATCAGCGGACTCTTGCCGTGTACTACTTCATCATGGCTGATGGGCAGCATAAAGTTTTCATCATAATAATACATCATACTAAACGTAAAATTATTCTGATGGTACTGCCGGTGCACCGGGTCCAGCTTGAAGTAGTCGAGCGAATCATGCATCCACCCCATCATCCATTTCATTCCAAAGCCCAATCCGTCCTCAAAAGTGGGGCGCGATACACCCGGCCAATCGGTAGCTTCTTCGGCAATCGTTTGGACATCGGGAAAATCCCGGTAAACGGTTTCATTGAGGTGTTTTATAAAGGTGATAGCTTCCAGGTTTCCATCTCCGCCAAACTCGTTGGGATCCCACTCTCCTTCACTACGGGAGTAATTCAACTTCAGCATGGAGCTGACTGCATCTACGCGCAACCCGTCTATATGAAACTGCTCCAGCCAGAAACGGGCGCTGCTGATCAGAAAGGATTTTACTTCGCCTCTTTTATAATTAAAAATATAAGAGTTCCAGTCCGGATGGTATCCTTTCCGCATATCTGCATACTCATAGGTATGTTCGCCATCGAACAGGTAAAGACCATGTGCGTCATAAGGAAAATGCGAGGGCACCCAATCCAGGATCACCCCGATGCCGGCCTGGTGAAAGGCATCCACCAGGCGCATAAACCCCTGCGGATCGCCAAACCGGGATGTGGGCGCAAAATAGCCCGTGGTCTGGTAGCCCCAGCTTCCATCAAACGGATACTCGGTAACGGGCATCAGCTCTACATGGGTAAAGCCCATTTCCTTTACATAGGGTACCAGCCGCTCCACCATAAGGTCATAGGAATTATAGGAATGCTCATCCGAAGGATCCGGCCGCTGCCAGCTGCACAGGTGCACTTCATATACGCTCCAGGGAGCATCCAGCGCGTTTGCCTTTTTCCGGTCTTTCATCCATGCTCCGTCCTCCCACTCATACTGCAGGTCCCAGGTAATTGAAGCAGTCTGGGGTCGCAGCTCCCAATAGTGCGCAAAAGGATCTCCCTTATCCGTTACTGTATTTCCAGCACCCACAATATGATATTTATAGAGCTCCCCCAGCTTAAAACCCGGTATAAAACCTTCCCAGATACCGCTATGATCCCACCTTGCCGTTAGGGGATGCGTTATTTTATCCCAGTCATTAAAATTACCGGTCACAAATACAAAACGGGCATTGGGGGCCCATACACAAAAATACATGCCCCATACCCCATTAACCGCTATCGCGTGCGATCCAAATTTTTCGTATAACGCATAATGAGTGCCATTTTGAAAATTTTGCACATCGTCATCTGTAAGCAGCGAATAATTCCAGACCGGGCCGGTGGTGTCAATAAAGTTGGCCGCTTCAAACGTCTCCTGGATCTTTTTTATATCAATGGGCATATGAACAGTTGTTTCAGCAATGTACAACATTTTTCAGGAATCCTCCGCCAGGATTTTCATCCCTCTTTTGATGGCTCCCGTCACATTTTTTGTATACTTTAACGTATTTCATCCCTCATAACAAAGGATGTATTATGGAAAACCAGCATTTTTGCGTTATAAATTCATTTGCCATTGGGAACAACCATCCAACAATAACCGATGAGAATAAAAAATCATTTCCGCTTATTGGAGCAAGTTGGCGTTACCTGCGTAAAATTTAAAAAAAATGTTATACTCCAAAAAACAACTATTTCATTAGTTTTATTACGTTTATTTCGTAGATTTGCCTGCAGGTCGTTTTTCCTTTAAAAAAACAGCCGCAATTATTCATCAAAACATGATCATGAGATTCAACCGAATTGTCTTACTTGCATTATTGATCTGCATTGCCGCAACAGCATCGGCCCAATCAACCGGCACCATTAAAGGGCAGCTGGCCGATACTGCGGAGCATAAAGATCTGACCAATTCCCTGGTATCGCTTCTTAGCCAGAAAGACTCAACGCTTATTAAATTTGCCAGAACATCCAAACAAGGCAACTTTCAGTTCTCCGGCCTCGATACGGGCAAATATATTGTTATGGTCACCCACCCCTATTTTGCAGACTATTTTGATAATGTAACGTTGCTGCCAAACACACCGCTTGACCTGGGCTCCATCCCGTTATTTTCAAAATTAAAGATGCTCGAAAATGTAGTGATAAAAAGCGGATCTGCGATTCGTATCAAGGGCGATACTACGGTATTTACTGCCGACAGCTTTAAGGTACGGGAAGGCGCCAACGTGGAGGAACTGCTGCGTAAATTACCAGGAATCCAGGTAGACCGGAACGGAACGATCAAGGCGATGGGCGAAACTGTGAAAAACGTTCTGGTGGATGGCGAAGAATTTTTCGGAAACGATCCGGGCATTGCCACCAAAAACCTGCGGGCAGATATCGTAAAAGAAGTTGAGGTTTATGATAAAAAAAGTGATCAGGCAACATTTACCGGTATCGATGATGGCGTTAAAGAAAAAACGATCAACCTGAAACTGAAAGAAGATAAAAAGAAGGGGTATTTTGGTAAAATTGAAGCCGGGGGCGGTCTGGGAAAAAATGATGATCCCGGAACGCAGAACAAATTCAATAATGCCGCAATGATCAATGCCTTCAAAGGCAAACGAAAGATAGCGGCCTACGGTATCATGAGCAATACGGGAACCCTCAATCTGAACTGGGACGACCGGAATAAATATGGCGGCAGTGATGCTAATATGGAACTGGGAAGCGATGGATCGATCATGTTTTATTCCGGGGGTGATGATTACAACTCCAGCGATGGTATCCCCACCAACTGGAACGGAGGCTTCCATTACAGCAATAAATTTAACCAGGACAAGCAAAGCCTCAATACGGGCTATAAGTTCACAAAGATCAATGCACCCGGATACAATCGCAGTTTTGCGCGCAATTTTGCAAAACTTGATGGACGCGATACCACCTGGCTGGTTAACAATGAGCGCAATTCCTATAGCACTTCGCTGAAGCAAAACATCAACCTGACCTACGAAATAAAACTGGATTCCTCCAACACTTTGAAATGGATTGCACGGGGCAACCAAAATAGCAGCAGCTCCCGTTATAATGGCCATACGGAAAATACAGATACGCTGGGCCGGTTCCTGAATACCAATAAAAACCATGGATCATCTGAAAGCGACCGGAGCAATTTTAACACCAGCCTGCTCTGGATGCACAAGTTTAAGAAGCCTTCCCGCACCCTTTCAATCAACACATCGTTCGATTATAATAAATCAAAAACAGACGGACTTCAGTTTTCCGATATCGACTATTTTACCAATGGAGACTCTACGGGGCAAAAACTCATTGATCAGCACACGCTCAACAATACAGCGTCCAACAACCTGAACACAAAGATCGCCTATACCGAACCGCTCATGAAGGATGTCTACCTGGAACTAAGTTATGGCCTGGGCATTTCTAACCAGACAAACAACCGGATCGTGGATGCCAAAGCGCCATCAGGGGACTATAATAACAGGGTTGATTCACTCAGCAATGATTTTGTATACAATGCATTTTCCCATAGCCCGGGGCTCAACTTCCGGCTGAACAAAAAGAAATACAATTTTTCTTTTGGAACCTCCACAGGTTTTACCAGCAATAAACAACTCGACAGAACATTGAATACAGAAAGGAGGTATAATTTTGTCAACTATTATCCGCGCGCTAACTTCAACTATAAGTTTCGCCCGTCTGAAAACATCTCTCTGAGCTATTATGGATATACAAATGCCCCCACCCTCGAACAGCTACAGCCTGTGCGGGACAACAGCGATCCCTTAAACCAACGGATCGGAAACCCCAACCTGAACCCATCCTTCCGGCATGGCTTCAATGTCTGGTACAATTCCTGGAAAATGCTGAAGGAAAGAGGAATTTGGGCAAGCGCACGCTACAGTTTTACGCGCAATGCTTTCGTAAATCTCAGCAGGTTTAAGGACTCCATACGAACTTTCCAAACGGTAAACGCCAACGGGATATATAATTTCAGCGCCAACCTGAACTACAATATAAAACTAAAAGGCCCCAATATCTTTCTCAATTTTGGACCAGAAATTGCGTTTTCGCAAGACATCGACTTTGCAGGTTCCGGTATAAGCGGCGAACCTACAAAGAGCAAAACCAGAACACAGAGCTACAATTTTGATTTTTCTGTTTCAAAGAATAAAGATGATAAATATGATTTCCGTATTAATCCGAGGATCGGGTACAACATATCCGCCAGTTCCGTCAATAAGACATCAGATATCCATTACTGGACCAGCGGCGGTAATGTGTCGGCCAGGTGGACCATTGTGAAAGACCTGGATCTTTCCAACGATGTAGACCTCTATTTTCAGCAAAAAGATCCTAAATACCCGGGCAACTACGACTATGTAAAATGGAATGCCAATCTTACAAAAAAGTTTGCCAAAAATAAATTTGAAGCAAGGGCGGCGGTGTACGATATCCTGAATCAGAACAGGAGTTATAACCGTAACTTTTCCTCCTCCAGCTTTACAGAATCGTATCGAACGGTGTTAAGACGGTTCTGGATGCTTTCTTTTATCTGGAACATTACCAAATCGGGCGGTGCACCTGCAACGGCTTCAAAATAATTACAAACAGAAAAAATGAAAAAATTATTACTTCTCTGCTCACTGATAATGGCATTGGATGCCACAGCTCAAAAGTTCATCACCAGTGGTACCATTGAATACGAAGTACGCAAGAACCAGAAGAAGGAAATGAGCCGTTTTGAAACGGATGAAGACGACAACGGCTTCTGGGCGCAGATAAAAGACAAAGTGCCCCAGTTTAGTTTAAACTACTATACATATCAGTTTAATGAAGAAGCCGGGCTTTACAAATTTACCCGTACCGCTGATAAGCAAAAAATACCCATGTGGTTTTCGCGCAGCCAGGAAGATAATATCTGGTATACGAACTATGCCAGCCACACTTTTACCAACCTGAAGGTTATTGACGACAATTACCTGATATCCGGTCCTCAGAAAGCCATCAACTGGAAAATCAGCCCCAACGACCAGCGCATTATCGCAGGCTTTAACTGCAGAAAGGCTACAGCCATTATGTTTGACAGTGTATATGTATTTGCCTATTATACGGATGAGATAACGGTAAGCGGCGGGCCGATGGGATTGCACGGGTTACCAGGAATGATACTGGGGGTAACGATTCCCCGCTTGTATACAAGCTGGGTGGCTACTTCCTTAACATTAAATACGGGAGCCATAGCGCCTCCTTCAAAAGGTAAAAAGAAAACGGACTCCGAAATCATGCAGGCCCTCTCGGACCTTAGCAAATCCTGGGGGAAGGACGGCGCCAAATATCTGCAACCCACAATCTGGCAAACGTTTCTTTAGAAATGCGGAAATAAAGAAAGGGATGCAAAGCGCAACCCTTTGTTGTTTTCAGAAGAATGATTGGGGAGACTTCTCCGCGTTGGTCGAAGTGACGACTCACGTTAGTCGAAGGACGACTCACGCTGGTCGAAGTGACGATCCCCGCCAGTCGAAGTAACGCTCTATGTTATACGATTATGATATTTATTTCAGACCGGCTAACTCTTTGCGCCATTGCTCCGTTGCGAGAAATCTATAGGTCTGTTTTATTAATCATTTTCTTATTAGTTGAATTGGCGCCCTCTATACTACAAATCCGCTGGGCAGCACGGCGCCTTTTTTTATAACAATGATGCCGTCCTTTACCGTATACAGTTCATGATCCGTATTTTCGAGATGGGCGCCGCCATTCATCCGCACATCATCGCCAATACGACAGTTTTTATCAATAATGCAGTTGCGCAGGTAACAGCGTTTACCGATACCAATAGGTGGAATGCCTTTATTCTGATCCCGGCTAAGATCCTCGATGGTTTCATAAAAGTCACTCCCCATAATATAGCAGCTTACAATGGTAGACCCATATCCGATGCGGGAGCGGATGCCGATAACGCTGTGCTCGATACGCGAGGCATTGATAATGCACCCCTCTGCAATCACCGTTTTTTCCAGCGTGGTGCCGCTGATTTTTGCAGGCGGCAGCATACGGGGGCGGGTGAAAATAGACCTGGTATTGTCGAACAAATTAAATTCGGGAATATCTGAAGTTAGCTCAAGGTTGGCCTCAAAAAAGGAATAAATGTTCCCGATATCAGTCCAATAGCCTTCATATTGGAAGCTGGACACTTTATACTCGCTGATGGAGGCGGGGATGATCTCCTTTCCAAAATCCGTTGCCTCCGGGTGCTTTTTGAGCAACAGGGATTCCAGCAGCTTCCGGTTAAAGATATAGATACCCATAGAAGCGAGGTAGTTTCTTCCTTTTTGCTGCATGGCCGGCCCGGTATCGCTCTCCCAGTCGCCCAGTATATCTTTTGAAGGCTTTTCAATAAAGGAGGTAATATAGTTGTCCTCATCGGTTTTCAGGATCCCGAATTCGGGTGCTTCGCGGTCTCCCACCGGAATGGTCGCGATGGAAATTTCGGCACCGCTTGCCTTATGCTGCTCCAGCATTTTATTAAAATCCATCTGGTAAAGCTGGTCGCCGGAGAGGATCAGCACATAGTCACTCGGAAAGGGCCCCAGGTGCCGCAGGCTCTGCCGCACTGCATCGGCCGTACCCTGAAACCAGGTAGGGTTATCGGGTGTTTGTTCCGCCGCAAGAATATCTACAAAGGCCGTGCTGAAGGCACTGAAACGATAGGTATTTTTTATATGCCGGTTCAGGGAAGCCGAGTTGAACTGCGTCAACACAAACATGCGGTGGATATCCGAGTTGATACAATTGGAAATGGGAATATCAACAAGGCGGTATTTGCCGGCAATGGGCACAGCCGGTTTGGAACGGGTGCTGGTCAATGGCGCCAGCCGGGATCCCGCACCTCCACCCAGGATCATGGCAATAATCTGATTTGAAATGGACATATAGAATAGTTTAAAATTGCTTGGTAATATAAATATAAACAGTAACTGTTTATGCGGGCATTATTTTATTGTTTCGGTTGCAGCGATTCATAGATCCGGATATATTGTTTGGCCGACATATCCCAACCATGGTCGATGGTCATCATGCGGCTGCGCATTGCATCGTAAAGATCATGTTTATTGGTGTACAGGTCTATTGCCCGGCCCACGGAATAGGTAATATCGCTTACGCTGGATTGCTCCATCTTAATTCCGAAGCCTCCCGGATCGCCATAATCAACCACTGTATCTTTAAGCCCTCCAATATTCCGCACCATGGGCACCGTCCCATACCGCAGCGCATATAGCTGGTTTAGCCCGCAGGGCTCTACCCGGCTGGGCATCAGCAAAAAGTCGGACCCGGCATATAACAAGTGGCTCAGCCCCTCATTATAACCTATATAAGCATTAAAATAACCTTTAAACCGGTTCTTCATCTGGTCCAGCTGGTTTTCAATTTCCGGGTCACCGGAACCCAGGATCAGGAAATTTGCTTTCCCCTGGTATTGATATATGGACTGGCCAATGGCATCCGGCAGCAGGTCGGCAGCCTTCTCTCCCACCAGCCGGCCGATGAATGTAATCAATGGCTTTCCGGGATCGAGCCCGAACTGGGCAGCCAGCTCTTTTTTATTTTTTTCCTTACCGGGTATTACATGTTCATTGTCGTAGTTCCGGGTAATAAAGCCATCTGTTTGCGGGTTCCACACATCCGTATCAATACCGTTGATAATACCAATACTTTTCCCTTTTTCATATTCAAAAAGGTTTTCCAGCCCGTTGGCCGCATGCTTTAGCTCGTTCATATAGCTGGGGCTTACCGTAGTTACTTTCCAGGCACATTTGAGGGCCGAGGCCATGGGGTTAATCGCATTATTCCAGTCAAGCAATCCCCGGTTCCAGGAATCGTAGGCCGGCAGGTAATAATATTTGTCCCAGCCAAACTGCCCCTGGTATTCCCCATTATGGACGGTAAACACCGTGGGCACATTACCCAACTGATAACGAAAAGCATAGGCATGGCGCGCCATAAAGGGGATGAGCCCTGTATGATGATCATGACAATGGATTACGTCCGGGGAGTGTTGCCAGCGGCCGATCCAATCGCAAACAGCCAGCTGAAAAGCAATGAACCGTTCCGTATCATCTTCATAGCCGTAGATCTTCTCGCGGTCAAGCTTCCCGTTAATATCTACCAGGTAAAGATCAAACCCAAGCTTGTTTGTTTTTTCCTTTATAACACTGTACTTAAACCACTCGTTCCCTAATGCCTGTCCGCCTTCATGCACCAGTTCCCACTCATTCTGATATAAGAACTTTGTCCGGTACATCGGCATCACTACCTTGGCCACGTGCCCCAGCTCATTCTGGTATTTTGGCAAGGCCCCCACCACATCCCCCAGTCCGCCGGCTTTGGCCATGGGATAACACTCGGCTGATACATGAATTATTTCCATAATACTAATTTCTTCCGTTACTAATGTAAGCATTATTTATAAACGAATAGAAATTGCAGCGGAAAGAATTAAAATTTTTATTTAGATGATAACTATTTACATTTACTTTCTGTAAAACTATAAACGATTGACATGAGTAATCAAACGACAAAGTGGTCTCAATTTGGAACGCTCATCATTGTGTTTTTCTTTTGGGGCTTTGTTGCCGCCAGTAATGATATCCTGATTCCCGTTTTTAAGGAAAAACTTCATTTAACCCAGGTTCAGTCGCAGATGGTTTCTTTTGCTTTCTATGTAGCCTATACCATCGGGTCGCTGATCTTCCTGCTGATCAGCAGTGTTATCGGAAAAGACCTGCTGCAAAAGATCGGCTATAAGAATGGCATTTCATTGGGGTTGATTATTTCTGCCTTGGGTACCCTGATGTTTTACCCCGCCGCAGAGCAGGAATCTTTTTCTTTATTTATTGTTGGTTTATTTATTGTAGGCCTGGGTTTCTCCCTGCAGCAAACTGCGGCCAACCCGCTTGCCATTATCATGGGCGATCCTAAACTGGGCTCCCAGCGTTTAAGCCTTGCAGGAGGCGTCAATAATTTTGGCACCACCATTGGGCCCCTCGTAGTCAGCTTTGCCATCTTCGGATCGGTTACCGCCTCAAGTTCCAATGCCGACATCCAGAGCATTAAAGTCCCTTACCTGATCTTAGGCCTGGCATTCGTTATTGTTGCCATTATCTTCCGGTTCTCTTCTGTGCCTAATAAAATTGATCTTGAATCGGTTGACACAACAGATAATGTTGAGCCGGATGGCAGCAAACAATCGCTGGAACCGGAAATCCTCAAAACGCCCCCGGCCCGCCATTCGGTATTGGCCTACCCGCAGCTGGTGATGGGGATGATCGCCATCTTCTTATATGTAGGCGTAGAGGTAAGCACCGCGGCCAACCTTCCCGAATTTATGAAAGAGCATTTACAGACACCCACCGACAAGATCGCGCCCTTTGTATCACTTTACTGGGCCAGCCTGATGATTGGTCGCTGGACCGGGTCTGTAGGCGCATTTGATCTTTCCAAAAATGCAAAAAGCATTTTGCGATTCCTGATGCCTTATATTGCTTTTGGAGTTTTCCTGCTGGTGAATAAGATCGCCAATCATGATATTACTCCTTTTTATATATACGCCTTATTAATCGTAGGCCTCATCGCCTGCGACATTTTAAGTAAGGGAAACCCGGCCCGGCAATTGCTGATCTTCAGCTGCATGGGTATCCTGGCCTTACTGATCGGGATATTTGCCGATAAAATGACCAGCGTATATGCCTTTATTTGTGTGGGACTGTTCTGTTCTACCCTTTGGCCCTGCATTTTTACCCTCTCAATTGCAGGTTTAGGCAAATTTACCAATAAAGGGTCCAGCCTCCTCATCTTTATGATCATGGGAGGCGGTTTTGTAAGCCTCTTCCAGGGCTGGCTGGCAGCCCCGGAGCACCTGGGCATCCAGCATTCATACTTTGTTGGTGTGGCTTGCTTTGCGTATCTTGCCTTTTACGCAATAAAAGCAAAAGCAACCCTGAAGCAGCAAGGCATCGATTATGATGTCAAAACTTCCGGAGGCGGGCATTAATATTTATAAATGGAAAATGATATGGGAATATTAGATTTGTCAAGTGACCTGGCGATTGGGATTGACATAGGTGGCACCAATACAAAGTACGGCATAGTGAATCACCGCGGTGAAATTATTGATAAGGGGGACATAAAAACAGATGCATTCCCAACCATTGAGTCATTTATCGACGGGCTCTACGAAGCGATGAAACCCATCATCGACAAAAACAGTTCAATAGGGATCAAAGGCATTGGGATGGGTGCTCCCAATGGGAATTATTATACCGGCACCATCGAATACGCGCCCAACCTACCCTGGCGGGGAGTGATTCCTATCGCTAAACTGGTAAGCGAAAAATTTGGTATTCCCTGTACGCTCACCAATGATGCCAATGCTGCTGCTATGGGCGAAATGATGTACGGGGCCGCCCGGGGGATGAAGGATTTCATTATGATTACCCTGGGTACCGGTGTGGGCAGCGGTATTGTAGCCAACGGTCTGATGTTGTATGGCCACGATGGATTTGCAGGCGAACTGGGGCATGTTATTGTGCGCCCCGGAGGTCGCAAACATTGGAGCACCGGGGCACATGGTTCGCTGGAAGCCTACTGCTCCGCTACCGGCATCGCCATTACTGCCAAAAAACTAAGGGCCGAAAATATTCACTCCGCGCTCAATAATGTTCCGGAGGAACGCCTCGATTCCCTTGCCGTGTTTGAGCTGGCAGAAAAAGGAGATGAAACGGCAATGGAAGTATTTCGCTACACGGGGCAGATACTGGGTGAGGCATTGGCTAATTTTATCATGTTCTCTTCGCCGGAAGCTATTATCCTGTTTGGAGGGGTTATCAAAGCAGGCGATTATATTATGAAGCCCACCAAGGAGCACATGGAAAAAAACCTGCTGCCGATTTTCCAGGATAAAGTAAAGCTGGTGTTTAGTGAGCTGAAAGAAGCCGACGCTGCCATACTGGGCGCCAGTGCGCTTGCGTGGGAAGCCTGATGTTCCGGGTTTAAAGTTCCGGGGCCGGCGGACAGAACCTGAAACCTGAAACGTGAAACCTGAAACAAAAATTATGGATTACAAAATTCCGCCCGCAACTAAAATAGGGCATGTACATCTCAAGGTTTCCGACCTCCAGCGATCCATCGGTTTTTATTGCGGCCTGCTGGGGTTTGAGGTTACTACGATGTACGGCAGCCAGGCGGCATTTATTTCTGCCGGCGGGTATCACCATCACATTGGCCTTAATACCTGGTACAGCAAGGATGCGCCTCCCGCACCGGCAAAAGCGCCCGGTCTTTTTCATACGGCCATTCTTTATCCCACCCGGAAAGACCTGGCCAATATCCTGTACCGCCTCATACAGGAGCAATACCCTTTGACCGGTGCGGCAGACCATGGCGTATCAGAAGCATTGTATCTGGATGATCCGGATGGGAATGGCGTTGAACTCTATTGGGACCGGCCGAAAGAAGCATGGCCAAAGCATGCCGACGGAAGCCTCGAAATGTATACCCGCGAACTGGACCTGGGGCGGCTGTTAGAAGAACGGAATGAGTGAGGTTCCAGGTTTAAAGTTTCAGGTTGGAGCCGTTTTTATACTCGATGTGCAATAACTGAAAACTGAAAGCCGCTTCAGGTCTGATGATTTGTTCCAGTATTTCCACTCCCGATTGATCGCATACGCGTCAAGTTAGCATGCAAACTGTACCCGCCGCATAGCGGTAGATGAATATTGTAAGAGCGGGTTTTAACCCGTCTCGCCATCCCATATTTTACATTCCCGAAGGGTGAGGCAGAACATGAAACATTAAACCTGTAACAAAAAATAGGCCCCCCGTTAAAAATAACAGAGGGCCCGTTGTAACTACCAAACCAAACTACGCTCTTTAATATCGATCGCTGCTGCGTGTATTCCTTCTGCGGTTGTCATACCGGTTGTCATATTTTGTACCGGACTCCCATTTCCGGAAAATGGCATCCACGATCCGGTTAATTTCCCTTCCGGAGATCCGGCGGCTGTTCACTTCATCCGTTGCCCATCCCTGCATCACGGTTTCATCGGTACGGGCATCTGCCATGGTTACAGTGATCGTGCCTTCCTTTGTTGGTACTTCATAATTATCATATCCCATAAACCGGGAAGGATAATACACATTATAAAACCGGCGGCTATAAGGGTTATAAAAAGTACGGAAACCACCCCAGCTATACCTGGAGTCGGATTCAACCCTCGAACTCCGTTCCACCAACACATCATAGCTTAAAATCACATCCGGGTTGCGGGATACTTCCCGCCATCCCATACGGGACTCAAGGCGGCCGGAAATAGCATCGCGGATCTGGTTTTCCATCATCGTGCTGCTGCCGGAGCGACCCCGGCGATCTTTCTTCTCTGCCCAGGCAAAACTCCGGTACCGGTCAAAATTGGCATTCCGGGATGTTTCCACATGTGCTGAAGGGCCACAGCCCCCCAGCACCAGGATCACGGCTGCCAACCCCAAAAATTTTATGATACGGCTTTTCATTTTCTTTCCATTTTCTACAGGTAAGACGCTGAAAACACCCGGGAGATAACAAAAGGCATGCAAATTATTTGTGAAAAAAAAGACCATTTCCGGCCCCTGCCTTGTATAATATCTCTTAAAAAATTAATACAATCAACTACATTTGTAGAAACCAATACATTCACCGGAAATTTATTAAAAATGAAAAACCTTTTGCTTTCTGCCGCCCTGCTCATAACCGTTCAGTTATGCGCACAATCAAACTTAATTGTTAGCCCCGAACGCCCCCAGGCAGGTGATGCCGTAAACATTAGTTATGTACCCGGCGGCGATCTGAGCGGAACGGCCAAAACACCGGATGCTTATGTATTAAAAATGGGATCCGGGGGCCAGGAAATGGAAGATCTTCTGTTAAAAAAGACAAATGGGCGGTATACGGCTACCATCCAGACAGATACAGCCCAAACCCTGCTGGCATTTGGATTTTCCGTTGATGATAAAAAAGACAAAAACGCGGACAGCGGGTACCTGGTGCCGCTTTATAAAGGCGACAAAATCAAAAAAGGCGCCTATGCCGGCGCTGCCCAGTTCTATAACAACATCGCAGAATGGAAATTCGGGCTGAAAACAGACGCCGGCCGGGCCCGGGACAGCTATCAAAAAGAAATGGCACTATACCCCGAAAACAGGGAATCCCTGATAGCCGGCTACCTTTTTACACTTTACCGCACCGACAAGGAAAAAGCCATCACCGCAGCGCAGGCTGAAATTGAAAAAACATTAAAGGAGGGACTAAAAACCGAAGAAGATTATACGAAAATCTTTAACTTATATGGACTATTGCGGTTTCCCCAGCAGCAGGCTTTTTGGGGAAAACTGAAAAAAGAAAAACTCCCTCCCAATAAGCTGACCCAGCAGGACTATTATGCAAAATACATGGCCGAAGCCGATCTTCAAAAAAAAGAAGCGATAGTTGAAGCGGTATCAAAAGCAGCAGCTTCCGAAAAAAATCCGGACAGCTATAGCAGCCTGATCAATTATATGCAGCGGCAGATCCTTACCACCTATGCTTCAAAAAAAGACTGGCAAAACTTTAAACGGTATGCCGCTACATTCAGGGATGAAAAAAATAAAATAAATGCCTACAATTCCGTAGCATGGAAAATGCAGGAAGACAGTAGCAGTGATCTTGCATTGGCGGCAGCGCTTTCGAAGGAAACCGTGGATTATGCCCGGGCAGATCTAAAAACGCCAAGGGATCAAAAACCAAAAATGCAGCTGAAAAAAGAATGGATGCAGCAAAAAAAAGACGACTATGCCACTTATGCCGATACTTATGGTATGATCCTGTACAAGCAGGGACAATACAAAAAAGGGCTTCCCTTTGCGCGTGAAGCGGCGTTAACCATTAACAATGGATCAAACGCGAACGAGAACGGCACCTATGCCCTGCTGGCTGAAAAAGCGCTACCGGCTAAAAAATACAAGCCGCAGCTTGAAAAATTTGTAAAAGAAGGAAAAGCCAATGAGGCCATTAAGGAAGTACTAAAACGAGCCTATATTAAAGAACATAAATCGGACGAAGGCTTTGCCGGTTATATGACTACATTGGAGCTGGGCGCCAAACAAAAAATGATGGAAGAGCTACGGAAAACCATGAAGAATGACCCCGCTCCTCAATTTGCCCTCCAGGATCTTTCGGGAAAAAAGATAACGCTTACGGACCTCAAGGGCCAGGTTGTGGTGGTAGACTTTTGGGCCACCTGGTGCGGCCCCTGCAAGGCCTCTTTTCCGGCCATGCAAAAAATGGTGCAGCAATACAAAGACAACCCCGGCGTCCGCTTCTTGTTTGTAGACACCTGGGAAACGGTTGAGGACAAACAAAAGAATGCCACCGATTTTATTGCAAAAAACAAATACGATTTCCAGGTTTTGATGGACAATGACAGTAAGGTGGTAGCACAGTTTAACGTAACCGGGATCCCCACAAAATTTATAATTGGTAAAGACGGCAATATCAAGTTCCAGGCTGTTGGTTTTAACGGGGACGAGCACCTGCAAAAAGAGCTGGAAGCGATGATTGAACTGGCAAACTAAGGAGAGCGCCACAAAGCGTGAAATAGATCATTGAGGCCACAAAGATTCTGTGTTAAGAACCAAAATATTTTTTAATTTTGTGTTTTAGGCGGCTTTATGCCAGCCTGTGTAAGAGAGCAATTATTTAATATTGCTCTTTACTTTTTTTATTTCTATTTCAGCGTTTTCTGGCTGATTTTGCGTTTTCAAATAATCGTTGTTATACTTTTCTTGTTTTTTAAATAATGTGTACATCAGTTCTAAGATCTTTCTTTGCACTGCTACGGCCGCTTTCATTTTGATACCGTGTTTAGCGACTAATCTTGCAAAGACACCCTTGAAACGCTCATCATGCCTGATAGCTGCTAATGCCGGCATATGCATGGCTTTTCGTAAATATTTATTTCCCCGTTTCGATATTTTAGGCTTGCCTTTTACCGAGGTTCCTGATGTCCTTTCTTTCACATCCAACCCTGCATAGCTGGCCAGTTGTCTTTTGTTTCTGATCAAATCAAAGCCATTGGTCTCTGCCAAAACCGTTGCCGCTGTCAATAAGCCCACTCCCGGAATCGAAGCTAATAATTCCACTATAGCGTCTATTTTTTCGTTTGATTTGACTAATTCGTTGATGTCAGCAACAACCTCTCCAACCTGTTTGTCTAAAAGCGCTATATGCTTGTTCAGCCGGGCTATGGTGCCTTTTAGCGGGAACATTTCTGCCTGCTCGGCGTGAAGCTGATTCTTAGCTATGGTGCGGATTTGCACTATCTGGTCCCGCTCCCTTACCAATTGACGCATTTGTTTATATACCGGATCCGGCGGGCTCCAATTATTTAATTTTCGTTCTAACCCAAACAAGGTAATGCCCTCTGAGGCTGTTTTATCCGTAACTGTTTTTACATCCAGGGTTCTGAGGTAATTGCTGATCTTATTCGGTAGCACAATACTCAGTGACGGAGCATGCAAATAAAGATAGTAGGCTAACTTTTCATGATATACACCGGTGGCTTCCATTACATAGTGTACATCAACACCATCCCCGGACCACTTCTTTACCCATTTCAGCAACAACTCAAAGCCTTTTGTATTGTTAGTGAACGCTTTATAAACATGTACTTCCGGGCTTAAATCATCGTGCATCCGACCAAGGGCTACTACCAACTCGTTTTGCGCTATGTCAATACCACAAACCTGCTTTACAATTTGTCTCATACCAATACTTTTAAATAAAAAAAATAAAGTGAAAAATCTCCCTTCGTTTTGTCTCCTGGCTGGATACTCTGGTTCTGTCGCGATAAATGGACATTCCTTACATTCTGTTCAAACTCGAAGAGATAAAAAAGAGTGAGGTTATATCTCTGTGAGAACATACTATGAAAGTTGTTTAGACACTAATTAACTCTCACTCTTTTTCACTTTATAAGCTCTCAAATCTATTGGTATCTTTAATCAAAATCTCAAAAAACTTAAAAAAACAAACATAGGAGCCACGAAGGCTCAAAGAAACACGAAGCGCTTGAACGGCATCACTGCGTCTTTGCTCCGTTGCGCCTCCGCGCGAAATAAACTACAACGGGCGGCAAAACTCAACCGCAAAGCGCGCCATGAACCGCAAAGGTTTAAAATCTTAGCGAACC